>NZ_JAMOKY010000012.1:0-90544 GCF_024499815.1 Stenotrophomonas testudinis | reverse complement strand
TGGGCCCGAGGCATGCCTCGGGCGGGTTGGGCAGGACGCCCAACCCCGGTCTTGCCGTGTGCGCAGGACAGCGCACAGGAGCAAGCGGCGACCAAGCCTACATGGACGTATTTACGGCGTCCCCGCAAACCCACAGTGCCCCGCCATCCCACGGAATGCCGCTCTGGCTTCTGACGTTGACGTTGACGTTGATTCTGCAGGTGCAGGGCTGCAAGCCCTGCCGAACAACCCTTACTCCGCCGGCTTGGCGGCCGCCGTCGCTGCCACGCTCGCGGCGCGCCGTGCCAGCACCGCCTCGCGGTGCGCGATATACGCGTTCGCCGCCAAGATGATGCCGGCACCGATCAGCGTCCAGCGGTCCACGCTCTCATCAAACAACAGCCAGCCACACAGTGTGACCAGCGGCAGCTGCAGGAAGCTGATCGGGGTCAGGGCCGATACCTCGCCCAAGCGCAGTGCACGCGTCCACAGCAGCTGGCCGACCGTGCCCATCACGCCCGTCGCCACCAGCCACACCCAGGCCATGCCCGTGGGCCAGACCCATACGAACACGGCCGGGACCAGCGACAGCGGCACCCAGAACACATAGGTGTAGAGCACCACGGTGTCGGCGCTGTCCACGCGGGTCAGCTGCTTGATCTGGATGGCCACCAGCGAACTGAGCAGGGCCGCGGCAACGGCGATCAGGCTGCCGGCGGAAAACCCCGCGGTGCCCGGCCGGACGATCACCAGCACGCCGATGAAACCCACCACCACCGCCGCCCAGCGCCGCACGCGCACGGTTTCACCCAGCCACAGCACCGCGGCAATTGTGACGAACAACGGTGTGGAATAGGACAGCGACACCGCCTGCGCCAGGGGCAGGTGGCCCAGCGCCCAGAACGCGCACAGCATCGAGCCCAGGCCGATCGCGCTGCGCACGAAGTAGCGCGGCAGCTGTTGGGTCTTCAGTGGCGCACGGCCCGGGCGCAGCAGCATCGGCAGCAGTGCCAGCAGGCCAAACGTGTTGCGGAAGAACGCAACTTCCTGGGTCGGCACGTAGCGGGTCGCATAGCGGATGGCGATGGCCATCAAGCCAAACGCCATCGTGCTGGCGAGCATCAGCAGCGCCGCCCGCGCCGGGGTGGCGAGCGCGGGCCGCGCCGTGGCGTTCACCACTGGGCGCCGAGCAGGCGCGGCTCCGGTTCGATCGGCACGCCGAACTTCTCCAGCACCGAGGCGGAGATGCGCCGTGCCAGGTCCAATAGTTCGGCGCCGGTGGCGTTACCGTGGTTGACCAGCACCAGTGCATGGCTGGGTGCCACGCCGGCGTCGCCTTCGCGGAAACCTTTCCAGCCGCAGGATTCGATCATCCAGGCCGCCGAGACCTTGCGCTGGTCATCACGCTCGGCCGGGAACACCGGCAGTTCAGGGAAGTGCTGCAGCAGCACGTCGACCTGTTCCAGCGGCAGCACCGGGTTCTTGAAGAAGCTGCCTGCGTTGCCCAGCACGTCCGGATCGGGCAGCTTGCGGCGGCGGATGGCGATGACCGCATTGGCCACGTCGACCGCACTAGGCAGTTCCACGCCCTGTGCCTGCAGCTCCTCGCGGATGCCGGCGTAGTCCATGCGCAGGGCGTGCAGCAGCGGCAGTCTCAATTCGATGGCGGTGATCAGGTAGCGGTCGGGCTGCTGCTTGAACACGCTGTCGCGGTAACCGAAGCCGCACTGTTCGTTATCCATGCGCACCCAAGCCTGCTCCTGGCAGTCCCAGGCTTCGACGGTCTGGATGAACTCGCCCACCTGCGCGCCATAGGCACCGATGTTCTGGATCGGTGCTGCACCGGCGGTGCCGGGAATCAGTGCGAGGTTCTCCAGGCCGGACAGACCTTCCTGCAGCGACCACATCACCAGGCCGTGCCAGGACACACCGGCGCCGGCGCGGATCACCGCGTGGTCGGCGCGGTGCTCGAGGAAGCTGATGTCGCGGTTGCCGAACACCAGCACGGTGCCCGGGAGGTCATCGGCGATGAGCACGTTGCTGCCGCTGCCCAGCACCAGCAGTGGGCCGTTGGCCACGCTGGGCAATGCCAGCACGTCCGGCAGCAGGGCAGGGTCGTGCAGTTCCAGCAGCTGCGCCGCGTTGGCGCGCACGTGGAAGGTGTTCAACGCCTGCAGCGGAGCGTTTTCGGTAAGGGTCCAGCGCAGCGGTGCGGCGGAGGTGTCGTGGCCGTCCATGGGCGCGCTCACAGCGGCGCCACCGCGCCACGGCTGGGCGCTTCCCGGCGGCGACGGATCGCCTCCACGCACTCGGCCACCAGCGACGGGCCACGGTAGATCAGGCCGCTGTAGCACTGCACCAGGGCGGCGCCGGCGGCCATCTTGGCCACTGCGTCGGCACCGGAGAGGATGCCACCCACGCCGACCAGCGGCACCGATTCGGGCAGGCGCGCGCGCAGGCGACGCAGCACCAGGGTCGACTGCTCCAGCACCGGCGCACCGGACAGGCCACCGGCCTCGCTGGCCAGCGGATCGCCGGCGATGCGGCTGCGATCGATGGTGGTGTTGGTGGCGATCACGCCGTCCACCTGCAGTTCGCCCAGCACGCGGGCGGCGGCGTCGATGTCGCGCTCGCTCAGGTCAGGCGCCACCTTCACCAGCATCGGCACGCGTCGACCATGCTGCGCAGCCAAGGTCTCCTGGCGCTCACGCAGCTGGCTCACCAGCTGGCGCAGCGCGGTCTCTTCCTGCAGTTCGCGCAGGCCGGCGGTGTTGGGCGAGGAAATGTTGACGGTGATGTAGTCGGCCAGCGGATAGACCTTGTCCAGGCAGGTGATGTAGTCATCGACCGCCCGCTCGTTGGGGGTGTCCTTGTTCTTGCCGATGTTGATGCCGAGCAGGCCGCGGCGGTTACGCGCGCGCTCGACGTTGCGTACCAGCGCATCGACACCGGCATTGTTGAAGCCCATGCGGTTGATGATGGCCTGTTGCGCCGGCAGCCGGAACAGGCGCGGCTTCGGGTTGCCATCCTGCGGGCGCGGGGTGATGGTGCCGATCTCGACGAAGCCGAAGCCCAGCGCGAACAAGGCATCGATGTGCTCGCCGTTCTTGTCCAGGCCGGCGGCCAGGCCGACCGGATTGGGGAAAGTCAGCCCGAACACGGTGCTCGGCATCGGCGCGATGCGTGCGGCCAGCAGCGGCGTGGTGCCGCTGCGGTAGGCCAGGTCCAGTGCGGACAGGCCGAGGCCGTGGGCGCGCTCGGCGTCGAGCGAGAACAGGAAGGGGCGGGCAAGCGAATACATGCGTCGGTTCAGTCCAGCGTGCCGAGGAAGGCTCGGGTTCGATATTCAAAGACGACCTGTCCATCCACCGCATGGGCGTTGAACAGGTCCTGCAGCGCAGCCAGCATCGGCGCATGGCGCGGGTGCCCGGGCTGCGGTGCGTAGGAGGAAGAAAGCAGGCGCCCGCGCAGAGCGTCGAAGTCCAGGTGCTGCACGTTGGGCAGCTCGATCATGCCGCGCAGGCCGGGGCCGAACCAGGCCTGCATGGTGGCATCGTCCTGGTAGCGCTCGGCCACCGCGGTGTAATCGGTGCCGTAGTCCAGCAGCAGCTGCTCGTAGCCGACCAGGAACGGGCTGGCATCGAGCAGGCGCGAATTCCAGTAGATCAGGGTGAGTCCGCCCGGGTGCAGGATGCGCTGCCATTCAGCACGCACCGCCACGGTGTCGAACCAGTGGAAGGCCTGCGCGGCGCTTACCAGATCGACGCTGGCATCGGTCAGCCCGGTCGCCTCGGCGCGGCCATCGACGGCGCGGAACAGCGGAAACTGCGGTGCCAGCCACTGCTCGGCGGCCGCGCGCATGGCCGCATTGGGCTCCACTGCCACCAGCGGATGGCCGGCGGCCAGGAACGGGCGGCTGGAAATGCCGGTGCCGGCACCGATGTCGGCGACGAGCGCCGCGGTGGGCACGGCCATCGGCCCGTGCAGCCAGTCCATCAGCGCAGCGGGATAATCCGGGCGGTAGCGCACGTAATCGGCGACCCGGCTGCTGAAGCGTTCAGTGCTGTCCGATGCGCTCATGGCGGTCAGTTCGACAGCGTGGCCAGCCAGGCCAGACCGCCGAAGAACAGGACGAGGACCAGCAGGCCCAGGCCCAGCATGATCACGTTCAACCAGCCCAGGATGAGACCGGTCAGGGCCAGTCCATCGCCTTCCAGTTCGGCGGGACGGCGGCGGATCTCGCTGCGGGCCATGTGCCCGGTGATGATCGCCACGATGCTGGCCACGAAGGGCAGCACGGTCCAGCTGGCGATGCCCAGCACCAGGCTGAGGACGGCTAGGCCGCTTGTCTGTCGGGGTGCCGCGCTCATGGGATCCTCCTTGGCAGTGCACACATGATAGTGCCTGCGGGCCGGCAAGCCCATGGGCGGCACGGCGGCGGCCGGGGTAGGCGTCGACCTTGGTCGATGGAGAGCGCCAGCCAAGGTTGGCAGCTACCCGGGCGGAAGCATCAGCCCATCAACACCTGGCCACCATCCACGTTGAGCACGTGGCCGGTGATCCAGCGCGCCAGCGGCGAGCACAGGAACAGCGCGGCGTCGGCGATCTCGCGCGGGTGGCCGAAGCGGCCGAACGGGATCCGCGCCAGGGTGGCCTGGTACAGCGCGGGATCCTCCACGCGGCGTCGGTCCCACAGGCCATCGGCGAACTCGATCGAGCCCGGCGCGATGGCATTGACCCGGATGCGGTCCGCCGCCAACGCCAGTGCCTGCGAGGTGGTGTAGTGCGAGAGTGCGGCCTTGGCCGCCGCATACGGCGCGCCACCGGGGCGGGGCTGCTGCGCGGCGATCGAGGACAGGTTGAGGATGCAGGCGTCATCCGAGGCCTGCAGCCAAGGCAGGGCCAGGCGGGAGGCACGTACGGCCGCCATCAGGTCGATCTGCAGGCTGGCCGCCCAGCCGTCTTCGTCGTCGGCCATGCCGTAGCCGGTGGCGTTGTTGACCAGCACGTCGATGCCGCCAAGCGCATCGGCGGCGGCCTGCAGCCAGCCGCCGATCTGCTCGATCTCGGCCAGGTCGGCCGCGACAACATGCACGGGCGTGCCCTGTGCCTCGGCGTCGGTCTGCAGTGCCTGCAGCCCGGGCAGGCCGCGGGCGCAGACCGAAACCCGTGCCCCGGCGCCCGCAAATGCCAGCGCCAGTTCACGGCCGATGCCCTTGCTGCCGCCGGCAATGAGCACGCGGCGGCCGCTCAAGTCGAGGGTCGGCTTCATACCTTGTAGAGCCGAGCCATGCTCGGCTGCACTTCCTGCAGTGTTCATGGCCCGTCCTGCCGAGCATGGCTCGGCACTACAAAACAGCGTTACAGGTCGAACTTGATGCCCTGGGCCAGCGGCAGCGAATCCGAGTAGTTGATGGTGTTGGTCTGGCGGCGCATGTAGACCTTCCACGCATCCGAACCCGACTCACGACCACCGCCGGTGTCCTTCTCGCCACCGAACGCGCCGCCGATCTCCGCACCGGACGTGCCGATGTTGATGTTGGCGATGCCGCAGTCGCTGCCGGCCGCCGACAGGAACTTCTCGGCGGTCTTCAGGTTCTGGGTGAAGATCGAGGACGACAGGCCCTGCGGCACGCCGTTCTGCATGTCGATGGCTTCATCGAGGCTGTCGTACGGCATGACGTACAGGATCGGCGCGAAGGTTTCGTGCTGGACCACCGCGTCGCTGTTCTTCAGGCCCGAGACAATGGCCGGCAGCACGAAGTTGCCTGCACGATCGATGCGGGTGCCACCGGTTTCGATGGTGCCGCCGGCGGCCTTGGCCTGGGCGATGGCATCGAGGAACTGCTGCACGGCACCGTCGCTGTTCAGCGGGCCCATCAGGTTGGCAGCATCGGTCGGATCACCGATCTTGCCTTCCACCTGCTTGTAGGCCTTGACCAGCGTGGCCAGCACGTCGGCGTAGATCGAGCGGTGCACGATCAGGCGGCGGGTGGTGGTGCAGCGCTGGCCGGCGGTACCGACCGCACCAAACACGATGCCCGGCACGGCCAGCTTCAGGTCGGCGGTTTCGTCGAGGATGATGGCGTTGTTGCCACCCAGCTCCAGCAGGCAGCGGCCCAGGCGGCGGGCGACCTTTTCGTTGACCGTACGGCCGACCTGGGTCGAGCCGGTGAAGCTGATCAGCGGCACGCGGCGATCGTCGACCATCTTTTCCGACAGGGCGGTGCCGGCGTCGTTGACCAGGAAGAAGATGTCCGGGAAACCGGCTTCGCGCAGCGCTTCATTGCAGATGCGCATGGAGGCGATGGCGGTCAGCGGGGTCTTGTTGGACGGCTTCCAGATGCAGATGTCACCGCAGATGGCGGCCAGGAAGGCATTCCAGCTCCACACCGCCACCGGGAAGTTGAAGGCCGAGATGATGCCGACCAGGCCCAGCGGGTGGTACTGCTCGTACATGCGGTGGCCGGGGCGCTCCGAATGCATGGTGTAGCCGTACAGCATGCGGCTCTGGCCCACGGCGAAATCGGCGATGTCGATCATCTCCTGCACTTCGCCGTCGCCTTCGGGCTTGCTCTTGCCCATTTCCAGTGCGACCAGCGAACCCAGGGCGTCCTTGTGCTTGCGCAGCGCTTCGCCGCACAGGCGCACGGCTTCGCCGCGGCGCGGGGCCGGGGTAGTGCGCCAGGTCTTGTAGGCTTCCTGGGCACGGGTAATGACGGTTTCGTACTCGGCCTCGGTGGTGGCGCGGACCTGCGCGATCGGCTCGCCGGTGGTCGGGTTGACCGGGGTGATCAGCTCACCGCCGGTCGCGCTCGACCATTCCCCGTTGCCCAGGTAGGTGCCAGCGTTGATCGCGTCCAGACCAAGGGACTTGAGCAGCTCGGAAGACATGCAGACTCCTGTGTTTCGTTACGTAGTTGGTGCCGCCACGGGCAGGTGGGGGATGCGGCGGACTGAACCGGCGATGGTAGCAGAGGGGCGTGGCGGGGCTTGGTGCAGTGCGGGGTGAGTGACAAAGGCTTGACGGGCCTGCGTCACGATTTGAGCCGAGGCCAGTTGATCCAAAGTGATATAAATCATGGGTCTGCGTCTCGCTTGATTTCCCGGCGCGGCACATAAGCCATAACTGGCTGCTATCTTTTGTGATGGGCTTCAGACACAATCACGCGGTATTCAATAGAACCGCAACGAAATGCAGGTGCCGGCTGGGGAGACCGGGGCCGCTTTGGATCTCGCCCGGATCTGCGGAACGTTCATAGGAGTTGTCTCGTGCTACATGGATCCGTAGAAGGGCTCGCCAGCCACCCCAGCCGGTCACGCAGGCGCGTCGAAGCGCGGGCCGCCCTCGAGCTGGCGCTTCGCGTCGGCGACCTGGTTGTCGTACCGGTTTCGGCCATCCTTTCCCACGTGCTCTTCTATGGTTCGGCAGCGCCGGACCCGTCGCAGCGCGTAGTGTTTGGTGCCGTGCTGCTGAGCGCGATGGTCTGCTTCATGATCGGCCCTGTGTACCGGGGCTGGCGCGGCCGCGGCCTCGTGGTGGATCTGTGGATCCTGCTCCTGGCGTGGTCCTGCAGCTTCGGGTTGTTCTCCTTCTATGCTGTCCTGGTCGATATGGCCGGGGCCGTTCCCACGCGCTGGCTGCTGACCTGGTATGTGTCAGGTCTGATCGGCATGGTCGGCGTGCGCGTACTGTTGCGGGTGCAGCTGCATCGCCTGCGCGCCCGCGGCCTGGATCGCGAGCGCGTGCTGCTGGTCGGCCTGCGCTCGTCGGGGTTGAAGCTGCATCGTCTGCTGCGCGGCAAGCCTGAGCTGGGCAAGGAAGTGGTCGGCTATTTTTCGGCCAAGGGCGATCTTGCGACGCGCCGCGGCGGCGATGCGCCCCGTTGCCTGGGCGCGCTGGCCGACCTCCCTCGTTACATGGACCAGCATCGCGGCGAATTCGATCAGTTGTGGGTGTCGATGACCCCGGGTGATGCCGCTGACATGAAGGCCATGCTGAAGCAGATCGAGCGCTTCCCGGTGCCGGTGCGGCTGATTCCGGACACCACCGGCTGGGGCACGCTTAATCCGGGCGTGCACCAGGTCGGCAACGTGCCGATGATCGGTGTCCGACAGGGCGTGGCGGATCATAATTTCCGGCTCGTCAAGCGCATTGAGGACATTCTGGTGGCGGGTCTGGCGGTGATCATGCTGGCGCCTGTGTTCGCGGTGCTGGCCATTGGCGTCAAGCTGAGCTCGCCTGGCCCGGTGTTGTTCCGCCAGCGCCGCCATGGCTTGGGGGGCAAGGAGTTCTCTATGCTGAAGTTCCGCTCCATGCGGGTTCATGCGGAAGGGTCTTCGGACAAGATCACCCAGGCGACCCGCAATGATCCGCGCGTGACCCGCTTTGGCGCCTTCCTGCGCCGCAGCAGTCTGGACGAGCTGCCGCAGTTCTTCAACGTGCTGGGCGGCAGCATGTCGGTGGTTGGGCCGCGGCCGCATGCCGTGCAGCACAACAACCACTATGAGCGCCTGATCGACCGCTACATGCACCGCCACTACGTCAAGCCGGGCATCACCGGTTGGGCGCAGGTGCATGGACTGCGGGGCGAGACCCCCGAGCTGCGCTCAATGAAGAAGCGTGTGCAGTACGACATCGATTACATCCGCCGCTGGAGCCCGACGCTGGATGTGCGCATCATCGTGATGACGGCATTCAAGGTGCTGGGCCAGAAATCGGCGTACTAAGGCTCTACTGAGCGGGGAAGTGCGACGTAATGCCATGAATTTGCTGGCCATTTCATCGCGTGTAACGCCATCGTAAGGTATCCTGTATGGCTGCCGCCGTCCCATTTGAGGCCGCGGCGCCGCATGGAATGCCACAGGATCGAAGTCAGTGTTCAAGAACGTTCTATTCGTATGTGTCGGCAACATCTGCCGCAGCCCGTCGGCTGAGGTCATGCTCAGGCAGGCTGTCGCTGGCAAGGGCATCCAGATTTCCTCCGCAGGGCTGGGGGCGCTGGTCGGCCATGGCATTGATGCGACGGCACAGGAATTGCTGGTGGAGCAGGGCATGGATGGTCTGGCGCACCGCGCCCGGCAGATCGATGACGCCATCCTGGCAGCGGCCGACCTGGTGCTGACCATGGAGCGGAAGCATGTGCGTCGCATTGCCGAAATCGCGCCGCAGGCCTCGGGAAAGACGTTCCTGCTGGGCAAGTGGCAGCAGGAGCAGGAGATTCCTGATCCGTACCGCCAGCAGCGGCCGGCATTCGAGCATGTTTACAAGCTGATGGCTGAGGGTGTTGAGAGTTGGGCGCGGCACTTGTAGTGCTGCTGCATTCTCTCTGTCCCCTAATTCGTACCCAATTGAAGAGCCTTTACTGATGACCACCGAAACCCGTAATCCGGCGCAGGACGATAGCGATGAAATCGACCTGCGGCAGTTGCTTGGCACATTGATTGATCATAAGTGGTGGATTGCGGGCATCACTGGCGCGTTCTTTGCCGTTGCCGTGGCGTATGCGCTGCTCTCCACGCCGATCTACCGAGCTGATGCCATCGTGCAGGTGGAGTCGAAGGTGCCGAGCCTGCCGGGTCTTTCCGACATCAGTCAGTCCCTTGGCATGGGAGGGGGGGCTGCCGAAGCAACCACCGAGATCGCATTGATTACTTCTCGCGCGGTGATAGGTAGTGCTGTTGATGCGCTGAAGCTGGATGTTGAAGTTGAGCCGAATCGATTTCCGCTGATTGGCGGCTATTTTGCCCGTAATTCTGAGCGTGCGGACCAGGAGGGGTTGGCCGACCTGCGGTTCGGAATGTCCAGGTTTGGTTGGGGTGGTGAGAGGCTTGACGTGTTCCAGCTCGATGTGCCACGTCATCTGGTTGCTAAGCCTCTGACCCTGATTGCAGGTGAGAAGGGCGCGTATGAGCTCGTGGATGATTCCGGCAACCAGCTGCTGAAGGGGCAGGTTGGGAAGGTCGCCTCCGGAAAGGGGGTTGTGATGCAGATTGCCGAGATGCGTGCACATCCTGGCATGCGCTTTGAAGTGACACGTCAGCGTCATCTCACAGTGGTTGGCGGGCTGCAGAAGAAGGTTGCAGTTAGTGAGTCCGGCAAGGAGTCCGGGATTCTTACGCTTGCCTACGAGAACGCTGATCCGGAGCTGGCGCAGCGCTTTCTGCAGCAGGTCGCACAGGCGTATGTTCGCCAGAATGTTGAACGAAACTCTGCAGAGGCCTCGGCGCAGCTGACCTTCGTGAAGGAGCAGCTGCCTAACGTGCGTAACCAGGTGGACGCAGCGCAGAAGGCCCTGGCGGCGTACCAGACCCGCGCCAACTCTGTTGATCTGAGCCTGCAGACCAAGGGACTCCTCGACCAGGAGGTCGCCGTTGAAACCAGTATCCAGCAGCTTCGCCTCCAGCAGGCGGAAATGGATCGCAAGTTCACGCGGGACCACCCTGCGTACCAGGCGTTGATGCGGCAGATCGGGGAGCTTGAGGGGCGCAAAAGTGGTTTCCAGGGCCAGGTGAAGCAGTTGCCGGAAGCACAACAGGAATTGCTTCGTTTGACCCGCGATTTACAGGTCAGCAATGAGATGTACACCGGGATGCTCAACCAGGCGCAGCAGCTCGATGTGGCGCGCGCGGGCACCGTCGGTAATGTTCGTATTGTTGACGCGGCCGAAGTTGATTCCACGACCCCTGTTCGACCCCGTAAGACGCTCGTCGTACTCCTCGGCGCTATTCTCGGCGCTTTCCTTTCCATTGCCCTGGTTCTGCTGAAGCAGATGCTTAATCGTGGCGTGGAAGATCCGGCGCAGATTGAGGAACTTGGGCTGCCCGTCTATGCCTCAATTCCTGTGAGTGCGCAGCAGCAGAGCGACTCTGTTCGTGGCAAGTTCCGTGCAGATGGTAAGTTGCATCTACTGGCGGTCAAGGATCCAGCCGACCTGGCGATTGAGGCCGTACGCAGCCTCCGTACCAGCCTGCATTTCGCTCGGCTTGAAGCAAAGAACAACATCGTTCTGATTTCTGGTGCCAGCCCGAATGCCGGCAAGACGTTTGTTTCGTCGAACCTCGCCGCAGTGATCGCGCAGGCTGGTCAGCGCGTCCTCATCATCGATGCCGATATGCGAAAGGGGACGCTGCATAAAGCGTTGGGAGCTGTGCAATCGCCCGGCCTTTCGGATCTGCTCGTGGGCAAGGCCGATCTGGCTCACGTAGTTCGGACGCTGCCGGGCATAGACAGCCTTAGTTTCATCACCCGCGGTGACGTTCCTCCAAATCCATCCGAATTGTTGATGCATGCGAACTTCACGCAGCTTCTTGAAACTCTGTCGCCGCAGTACGATTTGGTGATTGTCGATACGCCGCCGATTCTTGCTGTGACCGACGCGGCAATTATTGCGCATCATGCCGGCACCTGTCTGATGGTTGCGCGCTTTGGCTTGAATCAAGCCAAGGAGCTGGCCTTGGCGAAGCGCAGATTTGAGCAGAATAACGTCCGGATCAAGGGCGCGATTTTCAATGCTGTCGAGCGGCGTGCTACCGGTTACTACAGCTATGGGTACTATGAGTACAAGTCCAGTACCTAAGTGCTGGAGACCCTGAGTAGGGCGCGGTTGACGTTAAGGCGCTGGTGGGTCTAGCGCCTGAGATGCTTATGGGCGATGGCAACTCGGAAGGTGCTTGTGGTTGTTCGAAGGCGCTTTGGTCTCAGGCGGCTGTTCAATTTCGCTGCGTTTCCTGTCTTGGCCCGCTGCGGCACGCTTTGGGCTTTTGGTAGCGGTAGCGTAGTGGGTGGTCGTTAATGGTCGCTATTTCGCCAAGCCAGCGACGTTGCGATAATGACTGATCTGTGCCAAGTGTAATCGGTTACCGGCAGCGCCGTTGTGGCAAGGGGGGGGGGGCGGGAGCTAGGCCCGCTCATCGGGATGTATGCTGCTCAAGGCGGTGCGCGAGCGATCATCGATGGTGCGCGGGCATACTCCAACTCACCACAGCCAGCGTCTCTCCGGGGACTGGGGTCGCGCCTATGACGCGGCTGTCAGGGGGCTGCACGGCTTCTTGATGCTTAGGCACAGCGGGCCACCTGGGTGGTCGCAATCGTAACGAATCACCAGGCGACTCAAGTGGGAAGGGCCTACTCAGAACATGGGCGCGCACTGGTTTATGGCCTGTAGGGTAGCCGAATCCCGCTAGTGAGGTAGGCTCGGAGCGTACGCCGATGCTCTTCGATCGGCTCAACTGCTCATCTAGGAGCGGCGTGCTGCGTATGGGCACCTTAAAGTGCGATTTCGCAAGGCGACCGCTTTGAAGTTCTGTAAGCCAGTGAGCAACTTGCTGCCTTGCGAACACTTGTACGCCGCAAGCCTAAGTCGCCTCCTCGATCCGGAGGTGCTCAAGGGTAATTCGACGAACTAGAAGAGTTCAACTGTCGACGGCCAAGAAAGAATTCTGGCGTTCTTCATTCGGGCCCTTTAGTGTTCGGAGGGGTGTGGTAACCGCCAGTTCCCTGGGGTGTGCCGAGCGGAGAATCCGCAAAGAGAGCACGGCTAGCTACCTACCGCATGCTCGGCAGTTGGCGTCTAGTTGTCGGGAACTCCAATTTTATGAGTCCCCAACTCTGGATTCGGGAGGGCTACGCTTGGGCTGAACCAGTCACGCTCTTGCGTAGAACTGCAAGTTGCTACAGTTTGCCTGCTGCTAAATTGTGCCCAGTTAAACGACTTAGTTCGTCGATTTTATGTCTTTTCTCGTCAAGATGAGCGATGGCAGCTTCCAGTTCGACGACCTTTGCGCCCACGAGGAAGCGATACCAATATCCTTGGAGAAAGTGATAGGTCAATCCTTCTCTTCCATCAAGAAATCCGCCCTGAACGATGTAGCGCCATAAGAAATACCCAACGGAGCTTACGGTGAAGGGTACCTTGTTATAAGCATTTTCTTTTAGCCAGCGTTTAAATGACGCTTGGCCGGAGCTTCCTTCAGCTGAGAGCGCTTCTCGAGAGAAAAGTTCATGCCGGGAGTTAATTACTTCAATCGCTTCGCGAGTCGCGTATCGATTGTGTTTGTCAATGAAATAGCTTAAGTCGAAGAGATTGTGATCGGCGAATCCCCCGGTAAACGTTATCGTGCGTCCCTCCGACACTTGGATATGCTCATCCATCCAGCGATCCTCAACTGTGCCTTTTCCATTGCGAAAAATCCGAAGCATAAGTAGAGGGTAACGGCCTCCGTGCTTAATCCAGCGGTTCATAAATATGTGTCGCCGCTTAAGATTTATGCCAGAAATAGATTCGTCAAGTTGAGGTAGGTGGGAATTGATCTCCTCAGAGAGATCCGGATAGATGATCTCGTCAGCGTCCAGACGCATGATCCACGGCGAACGAATTTTGCAGTGATCCATCGCCCATTGGAATTGATTCGCCTGATTTACGAACCTATTGAAAAAAATCTTGGCCCCAAGGCTCTCCGCAATTTCAGTCGTTCGGTCGTTTGAGTATGAATCAACAACAATCACCTCCGCTGCAAATGACTTCACAGACTGAATTGCACGGGCAATATGAATTTCTTCATTGTACGTCAGGATCACTACCGAAATTTCAGCCATCCGTCGACTCCGCAGAAGCTCGATCCCTATACTTTACACGTTTTGCAGGGTTTCCAGTGTAGACCCCAAATTCCTCGGTATCTCGAAACACGACCGCTCTCGCGCCGACAACAGTGGATCTTGCAATCGTCACTCCAGGGCCTACAAAAGCTTCAGCTGCGATCCACGCACTCTGGCCAATTGAAATTGGTCTGGTTACCAGGGGGTGGGCTGGGTCGTTGATGTCATGAGTGCCCGCACAAAGGTGGGCTCCTTGGCTTACTGTCGCCCTCTTCTCGATTAATATCGTCGCCATGTTGTAGCAGTTTACCTTGGGGCCGAGGCAGGTGTGTTCTTCCATAATTAAATTTGGGGGGTACCAAATGCGGGCAGTTGAATAGACATGGGCGGATTGGTTCACCCGTGCTCCCGCGATGTTCAGCAAAAAGACCCTCCATCGGTGAAGCGGAGTGGGAGTCCAGGAGGCAAGTAAGGCCCACGTTAATGACCACGCTAATCGGTAGAGTCTGTGAATAAGGGGGTAGGTGGTATGCCCTTTGCGAGTGCTATTGCTTTCCATTGCAGTCTAACCCGATGCTTTTACGATAAATTTTCCAATCTTCATCTGAAAATCGGTTCTTGATCAATCGTGCCGGGTTGCCTCCAACGACCGAGTTCTCTGGGACATCCTTTACAACAACGGAGCCAGCTGCCACGACCGACCCATCTCCTACGCGGACACCAGATCGGATGATGACACCATGACCAATCCATACATCCGCACCAAAAACGGTAATGGAGTGGCGCCATCGGAATGCTAGGCGCGTTGGCACACGGGGATCTTCGATTCCGTGATCATTCCCTACGATGCGTACGGAAGTCGAGATCATGCACAGATCTCCCACTGAGACTGGACTTGGAGACTCGAAGCCAGCTCCGACATAGCAGTAGCGGCCTAGTCTGCTACCCGCGGGGATGTCGACATTCCGGCCAAACTGGACTCCTTCTCCGACCTGTGCAAGGTTAAGTCGCAGCGCTTTTATAAAATTTACTAGCTTCCTCAGTATCTTCTTAATCGGTCTGTCGATGGTTGAGCCGCAGATGCTGATGATTGAACCAGCAACGCGTGCTGGCTCAGGGACGGTTGGAACTTCACCCCTATTACGCCTTCCCATTACATGCGCCTCTCTTTGCTGATCTCATCAAGTGCGTCTTCAATGAGGGTACGCTGAACACTAGGGTTCCATCGCCTACTAATTACATCACGGCATCTGTTCCGAACTTCCGCCCGATCGGGCTTCTGTTCCATCCAGGCTTCTAAGCAATCGGCAAGACTCTCAGAGCTTCCTCTTTCGAAGAAATCCCCGGTTCGTCCAGGTTCAATTGCCTCAAATTCTGGCATCTGATTGCTGAAGTCTCCATGGGTAAAAGCTGGCGTGCCGTATGTAAGGCTGTGAATTGCCGTCAAGCCAATCTTCCCGGGTGACACGCATGCATCAGCATCATAAATCATCCTGCCAACCATCTCTTCATCATAGCAAGCGCCAAAGAAGTGCACGCTTGCGCCAATGCGAGCGGCCTGCGCTTCCAGAGACTTTCTGGCGGGTCCATCACCAATCAGTAGTATATTTACTGGAAGTCCGCGCTTCCCTAGTAGCTCGCCCGCATCAAGAAGTAAGTCCAGCCTACAAATCTGCGTAAGCCGAGCCGTGCAAATAATCAAAGGCCGGTCCGGGTTTTCGAATAGCGCCCGACCGGCTGCTCGGGAAACGTCACGCTCTATCCTCTGGAGAATTGAGGAGGAGGCGACAAAGTCCAAGCTATTGTAAATGGTCCTAATTTTTGACTCTGGGTACCCCTGTCTAATTCCCATTTCTCGGGAGCGCTCGCCGTAAACAAGCAATAAGTGGGATATCGAATAGTAAAAATTTCGGATCAAGGCCTTTGCTTTTCTCTCTTGTGAGAGCCATCCGTGGGCCCAGAAAACTACCTTCTTGCCGGTCGCTCTGCCGACGATGCCAAGAGCCCAAGTCGCAATTATATTGGGGTTTCCAAGGATTAATAGTACGTCGACCGAGCTATCAGTCGCAAGTCGAATGTAGTTCTTAAAGCTAAATCCGCGAGCGGTTCGTTTGACCGCCAGTTCGTTAATAACCACGCCGGGCTCGCCCTTATACGGCTTTATTCCGTCAAATTCATCTTTTGATGCGTGGAATTCGTACTCATGGCGTCCATTCAAAGATAGTTCGCGCAGAACTGGCGCCCTATAATGCGGAAACTGATGGTATATGACGGAAACCTTCATTTGCGCTCACTGAGAAAGTGTTATTGCGTTATTTACTTACTTCGAAATCGTATCTTTGAGGCAGTGCATGTGGCTAGGATAACGATTATGGCCACAATGGAAAAAACTAAATCAAATCTCCATCCAGCGAAGCCGACTGCAAAGGTCATGTATTGAATTGAGTTCGAGTCAAACATTCTAAACAGATTTGAAAGCCCCCAGAGAATTAACGGGAGGGCCACGACGGAAAATGGCCCGAAGTTTGCGTAGGCCTCGCCGATGTAAGTTGAATTTAGTGCAAGTCCATCCACATCCAGTCCAGATAGTCTTCCGAGTGTCAGCCCAAAGCCCTCAGGTCGTCCCGGCCAGATCGCTTTGGGAAGATAGAATGTTAGTGGGCGAACGATGAATGTGTCGCCCATTAAGTAACTATACTTGGACGGATAGTTCTCGATGACCATGTTGGCCATATTCAGGTTGCTTGCCTCAAACGCAGAGGAAAGAATTAGCTGAATATCCTGCCCGTCGGACGTGGCAAGGTGCTGGGTTGCGGTGTCTACCGCATAGCTCATTTGCTGGAGGTTTAGGCCATTGCTCCACATCATTCCGCGAACAATTGGGAATATAGAGTTGGCTTGAATTATGATTGGAGCGGCAAGGAGTAGGATTGCATAGCCCTTCTTGGGTACCGATTTATAGGCGAGCGCATAAGATATTATGCAGGTTAGTGCGATAATTCGGTTTCCGGAAATGATGAGCTCCAAGCCTGCTATGCAGATTAAGCCAATGCAGAACGATCTGGTACTAATAAGTTCCTTTCGCTTATAGAAGAGCAGCAGAAATGGCAGGGTGAAACGCATCACATTTCGTATCTGCAAGAGAGCAACCGCAACAGCATCTCCCTGCATAGACTCGCCGTGGCTGCTGTACCAGTGCCCTCCTGTGAGCTTCCCTGAGGAAATAAATCCGTAGATAGAAAATGCAAGATAGGTTGCCGCGTACCAATGCAACAGTTTCTTGTTCTCGACTATATTTTGATTGACTTTTATCTTCGGGAGGCCGATATGCCGATTGGGGATTAGGAATATGGTGGCAGCGACTCCGGCGGTCACTAGGTACACTCCTGGACTCCCATCAATGGTCATATTCGGGATGGGGATGTCTATTTGTCGAATTCTGCCGAAGACCGCGGAAAGAAATATAGGCGCTCCAACAAAATAAGAAAATCCCAGCTGAACGCCCGCCCAGTAGGTTATTGTTTCCCTCCTCACGACTTGGACGATCATTGCCAGGCACAGTGCGGTAGTGATTAGGGCCAGAATAATATTCAGGGTCTGCACTATCCGCGAACCTCCATGCGTACTTTCTTGAGGTATGCAATCAGAGGATTGTGCCTTAAAAAGGATTTTGCGTAGCTAAGCTTTGGTATGGTTGAGTTGGAGGTACTGCATACTTTCCCATCAGTACTGGCGCCATCCAGAATTTGAACCACAGCCTCCAGCTTCGCGGCTGTGGCCTCTGTAGAAAAGCGTGAAGCTACGATCTTGTGAGTCTCCAGGGCGCGAGTACAAGTTGGGCTCTCACGGACAGATGCGTTGCAGATTGCTTTGCTTAAGAATGTGCTCTCGTTTCGTTGATAGTAAAACCCCTCCATAGAAGTGAACTCCCATGGGGTGTTGTCGCGATACTCTCTTGCTCGATAGACCACTGGGAGTCCTGAGCCCAGCGACTCAAGAATGACGTTGCCGAATGATTCCCCTCGCTCGGCATCAAGGGCGAAGCAGTCACTAGCCCAGTAGTAGCGCCGAAGCTTGTGATCATCGTCTACGCGGGCGATCAGATGGCAGTTTTCATTGCCTTCAAGTTTCAACGATATGGACTGAGGCGCGCCGATAAGAATCATCTTGGTTGATGTTCCTCTGATCATTTGAGCGAGCTTGAGATATGAGCTTGACCACTTCCCATCATGGGGGGAACCAACGCGAAGGATGACGTTGTCGCATGCAGCGATGTTCAACGCGTTTCTTGACTCTTCACGCTCTTCGGCCGTTGGTGGGCGGAATGTGTCGGTATCCTGACAGTTTCCAATGACAAATGGCGCCTTGCTGGATGGGAATCCTGAAAGTCGATACTGCATGGCTGCCCATTCACCAAGTACGGCCGTGCACCATTTCCCCGGCCACCTTGCAAAGGTGCTGTCTTGGATTGCGAAAATGTTGTTGACGATAAGGTGCGGCGCGTGAGGCCCGAGGCTGCGAACAGTCTGCTGAAGTAGCTGAATTGCCGCGTGCTGGCCTGCGGAGTAGCTCGAGTAGTGGAAGTGGACTACGCTCACCTCTGCCCAGTCTAGATCCGTCAGGTTCTCAAGAATCTGGCCTTTTGATTGAAATACTGCACGCCTGGAGGGGGTGATGCCCTTCGTTGCGTGAATGATCGGATTGTATCCTAGGGCGATCCAGCACTCGCAAGAAGTAAGTGCACTGCGGCTGGTGCCGCCGAGGCCGCTGTCGGAGAAGATCACGACGACGATTCTGCTTTTCCTGTCCATCTATTCGTGCCGTTACTCTTTGTTAGGGACCAAGCTAGAATTAGCTGCGAACATAGAATACCCAGTGCTGCCACTGTGAAGCTGCCTGCGTAGCTTCCGATGCTTACAATTACTAAGCCAGTAAAGACCGAGAGTCTTGTGAGACGTTGAACAGCCGCTTCCTGGTTTTTTGTGTAGAGGCATGCAGACAATATTTGGCAGAGTAAGCTCAGGAGTGCTGCGCAAAATGCGGCCACATAAACAAAATTTTGGGAGGAGGCGTCAGCGTTGAAAAGCATCGGCGCAATCCAGAAGAGTGCAGGAGATGTTGCTGCTAAGAGCAGAAGCACGAGTCTAAGCGGCTTATATGTTTTCTCCCAAATGGCCTGCCTTTCGGGCGATGACTCTGCATGTCGTAGGTTCGGTACCAGTCTGGATGCTATGAGTGAGGTTATGATGTGGACGGGACTGGCCAGGCGTACAGCACTTGCATACAGGCCTGACAAGTGCGAGCCGAGGAATGCATTTATCAAGATTACATCTAGCTGCTGCAGCATGGTCCAAATATTGATAAGCCAATAATTGGAGCCCCCTCGCAGGGCATTCTTATGTAAACTCTTGAAGTTGTATTGGCCGAGAAAGCGGATGGCGCCGGCGAGCCAGGCAAGGGTAAAACACCCGCTAATAATTGCAAATTTGTCCCATGTGGGCCCCAACACGCTTGCGGCAGCTAGCGCGGCCAGAGGAAGCGCTCTCCGAATCAGGGTGAAGATGTCGGCTTCCTTGTTCTTCTTTAGTCCATAAAGATATGACTGTGCGATATTGTTTTGTAGCTCAGCTGCCGTGAAAGCGGCAGCCGAGACCATTATCCAGCTAAGCGATCCCAGTGAAGTGGCGCTTGCAAGAAGCGTAGCGAGAAAGGCAGTGGCCGACAGTACGATCGCTGCAGCAAGATAGCTGCCACCCGTGCTGCTTTTGGGTTCAGTTATCTGCAATGCCCTGTTGGGGAGTCCAGCGCTAAGAAGTCCAATTAGGATGGCTCCAATTGCGCAGGTTGTAGAATAAATACCGAACTGCGCCAGATTTGCCGTTCTCGCCAAAAGTATTAGGAAAACTCCTTGGCAGGCAGCGGCGGCTACCCTTGAAAAAAGCGAAAAGCTCGCGCTGCCGTTACCAGGGGTCATGCTGATCAGTTACTCTTTGCTTTGCGTAATTGGGTAGCCATTGTCCCGGAGCACGACCTGTTTGGCTGCCAAGGTCCAGTCGCACTCAATCATTTCCTTTACCATGTCTTTCAGGGAAATCTGAGGCACCCATCCAAGGTCGGTTTTGGCCAATGTTGGGTCGCCCAGTAGGGTCTCAACTTCGGCCGGGCGGAAGTAGCGCGGATCGATTCTAACGATGACATCGCCAGCCGTTACTCCTGGTGCCCTATCGCCGGTCACCGATTGGACGATTGCGTGTTCAGTAGCGCCGGTTCCCATGAAGCTCAGTTCTATCCCAAGTTCTCTTGCAGCCATCTCAATGAACTGGCGGACGCTGTATTGCACCCCTGTCGCAATGACGTAGTCCTTCGGGGCATCCTGTTGAAGCATCATCCATTGCATACGCACATAGTCTTTCGCGTGACCCCAGTCGCGTAGTGCGTCTAGATTGCCCATAAAGAGGCAGCTCTCAAGCCCCTGCGCAATATTGGCAAGTCCACGGGTAATTTTTCGCGTTACGAATGTTTCGCCGCGGCGCGGGCTCTCGTGATTAAAGAGGATTCCATTACATGCGTAGATCCCATATGACTCGCGATAGTTTACGGCAATCCAGTAAGCATAGAGTTTTGCTACACCATACGGGCTTCGTGGGTAGAACGGGGTTGTCTCCGTCTGAGGTACTTGCTGAACTAGGCCGTAAAGTTCACTTGTAGAGGCCTGGTAGAAGCGCGTCTTATCAGTGAGTTTGAGGAATCGTATTGCCTCGAGGAGACGCAAGGTGCCAAGGGCATCCACGTCTGCTGTGTACTCGGGTGCTTCAAAGCTCACTGCCACGTGACTTTGTGCGCCGAGGTTGTACACCTCATCTGGTTGCACTTCTGCGATGATGCGTGTCAGGTTGCTGCTATCCGTGAGGTCGCCGTAGTGGAGGTGCATGCGTGCACCCGCTTCATGGGGATCTTGATAGATATGGTCCACTCTTTGCGTGTTGAACGATGATGCGCGCCTTTTGATGCCGTGAACTTCGTATCCTTTCTCAAGCAATAGCTCTGCGAGGTAGGATCCGTCTTGGCCGGTTATACCAGTAATGAGTGCCCGTTTGGTCATGCTAGGTCCGTCTCTAGTTGGTGGAAACGCTGGATTCTTTCGGCGTTAGGATGGAAGTAAGATTGCTATTAAAGCCGGCAAGAATCGCGTCTAGTCCGAGAGTGTGCTCCGCCTGATGTCTAGCTGCGGCGCCTAACACTCTCCGTCTGTCAGGTTGGGAGCATAATTCACGAATCGCGCTTGCCATTGCGTGAGCATCGCCTGGCGGGACGACGACTCCGCTCTGAGCTAGGGCCTTTGCTACACCCGTGCCATGCGCTGCGGTTGCGACCACAGTACGTCCACTAGCAAGCATTCCTGTTAACTTTGATGGCATAACGAGATCTGCCACGTCGGCTCGTTGTGGTAGTAAGTGTATGTCCGCTAGTCCCAGCCAATCATTAAGCTTGTCGATCGGTTGAAGCTCGAGAAAATGCACATTCGGGAGATCCGCGCAACTTTGTTCTAGCAGCGATCTCCCGGGGCCTTGCCCGCCGAAGACGAAGTGAAGTTGTTCCATGTCTTTCAGAGAGCGCGCGACTTCCTCCAGAATTTCAAGCCCCTGTTTAAGGCCCATGTTTCCAGAGTAAAGTGCCACTACTGCTGAGTCTGAAATATTAAGAAGTCTCCGGTAAGGGCTTGAGTCGGAGAGAGGGCGTATTGCGCCAATGTCCACCCAGTTTGGAAAGAGTGTGCGTGAGCTTCCTTCGACACCCTTTGTGGATAGACGTTCAATCATCATTTCGGATATTGTCGACACACGATCAAACCGGCGCATTATTGCGCGCTCAATTGCAAAGGCTATTTTGCGGCCAGCGTTCGCTCGAATCACGCCCATTTCCAACGCTGCGTCAAGCTCAAAGTCTTGAATGTGCAGCCAAGTCTTGGCGCCCGTGACTTTTGCATATAGCCAGGCTGCTGGAGCGCTCGCCATTGTCGGCGCGATGTTTACCACTACGTCGGCTCGGAAAAAAAGTGACGCGGCGAGTGCTGGGATACAAGTCAGGCCAAAGGAGGCGAGGTGTAGTAGGCGTGTTAGGCCTCGAGGTCTGGCGGGGACCCAGATTGGGCAACGGAGAACCTCTGCTCCTGATATCCATTCGCGTGACCACCACCAACGGCGATACGCGTTTGATATTTTCCATGACGGGTAGTATGGCGGAGCGGTAACTACGCGAACCGAATGGCCATTCGCCGCAAGCCAGGTGGCCATCTCGCCTGTATATTTGCCGGTACCGATGTCCTCGGGGGCGTAGTTGATCCCAACAATCAGAACGCGAGCCATTCGTGGGCCTCTGGGTTTCTTAGGTGACGGTGCGGGACTCTGGTCAGCAGTTTTTTTCCGCCCGTCCGCAACTCGAAATGGGCGGGGCGAGTGCTGCATTGGAGTGGCCGCTGAGTCGGCCTCGCGCGCGTGCTGGTGACGCTTACTGGACTGCAATTCCTGCATAAGGTGGCAGTGCATTCAAGTGAGCGGATTTGCCTAAAATCGAAATGGTCCTGGTCTGCGTCGGCTTCCTGCCTTGATGTGTTCAACAACATCTATCTGATCCTTCTGTACCATGGCGCGCAACTGCCACTGTCTGCTCAGCTTGTCTACGCTGTCCTGGGCATCCGCGTGTGCTGGACCTCGAATCGCCACAGGGATTCCTGAGGGCGTCTCGTGGCAATCTGTCATCATATCAAAGTTGCGTGAAGAGTGCGCTTTTGTGTCGCTGGCATGGGTTGCTAGGCCTGCAGGGTCGTCCGAAAGGGCCGGAATGGGGTAGGCCTAGTCCGCGGCTCATGGCACACTTGCAGGCCCTCTCGTTGCATGAGAGGGTTAGGAGCACGGAAGCAGCGGCGGCGCTTTGGTACCTCTCTGGTGCTGGCAAGGTGAGGTCGATGGCTGCATTTGACGTTTCCGTGCGCGTCCACCTCTCCCTTGAAGCAAATTCATGACACCTGAATCTCGCATTTTCGTAGCAGGCCATCGTGGTCTTGTTGGTAGCGCAATAGTCCGTCGCCTGACCTCGCTAGGTTACCGGAACCTTATTCTTGCAAGTAGAGGTGTCCTGGATCTTCGAGATCGTCAGTCAGTAGATGCTTTTTTCGAGCGTGAGAGGCCTGAGGTTGTATTCTTGGCTGCAGCAAAAGTTGGCGGCATCCATGCGAATAGCACCTATCCAGCAGATTTTCTGTTTGAAAATTTACAGATTCAAAATAATGTTATAGATGGGGCGTATCGTTTCGGGGTTGAGAAGCTTGCGTTTCTTGGCTCCTCCTGTATTTATCCCAAACATGCTGAGCAGCCCATTCGCGAAGAGTCATTATTGACCGGTTCGCTCGAGGCAACGAATGAGTGGTACGCTGTGGCGAAAATTGCGGGAATTAAAATGTGTCAGGCATATAGGAGGCAGTACGGATTCAATGCCATAAGTCTGATGCCGACGAATCTATATGGCCCTGGTGATAATTTTGATCTCCAGAACTCTCATGTGCTTCCGGCTCTGATCCGAAAGTTCCACGATGCCAAGATCGCTGGGATGCCTGAGGTTGTCATGTGGGGGTCCGGCACGCCTCGTCGCGAATTTTTGCATGTAGACGACATGGCTGCTGCGTCTGTTTTCTTGGCTGAGACATACAGTGGTGAGGACATTGTTAATGTCGGGGTGGGGGAGGATATCAGCATTCTTGAGCTTGCTGAGCTTGTCCGCGCAGTCACGGGATTCTCCGGGCGTATCGTGAATGATCTGACTAAGCCCGATGGTACTCCCAGGAAATTGCTCGATGTCAGTCGACTGAGTGATCTGGGATGGAAGGCCAAGATCGGCCTGCGCGAAGGAGTTACTGCCACCTACGAGTGGTTTTTGGAAAATCAGGGCTCGCTCCGAGAGGTATAACTCTTCGAGCTCATGGGTCTTGAATTATGATTTCGGGCGGCATCCTTGCGGATGCCGCCCGTTTGCACATCAATATAGTTACTTTTCGATGGCGTTTAGGTTGTCGAAGAAAAAGCCAGGATCTCTTTCTGAAGTCGCTTGATAGAGGCTGTAGCTTCGGGAGAGTCGAGCTCCGCCATCGCGATATAGCGGATTCCATAGGAAGTTTGCTCGCGCCCGTGTGGATCTGGGTAGCATGAAGTCAAATGGAACGGAAACGTATATCCCCTTGTCGAAACTGCCTTCGCCGAAGTCCTGAGAAGAGACATTTGTTTTGGTTGCGTACGCGCCCATTGACACGCCGTTGCTGAACGCACGCGACAATGAAACTGTTGCGCCCCAGTCTTTCGCTAGGTAGCGGCCTGCACTTGTTGAAAATACAATTTTTCTTTCGTTGCCCAGCTGGTAATAGAAGGTGGCGTGACCTGTGGCGACGCTGTAATCCCTAAAGCTCAGTCTTTGATCGAAATCCCGTTGCTTTACCCAGTTCATCTCGGCGCCGATTGCCCATCGTTCACCGAGCGGCCTGTAGATTACTTCGGCCCCAAGGCCGCCATACATCGATTCAAAAAGACCCGCGTAGGCCATGCCGTACAAGTCACTTCCGAGCTGCCGCGTGCTAGTAATTTGGAGGTTGGGGAGCGTAAGGTCGGCGGTCGTCAGATACTGTCGCACGTTTGTTCTGACGCGCGGGAGATTGCTGGGCGCGTCATAACGAAACTTGTTGTAATTATTGTACGCGTTATAGCTGGCTGTTCCGCTCAGCCAGGTGTTCCTAGTGAAGTAGAATGTGGATGAATAAGTCCCTGCGATCTGGAATAGGATGAATCCATCCGGGCCGCCTAGGGACTGTTGATAGCCTATATTAAATCCGCCATCAAATCGGTGGATGGGAGTCGTATATACATTCGTCCGTCGTTGCTGCGCAGGGGGAGCTTGCTCGATGTGGCCTGCTAGCTGATTGAGTTCGATTCGACGGTCGAGGTAATCATGGAATGCGCTTAGTTCCATGCTGGTTTCTACGATTGGAAGCCCCAGGCGAGTGTTCTGTATCGTGATCCAGTTGATGTCTGAAGGAAGGCTTTGGGCGACAATCCGCGAGGCTCTGCCGAGACCTTGTGCGGGATAGAAGAATTTTCGTTGTTCGCCGGAAATGATAAGTTCCGAGCCGCGTCGGCTTATCTCGCTCACGCGCAATCCTGCGTTATCGCTTAGCTGCTCTGTTATGCGATTCCAATCAGTGCCGACATCCGGCGGTGCTCCTGCTGTTGCACGCGCGCCGATGCTCCCTTCTATCGGAAGCGGGTCTAGTAGCTTGGGCATTGCTGTTGCATTGGCTAGGTTCGCGTGAACGGTTATACCGAACATGGCAGTATCACCTCGCTCCCAACCGAGGTGAAGCTGAACGTTCTTGTTCAGTGCGTAACTCGCACCAATATTGATTGGGCTTCTCTGACGAAAATTATTCTGCTGCGGCTCATGCTTGTAGTCATTGCCGTCGTACTCAACTTTAATCTGAAGCGGATCCCAGGGGGTCTGATACGCGATGCCGCCGAATACACCAACGGGGCCTTGGAATATGCTTTTGCTGTTCAGCTTTCCCGCCTGTACGCCAGATCGCCTTTCCTCGAACCTGTCATCAATTGCGGCCAAGGGGTTTCTGAAGTCGCCCCTATTGCCGATATAGCCAGTTGCCAATCCCAGGCTAGCGTCAAAATCCCCAATGCGCTTACTTGCGACGACGTATTCGCTAGAAAAGAGTCCGGTGCCGCCAATGTCGCGAAAGCCTGCTGCAACTTCTGGTACCCAACGGGACTCCCGGAGAAGACGGAGCTTGAGGTCGATTGACTTGTCTTTGTTGCTCTGATTTCCGCTCAACCATTCCGGCCCGTACCTTCGGTTGGAAACGGAAACGTAGCGAAAGGCTCCCTCTAGCCAGGGGAGTGGCTGAAGAACAACGTTGTATCGGCTATTAGGGGTGGTGTAGCTTGCGGTAAAGCTTAGCTCTCCCTCATCAGCCATTCTTGCAGTTGGGGTCTGGAGTAGCCCGATGCCACCCCAGTCGCTCGCTGTCGGTGCTGGGGGCGTCTGCGCATGTAGTGCAGTGCTGATGCTGATACTTATGAGCGCGATGCTCGTGCGCGTAAAGGGTGGGCGGCGGTGCTGCATTAGTGGCTGGCTCTGGGTGCCGTAAGCACCTGGGTGGCGAGGAAGCTGGCTGCTTCTTCATTGATGTCAGGGGCGATCGAGCTAATCTGGTGTTCGTCCAATGGCACGAAGACTATGGCTCCTGGTGCAAGATGTGCAGGGGCGTCCTGGTTCCATAGGGCAATACCCACCTTCTGTACGCGGCCGTCTGGCTGGATCACGTACAGGTAGTCTCGACTGGCCGCTCGGCGGAGAGCTTCGCAACTGTTTCGGTAGGTGAGTGCGTCGCGGAGAAAGCTGTGACGGAGCGTGCAGGGGCGAGTCACTGCGCCTGTTACCGTCACAGTCTCAGGGCGCGTGGGGTAGACAAGTTTGTCCCCGTCTAGCGCAGGGCGATCCTTTTGCGGGTTTGCCTCGAGCGCGCGTGGATCAAGCAATTGCACTTCACGACCGGTAATAGGTAGATCGGCGATTTGGTCGCTAAGCGCGCGTGCAGCATTTGCAAGATCCGCTGACTCTCGTTGTCCGGCGACGATCTCCAGGTCGAACAGTAGCCCGGCCTTTAGGCGAGTCTGCGACGGTGTGGCGCGTTGGCGCAGCAGGGCGGCACCCAGAAGATAGGCATCTGAGGTGGGAGTAGCGCCCAGTGCAGCGACGCTCAGGCGACTTCCGGCTGGGATTG
Source organism: Stenotrophomonas testudinis (assembly GCF_024499815.1). Lineage (NCBI taxonomy): Bacteria > Pseudomonadati > Pseudomonadota > Gammaproteobacteria > Lysobacterales > Lysobacteraceae > Stenotrophomonas > Stenotrophomonas testudinis. The sequence continues at coordinate 64,136 of NZ_JAMOKY010000012.1, read as the reverse complement.
CTTGGCTGCCGCCGGTGCGGACATGGCCGCTGACGTCTACGTGAATGGGTGGAGCGGCGCTGGCGCTGTAGCCCAGGCCTATTCCAAGCATAAGCGCTGTCAATCGCGGCATCATTGGGCTTTCAGGTCCTGCGAATAGGGCTTGAGCTGAATGATTTCCAGGCTGGTGTCGGGTGCAATGGCTTGCACGCTCTTCCAGATGAAGCCATTGGAAGGGTCTACCCAGTAGTCGTTGTTGCGGCTCCAGCCGCTGCCACGCAGTTGCTCGCGAACATGAAGCAATTCTCTGGATTTGCCAAGAATTTCAACGTTCTCGCGGCCCAGGGTGTTCAACGTGCCTGTGACTTCCATGCCGAAGCGGTAGCCGGGCATCACGTCGTAGCGCCGTTGTACCGTTGTCCCATTCGGCACCTGATGGAGTGCCCGGAACGGGGACGCGCCCTCAATATTCATCCTCTGCAGCTCTGGCAGGCCGCTATAGGTGCCGACGACCAGGCCATCGGTCAGATAAACGATGCTGCGATCAGCGCTGTACCACGCGCGGCGTTCACCGTCGACGTTACCCAGCACAAGTACTGCGCCGCCGGTGGGGCCGGTGACCTTGATCTGCGGATAGCGCGTCGCCGCAACCTCGGTTGCAGTCGGTTCTACATCGGGCTTGCCCTGAAAGGCTAGCTGCACCGTCTTGATGCTAGTTCGACCGACTACGCCGCAGCCTGCCATCATCAAAACGGTCAATGCAGCCAGCATCCAAGCGGGCTTGAGTCTAGCGAAACGGGCAAGACTGGCCAAAGCGCTCCTGCGCATGGTGAACCTCGTCAATTGTCCAAGTCGTTCTTGACGCTGGCGGCGTTGTTGATGATCGCGGTGAACGGCAGCAACTGGTTCACGAACCGGCTCCACCGCGTGACACCTGCGGCGCCGACGAAGACGACATCGCCAGGCTGCAGGCTGAATTGGCTTGCTACGGCGAATGCTGCTGGCGAGCGTGCTTCGAGATGGAACACCTGAGATGGCGTGTTCTGCAGATCATTGGAGCCGCGAATGACATACACGGCGTTGCCGTTGGAGGTGGTCTGCAGCAGGCCGCGAGCCCGGCCAAGTGCCTGGCTCAGCGAGATGTCGCCGGTCTTGAAGTTCAGCGCGCCGGGCTGATTGACCTCGCCTACCACGAACACTTCCTTGCGATCCAGATAGGGGACGTAGATATGGTCGCCGGCAGCCAGGAATACGTTGGTGTCGCCACCACCGTTGCGGCCCAAACGGTCTAGGTCGATTGTGTAGGTCGTGCCGTCGCGCGTCAGGCGTACGCCCGAAAGGTCTGCCTGGGTCGGGTCCAGGCCGGCCTGGCTGATGGCATCTCCTAGCGTCAAGGGAACGACCGTGAGAGCCACGGTAGCGGGCTGGCGCGAGGCGCCGGTAACCCATACGCGCTGACTCGCATACGTCAGCAGCGAGACATCGACCTGCGGCGCCTCAATGTAGCGCGCGAGCTTGGAGGTCAGCTCTTCGCGGAGTTCGCCGGGGGTCTTGCCTGCCGCAGTGATCTTGCCGATGTAAGGGTAGAACAGAGACCCATCGGCCTGCACCGGGCGGCCGGCGGCATTGAGCTGCTGCTGCGCACCGGCCGGCACTGTCAGTTCGGGATGATCCCAAACTGTTATGTAGAGGACGTCACCGGCGCCAATGCGGTAGGGGGCGGGCTGGAACTGCGTTAACGCAGTCGGCAGCGCTGGCGTAGTGTTCGATGCGCGATCCATTGCGATCAGCTTCGGAGTGATGGGGATCAACTCGATCTGATCGTTTCCGAGGGGCTGGTCGTCGCGGGCCAGTACGCTTGAGCGCATATGCTGGCCAGGAGCCCACATGCAGCCTGACAGGGTAAAGGCGATTGCCGTCATGGCAACGAGACGCTTGCAGTCCATCGAGAATTCATCCTGGCCCTGACGGGCATGAAAAAACCCCCGCCGAACTGACGCCCGGCGGGGGCGGGGGTACATCTTCGGTAGACCGATCAGTTGGTGCCGGTGGTGCCGGTGGTACCCGTCGTGCCGGTGGTGCCGGTCGGCGGGGTGGTGCCACCGCCATTGTTGTTACCCGCATCGTCCTTGCTGCTGTCGCTGGCAACGCTGTAGACAACAGCGGCTGCAGCAACGCCCAGGCCGACGGTCGCAACCGTGGTCAGGGTGCCGGTGGCGGCAGCGCCGGCGCCTTCAGCACCGGCAGCAACTTCGGCGGCCGGCTCGGCAGCCGGGGCTTCCTGGGCAAACACCGGGGAGGACAGACCCAGCAGGGCCAGAGCGGCAATCATCTTCTTCATCTACGGGGTCTCCTACTCCGTGAGGGAAATTTCCGCAGCCATCCTCGCTAATTGGAGGGTGTTGTGTCAAGAAATATGAATGCCTGCGTTACGGACTGTGACGTTGCATGACTTCAGAGCGGCCGGAAAGCCACTTTGCGAGTTCGACCACGACCTCGTGGGTGCGGAGATGGGGCGCTGCAATCGGTAGTGCGAGCCCCGCAACCAAGGCGGCCGTCAGGATCCAATGGCTCGGTCTTTCCGGTGGCCCCTTGGCTCGAACAGTCCATGCCGCAGCGGCAATGCCGAGTACCAGTCCGGCGACTACTTCGGAGAGGCTGTGGGCGTGCAATGGAATGCGGGACCACCCAATCAGCAGGGCGAGGATTGCCCCTGCTGCAAAGCCCGCAATTCTCGCTGGCCTTGTGGTCCCGGTTAGCAGGGTCCCCGCCACCGGATAGATGGCGCTCGACATCGCGGCATGCCCGGAAAAGCCTGTGAAATCGATGCCCGCGATGCCCAAGCCCCAGCCCATGTAGGCGAGCTTGCTTGCGAGCGTCAGCGCGGCCGTGAAGGCGATGGCCGCCAGTGCACGCCACTTGAATGCCGATCGGGGAAGGCTGATCAGCAGGATGGCGATCATGGGCAGCAGCCAGCGGCTGTCACCCAGGCTCGATAGCAGTTTCCAGACGTCCGGCATCTTATTTGGAATGGGGCGGGGCAGGAGATGATAGCGACACCCGCTCCGTTCCATTGCCTCTCCCGCTTGGTCCATTCAGCCAGACGCGGTATCCTTCCCAGCTGCCAATGGCCCCGTAGCTCAGCTGGATAGAGCGTCCCCCTCCTAAGGGGAAGGTCGCCCGTTCGAATCGGGCCGGGGTCACCAGAATCAATGAGTTGCGCCGTTTCTTTAGAGATGGTCAGCTCTATTCCGCCGTGAATAGGCCGATTTCTGGCACAGTTGGCACAGTTCAATCGAGCTGTGCTGATCATGGAAGAGCCTCAGAAGATGGACCTCTACTGCTGCTTGTCGGCTCTCCAGGTGGGAGACCAGACGTTCGACTTGGGCCGTGGGTTGTCGATTGTCCCCGCTTACACCCATGTCATGTCCAGCGCGATGATTGCCGTTAAACGACCAGCAGCACCGGGCCGGCATCATCCCGGTCCTTGGGCTGCGACGGGGAACGGGTTCGCTTTTGATTCCGAGGCAGTTCTTTGTATTCCCGCAGGCTACAGTCGCGCCAAGTCTGATTCCGCAGCCGTGGCACGATACATCGCAGCTTTGCTTCGCCTGTGGGTCGATCCTCGGATTCGCTGGATTCTGGCGTCCAACATCCCCCCTCACAAAATTGAATGGGCGCCTGAAAAGGGGAGGGTGCACGTTGCCTCTGCTGTCGAGGTGCAGCCTTGGTACTTCGAACTCCATCCAGCGACTGAAAGGGATGCTCTGAAAGATTTGGAGTGGGTTCGAGATCATTGGGAGGCCGCAATCGATCTGGCTGAATCGAACGCATCATTCAGCCTAGCGCTGGATGCAATATCCAACGTTCAGTTGGTTCACAGCTCTGCACTCGGACTTGTGTCTGTGTGGGGCGCACTCGAAGCTCTTTTCACAGGGGCAAATAGCGAGCTCAGGTTCCGAGTGTCAGTGATGATCGCTGCCTACCTGAAACCGCCAGGGCCCGAGCGAATCGCCCAGCATAAGCGAGTCATGAAGCTCTATGACGCGAGGTCCGCCGCAGCCCACGGGTCGCCAAAGCACTCGTCGGAGGACTTGCTTGCATCGCTGGAGCTGCTGCGAAAAGTCATCATAAGGATGATTGAGTCCAGGCGTGTGCCCACCAAGGAAGAGCTCGAAAGCCTTCTGTTTGGTGCATAGAAGCCGGTCAGTATCTGAGTTTTGCGACGGCGCCGTCATCTCCATCTGGAGTTAGATGAGCGTAGTACTTCTCAGTAGTCGCATAGTCCGCATGACCAGCAAGCAGCTGAACGCGCCGCAATGGCACGCCAGCCATCACCATGTGAGCGCAGAAGGTGTGACGTAGCCTGTGCAGGTGCCCACCAACACCAGCCAGCTCCGAATCCTTCTTGAACCAGTCCGACACAGTGTCCTTGTGGACCGTGACGAGAGGATCAGGAAGGTGGCGCAACGCCCATCTGGCATAGCGGTTGAGGGGAACCTCCCGCCACCTTCCTGATTTTGTCCGGCCTTCGCCGCTCTCGTCCGGGTCGCTCTCCACCAGCAGGCGGCCCGCCACGACCGAACTTTTCTCAAGACCGATGATCTCGCCCCGCCGCAGCCCGGTGTGGGCCATAAAGAGCCACAGCGGCGCCCGCCCAGGGTTCGCTCGATACAGCCGGCGCATTGCCACCCGGTCATAGAACTTGACGGCCACGCTCCGCACGCCGCGAGGCGCCTTCACTGAGGACAGCGGGTTCACGTCCAGCTCTTTCCATTCGACGCCGCGGTTGAATGCCGCCTTCAGCCGTCGAATCTCCTTCCCCACAGTTTCCTTAGCCGCCTTGTCGTCCAGCAGTCTGGCGCGCTTGTACTGCTCCACCTCGACCGCTCGGATGCTGTCGATCGGCCGGTGGCCGAAGCGCTCGATGAAGCGCTTCACCTCGCTCCTGGCCTTCGAGATCGTGGTCGGGTGCTCGGCCTCGTACCAGTCCAGATACCACTCCAGGTAATCGCGGACCTTGGGCAAGCGCGCCAAGATCCGGACCCCATGGGTCAGTTCTGCTTCTTTCGCGGCACGTATTCTCTCCGCCTCACGGGCGTCAGGTTCCCCAATGGACCTGCGAAAGCGCTCGCCGCCTTCCGACCAGTCGAGGTAGGCCTTGCTGCCGCGCCAGTAGAGTCGAACCTTTGCCATTCCTCTGCACCCTCAATCGCGGCGTAGAGCGCCGCCTTTTCGTACAACTGCTTTCCCATGAAGCGACGGGGCGTGAGCCCATAGCCCATGGCGTTTTTCCTGAACTGGCTGTTGGAGACGCCGCAGTAGTGGGCGGCTTCGTCGACGGTGAGCCAGTCTTTGCCGGAGAGGTCCAGCTTTTCAGCGGCTCCCATGGGCGCCTCCTGCAGCCTTCCTCCTGCCGGCGGGCTGATCGGCCAGGCTGAGGTTGAACTGCACCACGTTGTCGGTGACTTCCGGCAGAGCCGGTGCGCGCGGGGTGCGGGCTGGCTTGTTCATTCGCCGCCACGCAGCCAGTGCCGCGTCAGCATCTGAATGCTTCTTGGTGGAGCTGCATGCGCACTCGACCAGGTGGCCGCCGCCGGCGGCCGGGCCGCGCAGGTCATGGATGTGGCGCGCGCGGTGGCCGGCGGCGCAGTTCGGCAGGCCTTCGGGATGGCTGATGTGTTTCTGCGTCATGGCTTCTGGCACTCCAAGATGTGGGCTTCGATCTTTTCCAGCAGGAAGGCGGCTTCCCTGGCGCGCTTCTCCCGGTCGTAGCGGTTCAGGACGTAAGGCCCGGCGTCCCGCAGCCATTTCAGGGGCTCGATCAGCATTCGGGCATCGATGGGGAGGCGGGTGCGCGGGTCGACGGGTTTGACCATCGGATTGCAGTCGGGGCCGGCCCAGTCCTCGGGGTCGCCGCACCTGGTGCATACGCCGGCCTTGAACGCGTGGTCGCGCTCGGGCTGGATGACGCGCGGGGTTTCCCACAGGGCCCGGACGACCCAGCGGCGAACGCGAGCGTGATAGACGTGTTCCGGGGTCGCGGTCATCCAGCAGCCGGGGCGCGAGTCGCCTTGGTGCCGGTACTCCCAGCGGACGGGCGGCTGGGTATACAGCTCCTGCAGCAGGGTGTCGCTCCACTCGCGCACCTGGTCGGCCGAGATCGGCGCGCCGGCAGCGCCAAAGCGGCGCATGGTGGTGACGACTGCGGCGACGGGCGAGGATGCCTGGCATGCGTCAGCGGTGGCCGCCGGGGTGGTGGGGAAGCTTGTAGCGGTCATGCGAACAGATCCTGTTGAACCGGGCGGACCGGCAACGCCGGCGGCGCCGGCAGAGGTGCAGAGGCGCGCATGCGCGCGCGCTGTGCTGCGTTGAAGACGAACCAGAAGCCGAGGCCATTCCGGCGTGCGCGGCATTCCGAGAGGAGCACGCGCGCGGTGTGCTTGGCCTGGTTGAAGCCGGTCACGCGGCCGCCGCCATGCTGGTGGGCACACGGTCCAGATTGGCCTCGGCCAAGGCACGCAAGGGCGGCGGGCTGACGCTGTTGCCGACCATGCGCACGGCGGCGCTGGTGCTGAGCGGCGTGCCGTTGGCGGTGCGATCGATGATGTAGCCGGTCGGGAATCCTTGGGCGCGGTACAGCTCATGCGGCTTGAGCATGCGCAGGCCGATATCCACGATGACGTGTGGCACGCCCTGGATGTGGACGGTGACCAGCGCCAGGCGGTCGCGGGTGGTGACAGTGTCCACGGGATCGAGCAGGGAAGGAACGTTCGCGCCAGTCCCGTAGTACTTCACCAAGAACGCGGCCACGCGCAGTGCACCGGCCTCCTGATCGGGCGACAGCTGGGCCAGCTCGGCCTCGGCCAGGGCGTGCCCGCCGTTGCCGCTGGCAGTGACAGTGCCGACGGGGGCGCGAGCATCCTTGCTGCCGTTGCCCCATCGCTGGACGCCGCCCGGCTTCCCCTCGCCGTGCGCTGCTTGGACCATGAAGGCACTGGAGATGGCGTGGTGCTCGGCCTGAGCGGCCACGGTGGTGAGCGGCGTGCGCGCGTCGGCGCCGACCATGTTCCGACGCAGTGTCACCAGCGAAGCGGCAGAGACTGCATGCTTTGCACCGCCGGCAACCACCGTGCCCAGCGGCTGCTGCAGGTCGAGCGCACGTGGGGACTGGCCCTCGCGCTCGCCATAGCCCGTCTGAACCAGCGTGGGCGCTACCAGGGCGGTGTCTGCCTTGGTGGTCATGGTGTAGAGCGGCTCGCCGCCGGAGCGTGGCTCGGACTGGCCGGCCCGGCCACCGACGCCGGCAAGGATCGGTGTCACCACGGAGAAGTGGCCGCCCTTGACCCCGGCGCAGACCGTGGGCAGCGGCTCGTCGGCCGCCATCGTTCGCTGGCGGCTGGCATTGGCGTGCTCAGTGAGGAACGGCGCCAGCTCTGGTGCAGCCAGCATCAGTTCGCCGCGGTTGGCGGCGGTAATGGTGCGCATGGGATCACACACGTCGTGCACGCGGTCGCTGCCTTGGTGCGTCACCGGCACGATGAACGGATCCGCCGATTCGATGACGTGGCGCATGACGCCCTTGGCGATACGGCGCATGGTAGCGTCGGCCAGCGGCCGGGTGCGGGTGAAGATCGACGGGCAGGGGATAGAGAAGTCCAGGCAGTCGGCGGCGGTGACGCGGGGCGTCTGGCCCGGTGCCTGGCCGTGGCTGGCCTCCGGCCACACGATGGACTCGCCGTCACGCCGCGCGAGCAGGAACAGGCGTTCGCGGCTGGTGCCGGCACCGTAGTCGCTGGCCACCAGCTTGCGCCATTCGACGGCATAGCCCAGCGCACGCAGCGCGGCCACGAACTGCTGCCAGGTGCGGCCGCTGTGGCGCTTGTCCGGCACCAGCTGCTGGTTTTCGACCGGCACGCACTCGCCGCGCGCTGCAACGGTGCCGTCCATCTTGATGACGCGGCCGGTTTCCTTGCAGCGCTTGGCCACCAGCGGACCCCACGTCAGGATCTGCCAGACGTTCTCCATGGAGATGATGCGCGGCGCGGTGTTGGTGCCGTGCAGGCGATCAGCACGCAGCAGCTGGCCAACCCACTTCAACACCACCCACGACAGGGCGCGGGTCTTCCGGCTCCGCGGCTGGCCGCCCTTGGCCTGGCTGAAATGCGTGCAGTCCGGGGAGGCATGGAACCAGCCGATGGGGCGACCGGCCACGTCCACGCGCGGGTCGGCGTGCCAGATATCCTCGCGGTGGTGCTGGGTGAGCGGGTGGTTAGCGGCGTGCATGCCGATGGCCAGCTCGTCGTGGTTGTAGGCCAGGGCGGGATCGATGCCGAGGGCCTGCTTGAGGCCTTCGCTGGCACCGCCGCCGCCGGCGAACAGGTCGACCACGATTTCGCCCGGGCGCAGGCGGGAGCGCTGCGGCGCGGGGAAGTTGAAGGAGCGGGAGCCGTCAGCCATTGCGCACCGCCTGGCTGTCGATCAGGGCCAGCAGCTGGTCGCACTTCCGCACCTGCTGGCGACGCTCGACCATCCAATCAGGCAGGTCGATATCCCGATAGCTTTCGTAGCCCTGGATGCTGTGCGCACAATGCTTGGACCATGCTGCAATCGGCTCGCGGAACTTCCCCAGGTCCACGGCCTGCGCGGTCGCATCGGCACGCGCCGCATTCCAGAACGCCTCAGCCCAGTGACCAGCCGGCGGCGGCGTGTGGCCCTGCGCGCCGACCATCAACGTGCCGGTTATTACGTCGCACACGCTGGCGCGGATACCTGCCGGGTCGGCATCGAGCGAGTAGGGCAGGTCCACTGCCTGCGCGGGCTGCTCCGACAGGAAAATCAGCCGCTGCCCTTCGTCCGGATGATGGTTCACCTCGGCGATTTCGCGTGCGCCGTAGAGCTTCGGCATCGCGCCGGGATACTGGGTTGCCCAGCCAGACCAGCCTTCGCCCAACGGCTGCCCACTGCCAACGGTCAAGGAATTCTTGTCGTTCATGGCGTGCCCCTCAGTCAGCTGCGCTGATGCGGAAAGCGGCGGCCAGCACGGCGAACAGGCGGCCAACCTCGGCCGTCTGCAGCGTGAATCGCGCATCCAACTCGGCACGCATGCCGTCGTAGTCGGTGTTGTCGAGCTTGTCCAGCGCGCCGTCGAGGAATCGCAGCTTGCGTACCACCAGGTCATCGCCCAGCACGAACGACAGCGCGTCCTGATAGACCAGCGCGAGCTTGGTGACCTGCTTGCCAGCCTCCAGATGCTTGTCGATCTCGTCGCTGCGCAGCTCTTGGTGCTGGCAGTTGACGACGGCACCGCCGCTGACCGGATCCTCCAACGTGCATTCCTCGCCCAGCGCCATGCCTTCGGGCAGCGGTTCGCCGGCAAGCCAGCCAGTGAGGATGGAGCGCGGCGCCAGTTCTGCGTTCAGCGGCATGGCGGGGAAGCTGCCCAGCAGGCCGCGAATGTCGGACATGACGAACTCGCCGGACTTGCGGCTGGTGGTGTCCACGAACGCGACGCCGTGTTCGGTGTCCAGGAACAGGTCGGTGCGGCTCGACTTCACCATGGCGCCCGGCAGCATTTCGTGCAGCAGGTCGTCTTTGATGCGCTTCCGCTCGCGGCCGCCGGGTCGGCGCCCTTCGGCGCGCTCGATGGCGATCAGCTTATCTTCCAGGCGGTCGGCGACCACGCTTGCCGGCAGGATCTTGTCCTGGCCGCCGATGGCCAGCCACAGCCAGCCATCGCGGCCATGGAACAGCTGTTCGGTTTCCTCGCGGCCGAACGGGGAGACGAAGCCGCGGGAGGACATTTCCAGCGAGCCCACCGGCTTCAACGCGGCGGCCGGGAGCAGCTGTGCGATCTCGGAGAGGTCGGTGGCAACGGGGAAGCGGAACATGGTCAGGCTGCGAAAGAACATGGAATCTCCAAGGCGGGAGGGGCGGCGCGGTTGCGACCAGGCGGAATGGGGTTGCCGGCTGTGTGGAAGTCCCGCCGGCGTGGGAGGCCGGTTGCGCCGGCCGGGCGGTTGCTCAGTGCGTGTCGTCGGCGGGCATGGCCCGGCGGCGGCGCTCGTCGGTGCGGCGCTGCATTTCGGCGCGGAAGGCGGGCCAGCCGCGGCGGGCGTCGTTCCAGCCGTGCCAGCCGAAGTAGGCGATGCCGGCCAGGGCGATCAGGACGAAGGAGGCGGCACCGGTGTAGATGGCGCGCGCGAGCAGCGCCATCAGGAGGCCGACGATCACGGCGCAGTAGAAGGGCAGGGCCAGGTGGTGCATCAGCGGGCTTCCTGATCGGCGCCTACGGCGTCCGGGTGGTTGATGGCGATATCGGCGTTGCCCTTGATGACGCCGGTGGCGTCGACAGCGGCGAGGCCGGCGGGCGAGGGGATGTGCGGGATGCCGATCTGCATCTGCGCGAAGAATTCCTGGTCGGTCACGCGGCACCGCCTTGGGTGCGCAGCATGCGGCGCAGGCTCTTGCGCACGTCGGCAATGGCGCGTCCGGCGCTGGCGCGCTGGTCGAGGACGGCGCGCGCTGCAACGTCGGCGGCGGCGGTGACCAGGCTGGGCGAGAAGCCCATGGAGTTGGCGGCGATGGCAGCGGCCTTGGCTGCGTTGGCCGCGCGCTGGGCGAGGGGGTAAGTGGCGGCGACGATCATGCTGCGTCCCTCGCGCTCAGGGCGGCGGTGTACTGCTCTGCCGTGATGCTGCCGATGCGCACGGCCTGCGCGGCGCGCTGCAGCTGCAGCGCCAGCTGGTCGGCTTCCTGTTGGGTCAGGTGAAGGGAGGCGCCGCCCATGTGGACGACGACGCGGTCACTGACGTGGTCGGCGGCGACGGAGAGGACTGCCTGGCGGCAGCCGAGGGTCAGGCTGGCCATGGCTCAGCACTCCTGCCCGAAGAGGCGCTGGCCGAAGCCGATGCCCGCGCCAACGGCGAGGGCACCGATGGCGTAGATAGCGATGATCAGGTGCCACAGGGGCCGTTTGCGGCGCTGCATGTTGATCTCCTGCCGCCGGCCCCGGGATGGGGCTTGATGGGCGGCTCGGAGATAAAATTACCTGGGGGTATTTGTTGTGTCAATACCTATGGGTAATTTTGTTTGGGTCGGTCGAAAAAAAGCCCCGCGTAGGCGGGGCCCGTACTTCGATCGGCTGAGATCAGAGGGGGAGATCAAGCCATACGCCCAGGGATCTGTCCTTACCTCCACCTACGATGACAGCATCACAATCGGAACTAGAAGTCCCATGCACCGCGCGATATCGCCGGGCAGCGGCACGTGGAAGGTAGCCGACCGTTTCACCGCGCACTGCAACCACAACGGCCTGGTCATCGTAGGGGTTAGAGTTCTCAGCGGAAACCGTGGCCCTGCACTCAACGCGAACTTCGCCTCGGCCGGCGATAGATCTCAGCGCTTTCTGATAGCTCTTCTCGCCCACTACTTCTTGGTTACAGCCGCCGGGCGGATCTACCCGTTGGGCCTTTGATCTTGCGGGGGCGCGCCTGCTCTTCTTTGCGGCAGCACCAGCCGCGAACAATGACGCAAAAAGGGCGCCGATGCCCTTCGCCACCAGCTTGATGATCTGTTCGGCAGCCTTACTGCCATTAGATGAACGCCTACGCCTGGCCAAAGTATTCTCCCCTGCGGCTACTGCTGGCTTCCTACCAATTGTCGGACGAAGCGCTGGCTGCCATGGATGCCTGGATGCCCTTGCCCATGAGCAAAAGCTGGGGTCGGATCTTGTCCATGTCCTTCTGGGTCCGCACAGGACCATCAAAAGCAGGCTGAGTAACGCCGTTGGCAAACCTAGCTGGCCACTGGATACGAATGTCGGTGAAGGTCAAGCGGAATCGCTCGTCCTTTGCTTCAAAGCGAAGCGTAAACGGAACCGTCCAGTCAGGCTTTCCTACGCACTCCCAGGCGCTGGCGCATGGGTACGGAATGAAACCTTTTCCAATGATGGTTCCGTCTGCTGCGCTTTCGTACTCGATCACGGCTTTCGCCGACCGGAAGTTTTCCGCGATCCACTTGCGGCCACCCCGGAAAACTTCCACCTTGTCTACCGCCGGCGCGTCGAACACCTGAACAACGGTGCGCTGCTCCTCGGTGAGGTTGGCCGCGGCGGCTGTTCCGTTTACCGTTGCTGCCAGAACCACTGCGGCAGCCACCATGCGCTTCCATGCACCCATGTTTAGAACCTCCGAAGACCTGCGTGGACCAGAGCCTTGCCCTGGATGGATAGCTCGCTGGGCTCGCACCGCCACTCCTTGAATTCCGGATTGGCGCTGACGACCCACATGCCATCGCTGCGCTTCTGCAGCATCTTGATCTGCGTCTCGCCGGCGTAGCTGATGAGGTAGTAGTCGTCGCCGTCGAAGTAGTCGCAGGCGGTATCGATCCAGACGATATCGCCGTCCTCGATCTTGGGGCGCATCGACGGGCCACGGCCAGTGATGATCTGGATCCTCCCGGATCTGGGCAGGAAGCCGAGCTTGCGGCGAACCTCCCACTCGGCCACTTCCATGACCTGCATTACCTCTGGGAAATCCTGATTCACCACACCCGAACCCATGCCAGCCGCCCCCTCGAACAGATGGAAGCGAACGTAGCCCGGAGGCGTCTCAGTCTCTAAGACCGGCGCGACGGGTGAAGATGGGAAGCGATCTGGGTACGCCTGCGCCAACGCCGCCAGGGTGTCTTCGCCAATGCGCTTGCGCCCGGCCTTGCCGGGCTCGTACAGCATGCGCGAGACGTAGCTGGCGTCTTTGCCGATCTTCGCGCCGATCTTGGCCAGACCGCCGCGCCCGAGTTCGTCGGCTAGGCCGCGCAGGGCGAGGCGCCGTTGTTCGTACTTATCCATGCCGGTATTCCACGGGTTCCATTACCTGCAAGTAAATTGCCTGCGGGTATTGATTGAATGATTACCTGTAGGTATCGTTAGGTTCATGCAGACCCTTCGCACCTACCTCTCGACCCTAAGCCCCGCCCAGCAGGCGGTCTTCGCCGAGCGCGCAGGCACCACGATCGGCTACCTGCGCAAGGCGCTGAGCAAGGGCCAGCGCTTCGACGGTGCCCTGGTCCGGCAGCTGAACCTCAAAAGCGCCGGCTCCGTGTCGCTGACCGACCTGCGTCCGGACATCTGGCCGGGCGACGAGCAGCAGCCGACGGTGGTTGATCAGATCCGTGGCGAGGTGGACAGCCGCATGAGCAAGCGCGCGCTGCGCGGTCGGCTGGGCGTGTCGAACGACAAGCAGCTGGCCAAGGTGCTGCAGCTGCCTGTGGAGCAGGTTGAGGGTTGGGCGGAGGAGGGTGCGCTGCCTGCGCACCCGAGCATCCGCCGGCTGTTGGGCGTCCAGGAAGAGAGCCAGGCGCCGAGCGCGCCTGCGGACCCGGACGAAGACCGAATCATCCCCGTGGAGGGTGCCTGATATGCGCGCGCTGAAACAGCGGCTGGCGATCCATCGTCGCCAGCGCGCCTTCCAACAGTGGGAGATTTTTGTGGTCGGCCTGGCCAATGGAATCCGCATCAGCGCAGCGGAGCGCGGTTGCTGGGAACGGTATGTATCGGCTGCCCACGCCAGGAAGTTCTCCATGCCACTGGGGATGGCTGATCTGCAGGAAATGACCCGCTGGCCCCGGCTGACGAAGCCGGCCGACTGGCTGCGCTCAGTCTTTTTCAGGGACGCTCTGGTTTCGAGCGCGCAGCAGGCCCGTCCGGAAAGTAACTCTCCCAAATCGGTTGAAGCTTCCGGAACGCCGCGTTCGTGTCTTCCAGATAGTCCTCGTGACCAGCCATCTGAGTCGCGTTTTCGCGATACAGCATCGAAAGCATGTGCGCCCAAGACTCCCGGAATGATTCCGGGTTCGGATGGGACTCGATGAGCGCGCGGAGTGCAGCCAACTGCAGCCGCTGCTGCGCGTACTCGATGGCTTCCGGTGTCGGCAGCTTCTCGTCCTGTTCCATGTCGCCCTCCTTGCGGGCTTGGTTGTTGGCACATCCAGCGTAGCGCAAGGAGGGCGGCGCCAGTCGTCCCTGAGTAGTAGTCCATGGCGCACATGTTGCGCCGCAGTAATGCCCACGTATCCATTCGAGTCCATACCCCATGAATGTCACCGATGCCGCTTACGACACGGTCCACCAGCACCCCGGTGGCAGTGAGGCTTTGGCGCCCAGGCTGGGCATGTCGGCCGCAGTTCTTCGCGGCAAGGTCAACCCGAACAGCGACCGCAACCTGCTGAGCCTGCAGGAAGCGGACATGCTGATGGCGCGCACTGGCGATTACCGAATCCTGCACGCGCTGTGCGCGGAGCATGGTTTCATCGCCCAGCGCACCGAAGCGCCTGAATCCGGATCTTTGATCAGTGCGCTGCTGCTGGCGGCAGCTGCCAAGGGCGACCTGGCCGAGCTGGTCTCGTCGGCCATGGACGACGGCCGGATCTCGCCCAACGAAGCTGACGCGATCGCCCGCGCATGCGCCGAGGTGATGGCGCGGTTGGTGCAGGTCAGCCAGCACGCAGAAGCTGCTGCTGAGCGGGGTGGGGCATGAGCTCGCTGGCACGCACCACCGATATCGACACCAGCCATGCTGCCGCCGCGCATGTGGTCAGCAGCGGGCTGCAGGCCGCGCAGCAGGACCAAGCCGCCCGCGCGGTCACGCAGAACGCGGGCATGACCAGCAACGAGCTGTCGCAGGCCACCGGCCTGGACCGCTACATGCTTGCTCGCCGGCTGCCTGAGCTGATGAAGGAGGGCCGGGTGTACCGCGGCCCGAACAAGCCGTGTGCGGTCAGCGGCCGCACGGCGTGCACCTGGTGGCCTGTGGCCCCGGGCGAGAACCTGCAGCTGGCGGTCTGACGATGAGCGCACGAGTTACAGGCATGGTGTTCGACCGCTACCCCAACGGTGGTGGCGAGATGCTGCTGGCGCTGGCCTTGGCAGACCACGCGCACGACGATGGCACGCACATCTTCCCGTCCATCGCCCGCCTTGCGGAGAAGACCAGGCAGTCCGAGCGTTCGGTGCAGTACCAGCTGCGTCGGATGGAGCAGTCCGGGTGGCTGGTGCTGGTCAACGCCGGCATCGGTGGACGCCGCAGTGGGTTTGGTGAAGGCGGCCGTACGCGGCAGTACCGGATCAACCCCGAATGGATGAAGGGTGCAGAAATTGCACCCTTTGCAAAGGGTGCAAAAAAGGCCTCCGAAGGGTGCAAAACGACGCAGGAAAGGGTGCAAAACGGCGTCGAAAAGGGTGCAACAGCTATTGCACCCGAACCAAGAGCAACCAAAAGCAACCAAGAGCAACCCTCACACCGCGAGTGTGAGCGCGAGGCCGATCCGGCTGCGATGCCCGCCGAGCAGGTCGACCGCGAGCTGGCCGGTTTCGGTGTGGTGCCCACGGGCATCGATCGGCAGACGCTGGCCCGGTTCGTCCGGCACCGCGCCGCGATCCGCCGGCCGCTGTCCGTCCAGGGCTGGCTGCAGGTCCGCCAGCAGCTGGCCGACCTGATGGCCGCCGGCCACGACCCGAACGAATCCCTGATGCAGACCATGGCCGCCGGCCTGTCGCTGCCCGTCATCCCTGTTGCCCAGCAATCCGCCGGAGCCGCCCATGCAAACCCTCAGCACAGTTCTGCCGACCGAATCGAGCAGCTCCAGCGCCAGCACGAAGCCCAACGCCGCGGCGGTGGCCACGGTGGCGGCTCTGGCTTCGACGCAGCCGAGTACGTCGACGCAGAGTTTGCCGTCGTCGGCTGAGCCGGTGAGCGACCAGGCCACGGCCTACCTGTGGGAGTTCTGGAAGCAGATGACGGCCATGTTCCCGGGGAAGTGGGAGCGCGAGAACGGTGCGGCGCCGGTGAAGAAGGACGGCAACCTGACCATCGCCGGCACGACGTGGTTCCAGGTGCTGAAGGGCCGCACGGTGGCCCAGCACGCGAAGGGCATGCAGTGCTGCCTGACCGAGGGCCGCGAGTGGCCGCCGAACCCGGGCCGCTTCCTGCAGATGTGCCTCGACGTTCCGGTCATCGCGGCGGTGGAACGGGAGATGGCGCCGGGCCGGCCGCAGAGCGGCTTCACGGTGCTGGTGCGCTCGCTGCTGGACCTGCACGTCTACGCTGCGGCGGAGAACGGTTTCCAGCAGCGCCGAATGCTCGATGAGGCCTACGGTCGTGCTGTGCAGCACGTCGTGGACGGGAAGCCCCTGCCGCAGCAGCTGCTGGCGGTCGAGCAGGAGAAGCACGGCGTGCACCCGGTGCGCGATCGCGAGTCCGCCCGCGCGGCCATGGCGCGCGCTGCAGCAGACCTCGGGTTCGGGGAGGGCGCGTGAGCAAGCACGACGCGGTGCGACTGCTGCACGCCGAGCGTTGCAGCGTGGCGGAGATATCCCTGGCTGTGGGCTGGCTGCCGTGCAACGTCCGCTGGTTCATCCGCAACTGGATCGACGCCGATGGTGACTGACGCGGACCTGGCGCAGTCCGAGCAGGCCGGGCGCTGGGCACGCGATGCGTGCCGGAGCCGGGAATCGGCACCGCGCTACGAGATGGGCATGGACGGACTGCATCGCCGCCGGCGCTGGCAGACCGGATGGGACAAGCGGGACCAGGAACTGAGCGCGGCACGCCGCGAGACGACGAGGAAGACACGCTGATGGACTTCGCCAACTACAACACGCGCAGCCGGTACGCGAAGGAGATCAACGCCGGGTACTCGGCGCGGCTGAACGGCCAGCGCCTGAGCGACAACCCGCACCTGGTCTGGATCGTGTGCGACACCGAGGACGGCGCCAACCGCCGCGCCGGCCCGCTGAGCGAGAAGGCCGAAGCTTGGCAGCACGGCTGGCGTCTGGCCGACGAGGCCGCGCGCTGATGTGGTCCAAGGCACCGCCGCCGACGAAGGAAGAGACCCGCCGTATCCGGAAGGCAAAGCTGGGGCCTTGCATGGTTTGCATCCTGCTCCACATGCGCAAGCTCCTGCCAAAACACCTGGTCGTCTACGGATGCGACTACCACCACTGCAAGTCGGGAAACATCCGGCGCGGGCACGCGTTCGGGTTCGCCATGTGCCAGTGGCATCACGAACGCATCCCGCAGGAAGGACGGTCGTTCGCGTGGATGGCAAGCGTTTACGGCTGGAGTTTGAAGGATGGCTCCAGGACGTTCCACGAAAAGTACGGCTCGGATGACGAGCTGATTGACCAACAGACCTACATCAACGAATTGAGGGCGCCGGCATGAAGGATCGAACCACCAGCTACGCGGGCCAGGTTCGCGCGCTGTTCGAAGCTGCGCCGAAGGCGCGGCTGCAGCTGTGCGAAATGTACGAGAGGGCGAACGCCAGCACTGTTCTTCATCGTGAGCGGATCAGCAGCGCGGCGCGCGACCTTGTTCTGGCCGGCTACCTGGTCAAGGACGGAAAGGGGAAGAAGGCCGCGTTCCGCGCCTCGGGCCTGGGCATGCCTCGAAAATTCATCGTCACCGCCGAGCAGCGGGAGCAGAGCAGGGCAGACAAGGCCGTGAAGCAGGCGGCCTATCGCGCATCGAAGCGTGCCGGCACCCTCCCTCGCGCGCCGGACAAGATGACGATCAACCGGGCCAAGCTGGAGCATCGCGCCGCCCTGGCGCCGGCCAAGCCGTGGGGAAAGGAGAAGGGCGGCCAGCGTCCGGCTGAGACGGTGGAGCAGTTCGAGGCGCGGGGCGGGCAGGTGCAGCGCCTGACGGCCAGCTGGGAGCAGGCAGCATGAGCCTCGAGCAGATCGACACCAGCACTACGGCGGGGAAGATCTCGCTTTGCCCATTCTGCGGCGATTGGGGCGCTGAGTGTGCAGAGTCAGCCGTTCCCAGTATTCATGGCGGTCAGAAGAAGGCCGTGTACTGCAACACGTGCTTCTGCGAAGGCCCTACGTCCGAGACTGAAGAGGGAGCGATTGAAGCTTGGAACCGCCGCGCCGACCTCGCCGGGGAGGTGGCCTGATGGACGCCATCGAGAAGCGGGCGCTGGATCTGCTTTGCGGCGAGATCGACCTTGCTCGCGAGGACTACTACGAGGGCGAGAGGATCTACGCCGGCGAAGCCCTCCGGGCAATCATCAGGGCCCTCACGCCGCCCGAGGGCTACGTGCTGGTGCCGATGGAGCCGACCGACCGCATGATCGGTGAGGGCATCTGGGCGTACGACGGCAACTGCGAATCCAGCTACAGGGCCATGCTCGCCGCTCGCCCGGAGGTGCCGGGTGCCTGAGCGCGCGCTGGAGCTGGTGCTTCCCTGGCCGAGCAAGGATCTTTCGCCGAACGCGCGCGTGCACTTCCGGGTAAAGGCGCGGGCCACGAAGCTGGCCCGGCAGACGGCAGCGGTGCTGGCGAACGAGGCGGGTTGGCGCGGCATGGTGCTGCCGCAGGGGCGGCTGCACCTCTGGATCGACTGCTACCAGGCGCCGGGCAAGAAGCTGCCTGACGACGACAACATGACCGGCCGCTGCAAGGCGTACCGGGACGGAATCGCTCAGCTGCTGGGGATCGATGACGGGCGCTTCCAGGCTCACCTGTTCGTGAAGGACGAG
The DNA here is from genome assembly GCF_024499815.1 of Stenotrophomonas testudinis. NCBI lineage: Bacteria > Pseudomonadati > Pseudomonadota > Gammaproteobacteria > Lysobacterales > Lysobacteraceae > Stenotrophomonas > Stenotrophomonas testudinis. Next base: position 45,614 of record NZ_JAMOKY010000012.1, on the reverse strand, counting down.
CGGCGGCCGGGTGGCCAGGTGGTGGTGCGGATTACGGGCGGGCCGGCAGCGGCCGGCCACTCAACGACAGGGGACGGGGCATGAATCCACGTGAGGCGATGGGGCGGCTGGGGCCGACCACGGTGAAGTTCGATATCGGCCGGGGCGGCGGGAAACCGGACCTGACGAACCAAGACATTGCCGCGGCGCTGGGGATGGTGCCGGCCGGGCTGGGCCGGGAGCTGCTGGAGGCGTGCTGGTGGCCAGACGGCGCCGCGCTGCGCCGGCACAAGCTGCGGGATGCGGTCATCGCGCTGGTCACCCCGGAGCTGCAGCGGCAGCAACGCCGGCTGGCTGAGGCGCGCACGGACCTGGGCCTGGCCGAGGTGTGCATCGGCTGGGGCGGCGCGGCGACGGCGGAGCAGCGGGCGAACCGCGATGCGGCCCAGCAGCGGCTGGGCCGGGTGAAGGCGCAGTGCTGGCCGATCAGCACCCTGGAGTCGCTGCCGACGCTGGCCATGGCGGTGATCAGCGAGATCGCGCACCGGCCGCACTGCGCCAGCTGCGAGGGCAGGGGCCAGACGGTGTCGGGCGAGCTGCTGATGACGTGCAAGGGCTGCGGCGGGTCGGGATTGGGCCAGGTCAGCGACCGCCGGCGCGCGGCGGCCATCGGCCGGGACGAGTCAACCTACCGTTCGAAGTGGCGCGGCGTGTACGAGTGGCTTCTGCAGCGTATGACCGAGGCGGAGCAGGAGGCTTGCTGGGCGATGTCAAGCGCCTTGAGCAGGGCGGCGTGAAGTTAAATGGTTAGAATCATGTGAAAGCGCGCCATGCCGGCGCGCTGATCATGGAGGAAAGAATGAAGTTCACCGACGAGCAGCGTCTGATCGTGATCATGCTGGCAGATATCCAGAAATCGATGAAGGTCCGTGGAGAGTTTGATCCGAATTTCATTAAGACGGTGGCTATCGACGGGCATGAGTTCGCGATCCCTTTTGAGCATAGCGGCGCGTTCCCTTCGTCTGACCATGAATTGCCCGAGGAATTCAAGTTCGTCATTGACGTGCTCGACATGTGGTCGTTCGTTGAGGATGGTCTGAAGAACCTCGATTCGGATGGTCGCGCAGCGCTGGAAGCTGCTGCCGGAAAGTTCGCGCTGACCACTAAGTTCGATGGGTTCGACGGCAATGGTGAAACCGAGTTGATGGCGTACACGCGCCTGCTGGTTGATGATCTGAATCGTTTTAGCGAGTTCAAGGGCAGGAGCTTCAATTCCCATACGATGCGAGAAGCTCGCTACGCCGCGATGCACTCTGTGTTTGAGCCCATCCGGGATCTGCTTCTCGGCGAGCGGGATCTGAATGCAGACGAGCTTGCACAGATCCTCACGGCGAAATGAGTGCGGGAGTGACACTCCCGCACTTTTGGGGGTAGATTAACTACCATCGCGCACGACCCGACCCCGGCCAACCAGCCGGGGTTTTTCATTTCTGGACCGACCATGATCCTGACCGCCTCGACAATCCAGCAGGCGGTTGGCTGCAGTGCCGCCGTCGCCGCCCAGTGGGCGCAGCCCCTGTCCGAAGCCTGCACGGCGTTCGGCATCAGCACCCCGAAGCGAGCGGCCGCATTCCTGGCGCAGGTGGGGCATGAGTCCCTCAGCCTGACCAGGACCGTCGAGAACCTGAACTACACCGCGGAGGGCATGGCCAATACCTGGCCCAGCCGCTACGCGGTCGACCCCAAGGCGAAGCCGAGGAAGCCGAACAACCTGGCGCGCGCGCTGGAACGGAAGCCGGTAGCGATCGGCAACAACGCATACGCCAACCGCCTGGGCAACGGCTCCGAGGCGAGCGGTGACGGCTACCGATTCCGTGGGCGTGGTCCGATCCAGAACACTGGCCGGGCCAACTACGCCGCGATCCGGGACGCGCTGCGTGCCAAGGGCATCAAGGGTGTCCCCGACTTCGAGGCTCAGCCCGAGGCTCTGGAGCAGCCCAAGTGGGGCGCGCTGGCGGCCGGTGCCTTCTGGGATGCCCGATCCCTGAACAAGCTGGCTGACGCCAGCCGATTCGACGAGATCACGGAACGAGTGAACGGCGGCCAGACCGGTTCCGCTGATCGCAGGGCGCGCTATGCGCGCGCGCTGAAGGTGCTGGCCGCGTGACTGAGCCCGTGAGCACCCTCAAGACCATCGTCGGCACGTTCACCGCGGCAGTCGTGGCCCCGGCTACCGCCGACGCGTTGCGTGCAGCAGAGCGCATCATCCTGGGCGTCCCCCAGTCGGTGCTTCTGGTGGCCATGGCCGGCGCGCTGATCGGCGTCCTGCTGCTGCCGGAAAAGGATGCGGAACGCGTGGCAGCGGATGCAAGCCGTCGCCGCGGCCATCGCCTCCTGCAGACGGCGGCCCGGTGGGCGGCCCTGGGTGTGGCGGTCCTGGCGTACGCCATCGTTGCAGCTTGGGTAATCGCCGTTGCCGCGTCGATCTGGCCGACCCTCGCTGGCGCCCCGCAGCTGCCGCTGGCTGGCCTGTCCGGTGTCCTGATCCGCCGGCTGCTGCCCGGCTATGTGCGTCTGGTCGAGAAGGCCACTGGCGCAATCGGAGGCGACAAGCCATGAGCGTTCTGCTGAGGTTTCTCCGCGCGGTATGGGAGCTGATCATCGGCGCAGCGGCTGATGCTTTCCAGTGGCTGCGAAAGCCAGGCAGCAAGATCAAGCTCGTGTGCGCAGTGCTGGCCTTCGGCTGCCTGGTCTCTGGCCTCTCGGCCTATGAGAAGGAGCAGCGAATCCGCGATTTGCGCGCGCAGGTCGTCAAGGTCAAGGCTGACTGGAAGGCAGATGCCGAGCGTCTGCAGGCCGATGTGGACAGCCGCGACCAGCGACTGGCCGAGGTCGCTGCTGCTCTCCGCGCCGAAGCAGTGAAGCTGGAGGCGTTGAAGGCTGAAAGCGCAGCCGCTCTGCAGGCGTTGGCTGGCCGCATCGAATCATCCGAGAAGGACGCAGCGACCTGGCGCGGCCGCTACGAGCAGCGGCCTGATACATGCAAGGCCGCCCTTGAACTGCTCGACTCTGCCTGCCCAGCCTTGAAGGGGTACTGACGTGCGACTGATCGTGCTTGCCGCGGCCTTCTGTTTGGCATCCTGCCAATCGTCGGTGCCCAAACCCAATGCGCCAGCACCTGCTGTCATCCGGGTCCCGGTGGCCACCTATGTCCCCATCGATGCCGATCTGACCAAGCGCTGCAGCTGGGTGCGTACAGACAAGCCATCGGCCGTGTTCGAAGTGAGCAACGGCCGGAAGCGGTGCCTGGACCAGTACGAAGCGCAGTTCGATGCCATCGAGCAGGTGCAGGGGAAGCCCATTCCCTCGGACGGCGGCTGATGCCGCGCCGGGCACCGAAGCACAACGCCATGCCGAGGCAGGCGGTTGTGCACGTGCCTGCTGCAGCGGTGAGGCAGACCACGGCTGAGCGCGGCTACGGCAGCCGATGGCAGCGAGCGCGCGCGACCTACCTGCTGAGGCACCCGCTGTGCGCTGAGTGCCAGAGGTCGGGGCATGTCACGGTCGCGACGGTGGTCGACCACATCGCCCCGCACAAGGGCAGCCAGGCGCTGTTCTGGGACACCGACAACTGGCAGCCCCTCTGCAAACCCTGCCACGACCGAAAGACCGCGACCGAGGACGGCGGGTTCGGCAACTGGCACCGGGGTGCCACGCCGACCCCGAAATGCGCGCGCAGACGCGAATGAATCGCAACAACGGCAGATAGGGCGGGGGGAGGGCCAAAAGTTGGGGCGGTCCGCCTCCCTGACCGTGCGCCCAGGCGTTTTATTGCACCGTCAGTTGAGAAAAACCATTTTTTCGCGGCCAGCGTGCCGCCCCTGGACTACCCATGGCGAACCCGCGCAAACCGACATCGCTGAAAGTGGTGGCCGGCACGGATCGCCCCGACCGCGCGCCGCCGGCGCCAGCTGCTGATCTTCCGCTGGTGTCGGACGTTCCGCCGGCACCGGACTGGCTGCCGAATGCTCACGCCATCAAGGAGTGGGACCGGCTCGCGCCGATTCTCCACTCGAATAAGCTGCTCACCGAGGCCGGGCTTTCGGCGTTCGGCCAGCTCTGCGCTCTTCACGGCAACACCGTGCAGCTGTACGCCGCCGGGCTGGCGCCCGTGGCGTCGATGGTCTCCCAGCTGCGAGGGCTGATGAACGACTTTGGCCTTACGCCGGTTGCCCAGGGCAAGGTGAAGCCATCCGGAGAGGTCGAAAAGACGGGGAACGCGTTCGCCAGCAATGGTGCGAAGCGGAAGCCCCGTGCGTGATTACGTCGGCATCGCCACGGCCTATGCAGAAGAGGCCGTAGCCGACAAGAAGGGCCGGAAGTTCGGAAAGTGGGTGCGTCTGGCCGCGAAACGGTTCCTTGCGGACCTGAAGCGAGCGAGGCGGAAGCGTCCGCCGTTTGTCTTCGACGAGTGGCATGCCTGCGACCCGTGCGACTTCATCGAGAAGCTTCCGCACGTCGAAGGGAAGTGGGCGCGGCCTGAGATCGAGCTGCATCGGTCACATGTGTTCTTCGTAGTGCAGCTGTTCGGGTTCCGCAACCTGGACGGCAGCAGGCGTTTCACCTCGGCACTGTTCGCGGTGGCGCGCAAGAACGCCAAGTCGACCTTGGCAGCGGCGATCCTGCTGTACTGCCAGTGCTGCGAGGAGGAGGAGGGCGCCCAGATCATCTCGGCGGCCACCACCGGCAGCCAGGCGCGCATCATCTTCAACGTCGCCAAGCGGATGACGGAGAAGACACCGGACCTGCAGGAGGCTTTCGGCTTGGCCTGCTGGGCCAACTCGATCAGCCGGATGGAGACCGGGGCCAGCTTTAAGCCGATCAACGCCAAGGCCAGCACGCAGGACGGCCTGAATCCGTCCCATGTGGGCTTGGACGAGATCCATGCCCACAAGTCGGCCGACCTGCTGAACGTGCTGACCTCCGCGGCCGGCGCTCGCAGCAACCCGCTGTGGCTTTACACCACGACCGAGGGGTACACCAACCCTGGCCCATGGGGAGAAATTCGGCAGTTCGCCAAGCAGGTGCTGCAGGGCATCCTTGGCGATTCAGCCGACCACTTCCTCGTGGTGTTCTACGCGGTCGATGAGGACGACGACGAGTTCGACGAGTCGGCGTGGCCCAAGGCCAATCCGCTGATGGACGCCAACCCGCACTTGCTGAAGGCCATCCGCAAGGAGGCTGTCGAAGCGCGGCAGATGCCATCGAAGCTGGCGGAATTCAAGATCAAGCGGCTCAACCGCCCGGCATCCTCTGCAACGGGCTGGGTCGACCTGACGAAGTGGCAGAAGTGTGGCGGTGCCGTGGATCTGGACTGGCTCGCGGGGCAGCCGTGCTGGGGCGCGTTCGATCTGGCGAGCACGCTGGATATGACGTCGTGGCGCCTGGTGTGGAAGGTGGACGGCGTCTACTACACCTGGGGCCGTCGATTCGTTCCGGCGGACGCGGTGCGGGCACGCACGGAAAGGGGCGTGGTTCCGTATGCGGGCTGGGTGGCTGCGGGGTTGATTGAGGCAACTGAAGGCGAGGTCACCGACTACAGCGTGGTGGAGGAGCGGATCCGAGAGGACATCGCCCGGTTCGGACCTCTGGCGATTGGCTACGACCGCTGGAACGCCGCTGAAATTGCGCAGCGCCTGTTGGCTGATGGGCACCCGCTGGTCGAGTTCAACCAGACCACGAAGAACTACCACCCAGCCATGCAGGAGCTGGAGCGGGTCTACGTCGGAAAGAAGATCCAGCACGGCAACGACCCGGTTCTGAACTGGTGCGCGTCCAACCTCATCGCATTGAAAGATGGAAACCTGAACATGAAGCCTGACAAGAAGCGGTCGCCGGACAAGATCGATGACATGGCTGCCTTGCTGATGGCTGTGGGTCTGGCACATGCGGGGGAGGACAGTGACGAGGGCAGCATGAGTGACTGGCTGAGCAACCCGGCGAGGGCTGGCGCGTGACCGCCCGCAAGCCGAAAGCCGGCGTCATCCGCAGAATCGCGGCTGCCATCGATGGCTGGGTACGGTCCTTCAGCGCGGCAGATTCGGAAGTGTTCATCGATCGGGAAATGGCCAGTGAGGTCGGGGTCTCTGTTACCCCGCGCGCTGTTCTCCAGGTCGATGCGGCGTGGGCCTGTGTGCGGCTCATCTCCGAGACCATAGCCACCCTGCCGCTGTCGATGTACGAGCGCACCAGCAGCGGCAAGCGCGTTGCCAGCCAGCACCCACTGCATTTCGTGGTGCACGACCAGCCCAACGCCGATTCAACGGCGGCGGTGTTCTGGGAAGCAATGGTCGTGGCCATGCTGCTGCGAGGGAATGCCCATGCCGAGAAGCTCTACGCCGGCACGCGCCTGATCGGCCTGCAGTTCCTGGACCCGGTGAAGCTCACGATCTGCCGGGATGCCAACGGGGGCAAGGTCTATCGCTACCTGCGCTCCAACGGCACCCCCCGCATCATTCCGGGCCACCGCATCTGGAGGATTCCCGGTTTCACCCTGGATGGCGAGAACGGCGTTTCCGTTGTGGCGTACGGTGCCAAGGTGTTCGGCAATGCGATAGCTGCCGACCGCGCCGCCGCCCGTACTTTCAAGAACGGACTGCTGCAGACCATCTATTACAAGGTCAACGCCTTTCTGAAGCCTGAGCAGCGAGAGGACTTCAAGAAAAACCTGATCGGTACGATCGAGCGTGGCGAGGCCCCGCTGCTGGAAGGTGGCACCGACGCCGGCACGCTGGGCATCAACCCGGCCGATGCCCAGCTGCTGGAGTCTCGTGCGTTCTCTGTGGAGTCGATCTGCCGCTGGTTTCGCGTGCCGCCTTGGATGGTCGGCCATACCGAAAAGTCCACGAGCTGGGGCAGCGGTATTGAGCAGCAGATGATCGGATTCTTGACCTTCACCCTTGCGCCCTGGCTGCGGCGCATCGAGCAGGCCATCAGCAAGGACCTGCTGTCGGCCGGGGAGCGCCATCGGTTCTACCCGAAGTTCACTGTTGAAGGTCTGCTGCGGGCAGACAGCGCCGGCCGGGCGGCCTTCTATGGCGTGATGGTAGACAAGGGCATCCTGACCCGAGACGAAGTTCGCGTCCTGGAAGACCGCGAGCCCATGGGCGGAAACGCCGCCGTGCTGACCGTGCAGTCGGCGATGCTGCCGCTGGACGCGCTTGGCCAGAACGATCAGCAGGCGCAGCAAGTACGCGCCTCGCTCCGCGCCCTGCTGGGCATTGAAGACGCCCCGCCTGCGCGGGATTGAGGAAATGACATGAGCATCAAACAACTTCCGGGTGCGCCGGAGGGGCGGCCGTGCGCGGCCGTCACCGGGCAGGTGCATATGCGCGCGCTGGACCGCTGGCATGCTGGTGTGCGTGCAGCGGAGGGCGAGGGTGAGCGATCGATCAGCGTCTACGACGTGATCGGCCAGGACTACTGGACCGGTGAGGGTGTAACCGCCAAGCGCATCGCTGCAGCGCTCAGGAATATGGGCAAGGGCCCGGTGACGGTGAACGTCAACTCCCCCGGCGGCGATATGTTCGAAGGCCTGGCCATCTACAACCTGCTGCGCGAGCACGATGGCGAGGTCACGGTGAAGATCCTCGGCCTTGCGGCATCTGCCGCGTCGATCATCGCCATGGCCGGCGACACGGTGCAGATGGCACGTGCTGGCTTCCTGATGATCCACAACTGCTGGGGCTGTGTTTGTGGCAACCGGCACGACCTGCGCGAGATAGCCGAAACACTGGAGCCGTTCGACCGGGCCATGGCCAGCATCTACGCGGCCCGCACCGGCGGTGAAATCGAGTCCATGACCAAGCTCATGGATGCCGAAACCTGGATCGGCGGCGAGGCCGCAATCGAGGCTGGTTTCGCCGATGAGCTCCTGGCCAGCGACCAGGTGGAGAAAGGGGCAGGGAAGGCCAACGCCTCTGCCGTTCGCCGCGTGGAATCCGTCCTGCGCGCCAGTGGCATGCCCAAGTCCGAGGCTATGCGCCTGATCAGCGAACTCAAGTCCAGCGTGGGTGATCCCGCTGGCAGCGGTGAGGGCGATCCCACCGGAACCGCCGATACGTCGGCCGAGCTGTGCATTGCTGCACTCCTGCAGCACTCCCTTACCAAGAACTGAGAAGGACACACACATGAGCACCCCCGAGAAGATTCAGGCCGCGCTGGACAAGATCAGCGACCAGGTCAAAGCCCAGGCTGAGGCCTCCGAAAAGGAGATCAAGGCAACGGGCAAGCTCTGCGCAGAAACCGTCGCAAAGGTTGACGAGATCCTCTCCGCGCAAGGCGCGGCTCAGGCCAACCTGCAGGCGGTCGAACAGAAGCTGGCCAAGATCGAGGCCAACGGCGCCGGCGGCGACGTGCAGCATCAGTCGTTCGGCCAGCAGTTCGTAAGCAGCGAAGAGTTCCAGGCGTTTGTCGGCAAGACCACCCCGCGTGGCCGCGTCGATATGACCTTCAGCGCCGCCATCACCTCGGTCACCACCGACACTGACGGCGCCGCTGGCGATCTGGTCACCACCACCCGCGTGCCGGGCGTGATCGCCCCGCCGGACCGCCGCCTGACCGTGCGTGACCTGATCACCCCGGGCCGTATGGACGGCAACGCTCTGGAGTACGTGAAGGAAACCGGATTCACCAACAATGCCGCGCCGGTGGCCGAAGGAGCCAAGAAGCCCGAGTCCAGCCTGAATTTCGACCTGGTGAGCACCACCGCCAAGGTGATCGCGCACTACATGAAGGCATCGCGCCAGATCCTGAGCGATGCCTCGCAGCTGGCCAGCTACATCGACGGCCGTCTGCGCTATGGCCTGGCCTTCAAGGAAGAGCAGCAGCTGCTCAACGGCGACGGCACCGGCCAGAACCTGCTGGGCATCATCCCGCAGGCCACGGCCTACGCCGCTCCGATCACCCTGGCCGACGCCAGCGTGATCGACAAGATCCGCTTGGCAATGCTGCAGGCCCAGCTGGCGGAGTTCCCGGCCAGCGGCATCGTGATGAACCCGATCGACTGGGCACGTGTGGAGCTGGAGAAGGACACCACCGGCCGCTACATCATTGGCAACCCGCAGGGCGTCATCGGCGCAACCCTGTGGAATCTGCCGGTGGTGACCACCCAGGCCATCGCCGAGGACAAGTTCCTGACCGGTGCATTCCGCCTGGGCGCCCAGGTGTTCGACCGCTGGCAGGCGCGCGTCGAGGTGGCCACCGAGAACGAGGACGACTTCGTCAAGAACCTGGTCACCATCCTGGCGGAAGAGCGCCTGGCCCTGGCCGTGTACCGCCCGGAAGCCTTCATCTACGGCGACTTGGGCAACGTCGGCCCGTAATCCATCGGTCCACGCATCCCGGCCCGCTCAATGCGGGCCGGGCAGGAGAACATGATGCTGATCAAGTTCAAGAAACCGGATCCGCGAGCCGGTCAGACCGTCCGGATGGACAGCAGCCGCGGCATGCATTTCGTCGCCATCGGCTCTGCTGACCAAGTGAGCGAGCGTCAGGATGGAGATGAAACGCCGCACCTGCAGCAACCGGAGCAGCTGGAGCAGCCCGAGCAGAAGGCTGCAAAGAAGCCGCGCAACCCCAAGGGCCAGACCTGATCATGCGCTTGATCACAATCGAGCAGGCCCGGCAGCACTGCCGGGCCGATAGCGACGACGACGCCATGCTGGAGCTCTACGGTGGCGCCGCCGAGGAGGCTGCACAGGAGTTCATGAACCGGAAAGTGTTTCCTGACGCCGCCAGCATGGCGGCCGCTGTGCTGGCCGGCACCGCAGGGTGCGACCCGATGGTGGTGACCGACGCCATACGCGCGGCGGTTCTGCTGATGCTGGGACACCTCTACATGACCCGCGAGGACGTGCAGTCCAGTGCAGGAGCCACGGTGAAGATCCCGATGGGTGCGCACAGCCTGCTGTGGCCGCACCGGGTCGGCCTCGGCGTCTGACGTGGCCTGCTCCGGCTGCGCGCGCCGGCGCGCCTGGCTCTTGAAATGGATGCGAGAAGCAAATGAACGAGCAAAGCGAATTGCTGGCCGCCCTGCGCGCCCAGACCGAGGCGACGCATCAGCTGGTGGCGGCGCTGCAGGAAAAGACCACCGCCGACCTGGAGAACGCCAAGGCGGTTAACCGCCTGGTGGACTACCTCTGCGACAGCGAAGGCGGCGAGGCTGAGGCAGCCGGTTCCGGCAACTACCTGAGCGGGAAGCCACGATGATCGCCGCCGGCCGTCTGCGCCACCGGGTGCAGCTGCAGCGGCAGGTACACGGCCAATCGCCTGAAACCGGCGCACAGACCGTCAGCTGGGAGCCTCTGGCCGATGTGTGGGCCGAGGTGGCCGCGCTTTCGGCCCGCGAGCTGGTCGCTGCCAAGGCGGTGGACAGCGAGGTCACCCTGCGGGTGACCATCCGCCAGCGCGACGACGTGACCGACAAGTGCCGGGTGATCCACCGCGGCAAGATCTTGAACATCCATGGCGTGCTGCCCGACCCGGTCAGCGGGCTGGAATATCTCACGCTCCCCTGCAGCGAGGGTGTCAACGATGGCTGATGGCATCCGATTCGACGTGAGCGGCTTGGACGGCATCCGCAACAAGATGGCGCAGGTGAAGCGCGAGGTGAACTACAAGGGCGGCAGGGCCGCGCTGCGCCGGGCGGCCAACGTGCTGCGCGACCAGGCGCAGAGCAACGCCCGCCGGGTGGATGACCACGAAACCGAGACCGCCATCTGGAAGAACGTCGCGGTGCGCTGGAATGGCCGTGCGTTCAAGCAGGATGGCGTGCTGGCCTTCCGCGTCGGCGTTCTGGGCGGGGCCCAGGCCGGCCGCGCGGCGCAGCTGGGCACGAGCAATCCGGGCGGCATCACTTGGTACTGGCGCCTGCTGGAGTTCGGCACGTCGAAGATGGCCGCGCAGCCGATCTTCCGGCCCGTGCCGGACCAGGCCGGCCAGAAGGCCGTCGACGTGTTCGCGCGCAGCTTCAACCAGGCGCTGGACCGCGTGCTGGCAAAGCAGGGGGCCGTATGATCGCCCCGATCTTCCAGCTGTGCCTGGCTTCGCCGGCCGTCCTGCAGGCCTTCGGTTCCGATCCCACTCGCGTCTACCCGTTCGGCCTGATCGAGAATCCGCCAGCGCTGCCCTACGCGGTCTGGCAGACCGTGTCGGGCATGCCCGAGAACTACCTGGCCCAGCGGCCAGACGTGGACGCGCTGACCACGCAGATCGACGTCTATGCGAAGGAAGAGGCAGCGCTGATCCAGGCTGCCAAGGCCCTGCGTGATGCCTTCGAGCCACGCGGGTACATCACCCTCTGGGGAGGCCAGATGCTTGACCCCGAAACGAAGCTGCTGCGCCTGTCGTTCGATGTGGACTGGCTGGTCCCTCGGTAACGCCCGCTACAACCCCACCCATGCCCCGCACTGCGGGGTTTTTTATGCCCGCAGGAGAAACGATGAGCATCCTGACCCAAGGAACCCAGCTGTATGGCCTGATCAACGGCGTTGTCCGCGAGATCGAGTGCATCACGGCCTTCAATCCCGGCACCGCGCCGGCAGACCAGATCGACGACACCTGCCTGTCCGAGACCAACACGCGCACCTACAAGAAGGGCCTGCGCACGCCGGGCCAGGCGTCGGTGACCATCAACGCCGACCCGAAGAACGAGAGCCACTATCTGTTCTGGCAGCTGGCCGAGCAGGTGGACGGCGGCGAGCCGATCCAGTGGGCCATCGGCTGGTCCGACGGCGTGGATATCGAGCCCACCGTGCAGCAGGTAGGCAGCCTCTCGAGCATCGAGGTGACCAACGGCGGCACCGGCTACACCTCGGCCCCCACCGTGAGCATCACCGGCGGCGGTGGCAGCGGCGCCACGGCCACGGCCATCGTCGATTCCGGCTCGGTGATCGGCGTCAACATCACCAACCCGGGCACCGGCTACACCAGCCCGCCCACCGTCGCCTTCAGCGGCGGCGCTGGCACCGGCGCCGCTGCGACGGCGGAGCGCTCCACGGTCTCCGAGCTTGTGCTGCCGGACACCCGCACCTGGTACACCTTCCAGGCCTACGTGAGCGACTTCCCGTTCGACTTCCAAGGCAACACCGTCGTCACCACCGCGGCGACCATGCAGCGCAGCGGACCGGGCGTCTGGGTGCGTAAGGCGGAGACGCCGTGAGCCGGGCTGCCAAGAAGGTGGGCACCGCGCGTGCGGTGAGCCTGAGCGTGGCCGGCCTGCAGAAAGCCGGCGCGTTCACCGGTCGGCCGGTGGAGAAGGAAATCCGCTGGAAGCAGGGCGACGAAGAGCTGACCGCCACGGTATACGTGCGGCCGCTGGGCTTCCAGACGGCGGTGTCCGACGTGCTGTCGGCCACGAACAAGCACGACGGCGTGGCCGGCCGCATCGCGGCCAGCATCTGCGACGAGAGCGGCAAAGCCGTGTTCACCGTCGCCGATATCACCGGCGAGGCGGATCCGGAGCGCGGTGCCCTGGACGGCAACCTGTCCGTGGCGCTGCTGATGGCCATCGGCGAGGTGAACAACCTGGGAAAAGCTACGAGCTGACCCCGGAGGATGAGCTGTGGTGCGAGCTGGTCCTGAACGGGATCGGCGGTCGCAGCATCGCTGAGGCAAAGGAATGCCTCGGCATCCGGGAGTTCCAGCTCTGGAGCGTATACCGCGCTCGGCGCGGCAGCTTGAACCTGGCCGGTCGGCTGGATGCTGCAGCAGGGATGCTGGCCGCGCTGTTCGCTAACTCGAACCGCAAGCCAGGCAGTGCTCTGTTCAAGGCCACCGACTTCATGCCCTACGTGGATGCCGAGCCCATCAGCCTCGAGGAGGCGATGAAGCAGTGGTAGTCGGCGTTTAGGGCGCGCATCAACCCGGCTGGCCACTGGCCGGCCCCTGCAGCAGAGAGAGCTATGTCCCGGTCCCTTGGTACGCTGACCATCGACGTTATCGCCGAGGTCGGCGGCTTCGCGTCCGGCCTGGACAAGTCCGAGCGCCGGGCGGAGAAGTGGCGCAAGAAGGTCGAGTCTGAGGCTAAGCTGGCCGGCATTGCTCTGGGCACCGCCATCGCCGCCGCGGTGGTAATGATCGGGCGCAACACCATCGCGGCAGAGCGCGAGGTGGCCCAGCTGGATGCCATCATCCGCTCCACCGGTGGCGCGGCCGGCTACACCCGGCAGCAGCTGCTGGACATGGCCGACACCCTGTCGAGCAAGTCAACGTTCAGCGGCGGCGAGATCGTCGAGGCCCAGACCCGCCTGCTTTCGTACTCGGGCATCCTGGCGTCCAACATTCCCCGGGCCATGCAGGCGGTCATCGACCAGTCGGCACGTCTGGGTATCAGTGTCAGCCAGTCGGCGGAGACTATCGGCCGCGCGCTGGAATCGCCCAGCAAGGCGGCCGCCGCGCTCGCCCAGCAGGGCTTCGGTGCAGCCTTCACCAAGGAAGTGCGGGGCACGATCGACGAGCTGGTCAAGGCCGGCAAGGAAGGCGAGGCCCAGGTGATGATCCTGGAGATCCTTGAAGAGTCGTACGCCGGCGCGGCGCAGGCGGCGCGTGACACCTTCGGCGGTGCGCTGCAGGCCCTGGGCAACACCCTCAACGACATCACCACCGCGAAGGACGGGAGCCTGAAGGGGGCCACCGACGCGGTCAATACGCTGATCGAGACGCTGAACGACCCGGCCACGAGAGAGGGTTTCAACAATCTGATCTCGGGCGCGGTTGAAGCCATCGGCACGATGGCCAAGTTCGCATCCACCGCGGCCAACGTGACCAAGTTCGTGGCCGAGAGCCTGGCCGCCCGCGTCAACGGTCCTGACATGGCCGACGTGGTGCGCGTGGAAGACCGCATCGAGCGCCTGCAGAAGACGCTGGCGGCTGTGCAGAACTCCAAGGGCACGCTGGGCTTCTCGATGCTCAACGCCAGCGAGCTGATTCCGTCCGATCTGGTTTCCGGCCCGGACAAGGTGATGCAGCGACTGCGTGGCGAGATCGCCAACGAGCAGCGGAAGCTGGAAGAGGGCCGGCGCATGCTGGAGCTGGCAGCCAAGGCGGCCAGTGCAGCGAATGTCGAGCCGACAGGAGTCACCGGCGATGCTGCTGCGCGCGAAGCCGCAGCTGCAGCCGCAGCTGATGCCGAGAACGCCAAGAAGCGCTTGGCCGGGCAGCAGCAGCTGCAGCGTGCCTATGAGTCTTCCTCGCTGCAGCTGCAACGCCAGATCGCGCTGTTCGACACCAGTTCGGATCGTTCGGGCCGGGCGACGGAGTTGCAGCGGCTGAACTTTGAAATGACGTACGGGAGCCTGCAGGGGCTGAACGCTGCGCACCAGGAGCGCCTGCGCGCGCTGGCCACCGAGATTGATCGATTGGCTGGGGTGAAGTCGGCCAACGAAGAGGCGGCCAAGGCCACCGAAGCTTTCGTCAAGCTGAAGGACGAACTCAACAAGAAGGATTCGCTGGGCGTCGACCTGGCCCGGGATCGTTTGAAGGTGCTGCAGGCCGCCGCGGCCGTGGGCGCAGCCAATGATGCTGACTACGTTGCAACCGCTGGAAAAGTGATCGACCAGGTCGGCGGAAATGGATCGTCCGACTACAAGGGGCCGGACGCCCTTTTCGGTGGTTCCCGAGGCGAATTCTCCAAGATCGATGAAGCGGAGGAGGCCGAGAAGAGGAAGCTTCAGTCCCAGCTTGAGGAGCTTGAGCAGCAGAGGCAGGCACGCCTCGACCTCGAGACAGACTGGAACGCCAAGGAGCTAAAGCTTCGCGAGGAGCATCAGGCCAACTTGGACCGTTTGGATCGGGCTAGGTGGCAAGTTGCTGCCACGGAGGCTCAGTCCGCCTTGGGCAGCATCACCGATGTGATGCGCACCAGCTTCGGCGAGCAGTCCGCGCTTTACAAGGCGGCCTTCGTGGTCCAGAAGGCTGCGGCGATCGCGCAGTCGGCCATTGCCATTCAGCAGGGCATGGCGATGGCGGCGGCAAACCCTTGGCCGACCAACCTTGCCGCCATTGCTTCGGTGGCGGCGGCGACCGCCGGCATCGTCTCCAACATTGCCGCGGTCGGCATGGCCCACGATGGCATCGACAGCGTTCCCGAGACAGGAACCTGGTTGCTCCAGAAGGGCGAGCGGGTCACCACGGCGGCCACCAGCGCAAAGCTGGATGCAACCCTGGACCGCGTCTCACGCGACACCGATGGAGGCGGTCGGGGCGACACCTTCGAAATGAATTTCAACGTGAACGGCTCTATCAGCGAACGAGAGCGGTTGATGCAGGAGCAGACGGTCAGACGCGCGGTGAGCCTTGCGCGGCAGGACCGGGTCGCAGACACCACCTCCGGCACCGGCCCGCAATCTCGCGCGATGCGGTCGAACTGGAATGTCAGAAGGAAGGTCGGGTAATGGCGCTGATCATGCAGCCGAAGTGGTTGCCCGAGCCGCTGCGGGAGGGTTACGGACTGCGCCACGTGTCGCCGCTGACGCGGTCCACCTTCGTGAGTGGCCGGTCGCTGCCGCGGCGGGCCTTTACCGCCACGCCCAGCCAGACGGAGGTGCGCTGGCTGCTCAACGACCAGCAGGCCGCGCTGTTCGAGAAGTGGTTCCAGGAGCAGCTGACAGACGGCGTGGCGTGGTTCGCCTGCCGTCTGCGCAGCCCGCTGGGCGTTGATTACTACAAAGCGCGGTTTACCGATATCTACGACGGCCCGACGCTGACCAACTCCAACCTGTGGATGTTCACCGCGCAGCTGGAGCTGTATCTGCGGCCGCTGCTTGCCGATGGCTGGTCGGAGTACCCAGAAGGCTTCCTGCAGGCCAACGTGATCGACCTGGCGGCGAACAGGGAGTGGCCTGAGCCATGAGCATTCTTGAACGCCTCTACTCCTCTGGTGGCAGAGAGATCGAGCACGAGACGCTGGCCATCACCGTCGGCAGCGAGACCCACTACCTCACCAAGGGCTGGGAGGATCTGCAGGCGGTGCTGGAGACGGGCGAACAGGTCACCTTCAAGGCCTGCGGCATGGACGTGGCGAAGCCGGCGCGTAACGCCGACGGCGTGCAGGATCTGCGCTTCGCCCTGACCAACATCGACGGCGTGGTGAGCAGCAAGATCCGCGCCGCGCTGGCCGCACGCCAGGAAATGACCGTGACCCTGCGTGTGTACCTCAGCAGCGATCTGCTGGCCCCCATCAAGCGGCCGCTGTCGATGGTCATCAAGGGCGGGCAGTGGTCAGCCACCGAGGTCCAGGTGACGGCTGGCTTCATGAACATCCTCGACACGGCCTGGCCGCGCGATCGCTTCAACCTCTCCAAGCACCCCGGGCTGCGCTACATCTCATGAAGATCGATCTGGAAAAGTACCTGGACGTGGTCTGGGTCAGTGGCGGCCGCGTGTTCCCCGAGCTGGACTGCTATGGCGTGGTCAATGAAGTTCGCCGCGACTTGGGCCTGCCGGCCTGGGACGATCATCCCGGCGCGACCCGAGAAGATCTGCCCGAGCTGGCGCAGCAGGCCGTCCTGCAGCACGCCGGCAGCGACCTGGTGCAGGGTTCTGTGGCGTTCTGCTACGAAGGTAGCATGGTGACGCACGTGGCCGTGCTGGTGGAGGTGGAGGGCCGCATGTGCACGCTGGAGTGCAACGACGGCCGGAACGTGACCGTCCTCCCGGTGGCGCGCTTTGAACGCCGGTTCAACCGGGTGGAGTACTACGCGTGATCCGGGTTTTTCCTTCCCGCATGCCGGGTGAGGCGCTGGAGACCCACCAGCATGGGCGAACCACCGTGGATGGCTGGCTGCGTTCCAACGTGCGCGGCTACACGGGCGAGGGTGATCAGCCGATTGAACTGGACGTGGACGGCGCGGCCGTGCCGCCTGGGGCGTGGGCTTCTACGTGGATCGACGGCGACGCAGACGTGCGCATCTACCCTGTACCGCATTACGAGGGTATCGGCGCAATCATCTACTGGGTGGTTGTTGCAGTTGTGGCTGCCTACGCCATCTACATGGCGAACAATCTGCCGGGCAGTCGAAATACCAACGCAGATAGCCTCAGCCTGGACACGGCCCGCGCCAATACCGCGCGCCTCGGCAGCCCCGTGCGCGAGGTACTGGGGCGCTGCCGCGTGTGGGCCGACTACCTGGTGCAGCCGGTGTCGCGCTTCGTAGGCGGCAAGACCTACCGCACCCAGATGTTCGTGTGTGTGGGCAAGGGCCGGCACATCATCCCACTAGGCTCTGCGCGGCTGGGCAATACGCCGCTCAGCTCGTTCGGCAGCGACGTGGATATCACCATCTACCCGCCTGGTGCGGACGTAGGCGGGGACGTGCGTTCCGAGAACTGGGTGAACTCCACGGAGGTGGGCGCAACGGCTTCGGGAACCGCCGGCCTGGACCTGAGCGACACGGCAGACGTGACCACCGGCATCAATGCGGATTCGGTGACCGTTTCGGGAAACGTGTTCACCCTGAACAACGCGACCATCACCGGCGCCGACGGGAAAGAGCGGCCGGCCACCTCCCTGCCGCTGAGCTGGACGGTGGGGGCCGTGCTGACGCTGAAGGTGGCGGCGACCTTCACCGCGACCACCAGCGGGCTGTATTCGATCATCGCCGGCAGCGCGGTGGCGGAGCTGGCACCCTACGTGGGCATGCCGGTGCTGCTGACCTACAACGGCGCGGATTACGCGCTGTTCGTGGCCAGCTACACCGCGGGCTCCCCGGCCGTGCCTGGTGACGGCGGCAGCCCTGCGAAGCTGGTGGGCTCGGCCGCTGCCAGCAACTTCGATTTCAGCGGCACGCCGGCCACGTTCGGCATCAGCTGGCGCGGGACCACCTACAGCGTGGCGCTGGTGGCGAACTACATCACGCTGGGCGTGCTGCTGACTGCCATCAATGACCAGCTGGTGGACAGCGGCCTGGTGGCCACGCAGTCGGGCGGGGTGGTGACCATTGCCGAGGGGGAGAGCCCCTACGCCGGCGGCAGCATCACCTTCAGCGGGTTGCCGGCTGCCGTGTTCGGCAGCAGCCCGACCACCACCGCCGGCGAAGCCACGACCGGCGGAACGCCTGCAACGCAGCCGCGCGTGACGCTGGCCTATGACGGCCCGACCGGCACGGCCTTCGGCGGCCTGCCGCCCGGCTCGATCTCCCTGGCCATGTCGCGCGGCCAGAGCGAGTACCGCATCGCTTCGAAGTCCGGTTTCACGCTGACGGTGCAGCGGCTGACCGAGGGCGGCGTGGTCGACACCAGCTGGCCGGGCTGGGCCAGCCGGACCGCCACCGACTACCGGGCCACCGGGTTCCAGGAGGGCGAGGAGTGGCTGGGCCCGTTCCTGGTGTGCCCGAGCGGCGAGACCACGGACGCCTTCGAATACGACTTCAACTTCCCCGGCGGTCTGATCTGGTACACGGACAAGGGCAACAAGCGCACCTTCACAGTGACCGTGCGCGTGGCTTACCGCGTGTTCGGCTCGGGCGATGCATGGTCGGTGCGCACCCATACCTACACGGCCACCTCCGAGGACGCGCTGGGCTTCACCGAGCGCATCACCCTGGCCACCCCTGGGCAGATCGAAGTGCGAGTGAGGCGCGTGACCGAGCGCGGCGGCAACTCGGCGCGGGACGCCTGCTTCTGGCAGGGCCTGCGCGCACGGCTGCCGCAGCGGCCCACCCGCTACGACGACCTGACCACCATTGGGCTGACGGTGACCACCGGCACGAAGCTGGCCGCGCAGACCGACCGCCGGTTCAATGTGGAGGCCACGCGCCTGTACGACGATGGCGCGGCGCGCAGCATCAGCGGGGCGATGGTCCATGTGATGCGCTCGCTGGGCCTGCCGTTCGACCAGATCGACACCGATACGCTGCAGCATTTGGAGGACACCTACTGGACGCCGCGAGGCGAGTTCTTCGACTTCAGCGCGGAGAAGACCGGCACCAGCGCACTGGACCTGCTGCAGATGGCCGCCCAGGCCGGCATGGGTTACTTCCTGCTGATCGATTCGATGTGCTCGGCCGGCAGGGAAGGGGTGAAGGCATGGCGCGGCGGTATCTCGCCGCAGCGTCAGCTGGAGCCATTGAGCACGTCCTTCATCTCGCCCGGTCCGGACGACTACGACGGGGTGGACGTGACCTACATCGACGAGGTGACGTGGGCGCCCGAGACAGTCGAGTGCCGACTGCCCGGGATGACCGAGCCGTGGAAGGTGGAGACCTACGAGCTGCAGGGTGTCGGCACGCGCGATCGCGCGTATCGCATCGGCATGCGCCGCCTGATGAAGCACCAGGGCCAGCGCCTGACCTACAAGACCAAGACCGAGATGATGGGCTTGGTCTACCAGTATGGCGACCGGGTGAAACTGTTCGACGACATTCCCGGGTCCAGCAGCACCAGCACCATGATCGAATCGGCGCGGCTGGACGGCACGCGGCTTCTGATCGAGGTGGGTGAGTATCTGGATTGGAGCCTGGCCGCGCCGCGGTGCTTGGTGCGGTTCCAGGACGGCACGCTGTCGAACGTGATCGTGCCCACGCGGGTGGACGACCACCGGCTCACCATCGCGGCCTCGGCGCTTCCGGGTGAGCACGCCTTCAACACCTGGATCATGGACGACCCGACGATTGACCCGCCGGAGCTGATCTTCTGCGACAGCACGCGCGCTGGGTATGACGCCGTGCTGGCCGACCTCACGCCAGGCGAAGACGGCTCGGTCGAGCTGACCGCCCTGCAGTACGACCCCGCCTTCTACCAATACGACGACGCCAACGCGCCGTAGCACCACTGGAGACGCAGCAACATGACGACCTTCAACACCCGCAATGCGCTGGGTTCGAAAGATCCCAAGGATCTGTACGACAACGCGCAGAATCTCGATGACGGGATCAATGGCACTGCCAAGACGTGGACGGATCGGCTCGGCGTGGTGCGAAAGAGCTGGACCGGTATCGAGTCAGAGTTTGATCAGTTCATTGCCGACAATGGGCTCAAGCGATACTCCAGCTGGGCAGCGTTGGCAGCTGACACCAGTAGGCCAGATGGATTTGCCGCAGATGTGATCGGAGATTCGGGATTCCATGTGGACCCGATGACAGGCGCCACAGTCACGAACTCTGGTCAGTTCAGATCGTCTGGAGGATCTTGGCAATGGATGCGTGCAGACTCCATTGAGTCGATCAATGATCGTATTCGACTGACGCCAGACACCGAGAAAACGCTTTCGCTGTTCCAGTCGCTCAGTAAGACGGGTGGCCCTGGCTTCTACGTGGATCGCACTACCGGCGCGCTGGTGGCCTCGGCAAACTTCTTCTATGCGTACTCTGCCCTCACAGGGCAGGAATCTGCCATTAAGGTCACGGCCAGCCTCAGCCAGCCAGTCCAGGCGCTTGCCGTTTACAAGGATGGAACCGGTGCGTATCTGGGCTTTGAAGTGATGGGGACTTCGACTGAAACCCTTTACAAAGACTACGAGCTTAAGGCGGTTCCCCCTGATGCTAGGGCCATTTACGTTTCTTCCCGGAGGAACAATATTGCGATCGAGGCCTCCTACATCGCAGCTGGTGTTGCACAGCGACTGACGACCGCCGAACGCAATGCGCAGAAATCGGCGGCTTCGTTGGCTGATCTGACGAGGCAGAGCACTATGGATGTTTCCGGCTACTACATCGACAAAAGTTCAGGTGCTGCAGTTGCGAGCTCTGCCTACAACTACTCGTCGCTTCCGCTCAATGGCGATGAGGGGTTCGTGTACTTCACCACCTTGGTCACGGGCACGACCACCACGCCCCTGGCATTCTTTGGCTCCGATGGAACTTTGATCTCAATTTTTGGGGCGGTCGGCACCCAGTACACGGACGAACGTGTAGCGATCCCTACGGCCGCGCGTTCTGTAGCAGTGACTGCGCGTTCAGGCAACCCGATCGTAATCAAACTCGAGCAGGTGTCGCCGGATGTAGCAAAGCGTCTGGCCGTCCTCGAGGCGGGCAGCTCCTCGTCTCTCAGCAGATGGCGGGGCCAGGCCGTGGCGTCCTTTGGCGACAGCTTGGTCGGGCAGGGTCGGTGGCAACCAGCCGTGGTTGCCGAGCATGGGATTGTGCACACCAACTGCGGTGTCGGCGGCAGCAAGGTGGCAAAGCCGGACGCAGGCCCGCAGGTGGTATCGATGTGCGACCAGGCGAGAATCGACGCAATTCCAGCCGGCAGCGTGGCTGTGCTCTTCGAGGGGGGCACCAACGACTGGGCGCAGTCTGTGCCGCTTGGCGAGTTCACTTCCACTGCTGAAACCGAGTTCTACGGCGCCCTTCATTCAACCATCGGGAAGCTGTTGACGCGATTCCCGAAAGCTAGGATCTTCTGCATCACGTCGCCATACGGTGAGAGGATCACCGTCCCCGGCGACTGGCCGAACGGCTGGACCAACGCGATAGGGCTGACGGTCCGGGCGTACGCGGAAGCTACCAGGCGTGTGGCCGAGCACTATGGGCTGCCGGTCATTGAATGGTCGCGGGAGTGTGGGTGGAGCCACGCAAACGTTGCGCAGTTCCTGGACAATGATGGGGCGTACTTCCACCCCTCGGTCGCAGCCGGAGCGCCGCTTCTGGGGAGGATCGTGAATGGTCGCCTCTGGGATATCCAGCGCTAAAGCTTGAGAGTGCCGGGGGCACGACTGCACCCCCGGCATTTGTTAACGGAGGTTCTTCGCGCGAAGGATTTCGGTGTTGATGTCCAGAATCTCGGCCTCGATGCGTCTCAAGCCGCCACGACCAAAATCGATCAGGTCAAGTTTGCGCTGCACGAGCTGGTTGCGGTCAATGACATCCATGTCTTTACCGTTCTCTTCCAGCTCTTGGTTGACCTCGCCGAGTTCTTGATCAGAGCGGTTGTCGTGTTCATCAAGCTGGGCGTCGCTCAGCCCTGCCCGGAACGCTGCAACCTCATCCCGGCGTGTGGTGTAGGTATCAAGGTCTTTTTCCAACTGCCGCAGTGACATGTGATTCTCCCGTGTGAAGGTAGTCCTATGGGGCTCCGTCCGCGGAATCCCAAGAGAACGACCTATCCCTCGGCTTGAATCAATGACTTGCTGTTGTTTCGGGGCGTATTGACCGCGCGGCTGACCCTGTACGCCTCCATGGCCGGCGGCTCGCTGGCCAGGAGCATGGCCATGGCATCGTCGGTGCCGGCACCCATCCAGTCATCGATCTGGCCGGCGTGTAACCAGACCGGCATGCGGTCGTGGATATCCGCTGAGACGCCGCTGCTGTCGCCGGTGATGATCGTGAAGGTGCCCAGGTTGCCATCGGGCAGCAGCGGGCTGGTGTCTTCCCACAGGCCGGCCGCCAGCAGCGGGCCGGCGGCGTGGATGAACCACGGATCCTTTTTCCCGTCCTCTGGGCTCACCGACCATTCGTAGTACCCGGCCATGGGGATGACGCATCGGCGCTTCTTGAAAGCCGTGCGGAATGCCGGCTTGGTGGCCACCGTCTCGATGCGGGCATTGATGGTGGAGCCCTGCAGGCCCTCGGCCTTGGCCCAGAACGGCAGCAGGCCCCAGGAAATCCGGGTGACCTGTCGGCCTTCGCCACGGTCGAGGATGACCGCGGCGCGCTGTGTGGGCGCCAGATTGAAGCTCGGCCGGATCTCGGCCAATCCCGGGGCGAGGTCCGCCAGGCCGGGCAGGCCGAAGTCGAAAACGGGGAGCTGGACGAATCGGCCGCACATGACCGGAGGGTAGCCCCGCCGACCGTGCCCGGGGCGTGTAGGGACAGACCGAACCGACAAGGCGACGTTGCCCGATGGTGTCAACCGGGCAGGGCGGGCATCCTGACTTCGCCGGATCCGGGGCCGCAGGCAGCTCAACCCGGGGGCGCGTGAGCAGCGCCGCGCCGGCACTATGCAGGTAGCAAAGTTGCTAATGACTCAATGCCTAGCATCCCGTAAGATCGCCGCAGCTCAGGATGGGCGATACAGGGGGAAGTGTGGCAAAGGTTACTGTTAAGCATGTGGAGCACGGTTCCTACAATCGTGCCATGGCGTCTGGAATTACTCTCGCAGGCCCTAGCCCTGACGGCTTTGTCCATGTTCAATTCTGGCGCGAAGCTCTTCGGATGACCGAGGAACACTTCGACCAGGAGCTGCTGCAGGAAGGCGATATGCAGGTGGCCAAAATGGTCCCCGCTGGCAGTTCGTCTGAGCAGTTTCGAGAAGATGTGGCGACGATGATGATTCCGGTTCAGAAATTCCCGGAATTCTGTGATGCGATGTGCAAAATGCGCGACATGCTCGCTCAGGCGATTGCCGTTCGTGACGCCGCCATCGCGCGCGACACCGCAGGCTAAACGTGGCAGGGGTCGAAAAGGCGCCTGGCGCCGATTTCGTCGTTCAGTTCCCGGAAGCGATTGTGTCCTCATCTCCTACCGGGGTGAGAACTGTCGTTGTTAACATCGCGCCCAGCGCTCCGGTTCTGAAGACCGTCCAATCAGCCGTTTCCAGCGGAGCTTCCAACGTCATGAGTGATTTTTCGGATTTGGACAAGCGACTTCGCACCGTTGAGACGGATGTGGCAACCGTGAAAGAGCGGCTGAACCATGTTCCGACCAAGGCGGACATGCAGACTATGCTGAACGGCGTTCAGGCAAAGGTACTGTGGGCCATATTTGGCTTGGCAGTTGCTGCGGTTGTGAAGTGGGCATGGCCAGTGCTATTCGCATCCCACTCCGCTAGTTGACCAGAGCCCCGCTGTTGCGGGGCTCATTAGTTTATGCGCTCAAAGAATGGGGCGCCTGAAGGACGCCGCTCGGGCAACGGGCCGAGCCTCGCTCAACTCTCCCCGAACGATTCAGGCAGGTCGCCGTCCCGTTTGCAGGATCTGCGACGGCCGCGCGTATGCTCCTCGCCATGCTTCCATCGCTCGGCTACCAAGGCTTTCGCACTGCCCCCATCCCTTCGGGTTGGGTGCAGATGGGTGAGCGCTGGGCGCTGTGGTGGAACGGGCGCGAGGTGGCCAGCGTCACCCCGACCCGGGAGGGTAGCTACCGCCTGCACATGAACGCCCTGAAGATGTGGCAGACCAAGAACGCACCGGTTGCCAGCATCCGGCAGGGCAAGCGCTTCGCCGAGCGCTGGTGTGCCGCCAGGCTGTTTCCGGACTTGCCGCTGCGAGAGGCGGTCGTTCGCCTGACCGACAACACACCCATCAAACCGGCGCGACCGCTGCCCGGACTGCCGCCGACCCGCGAACAGCAGCAGCAGGCCCAGCGCCTGGACGAGGCGGCTGCTGCCGCGTCCGCCAGGGTGATGGCGGCGCTGGAGCCGATCCGGCCGCCAGCGGAGGCAAAGCCCCGACTGACGGATCCCGCTAAGGCTCGGTTGAGGGAGGCAAAAGTCGGATCGAAGCGGCGCTGACGCGGCGCTGGGCCAATGCCCAGCGCTCGCCGGTGTGGTTACTCGGTAGCGGGCTTGGCCCGGGGCTTGAGCCTAAAGCTCACGCCTAGCCGATTGATCGCGTTCATTGCCGCGATGGTGAGCGTGAGATCGACAAGGTCCTTCTCGCTGAAGGCTGCGGCCACGGCCTGGTACGCCTCGTCAGATGCGTGGGTCTCGCTGACAAGCGTCACTTCCTCAGCCCATGCCAACGCGGCGCGCTCTTGGTCCGAGAAGAGGTACGCGGCTTCGTGCCAAACAGGCAGAAGGGTGATTGTGTCGAAGGGCATGCCTTCCTTGAGTAGATCGCGT
Organism: Stenotrophomonas testudinis; assembly: GCF_024499815.1. NCBI lineage: Bacteria > Pseudomonadati > Pseudomonadota > Gammaproteobacteria > Lysobacterales > Lysobacteraceae > Stenotrophomonas > Stenotrophomonas testudinis. The sequence goes on along the minus strand of NZ_JAMOKY010000012.1, from coordinate 20,861 downwards.
GTGTGAATGTCTATGCAGTGCGCGCATCCATTCAGTTGAGAAACGCGCAAGAACACCAGGTGGATCAATTTTGAGGGCAACGATGTGCCGGTGGTCACAAAGTGATGGAGCTGTCCAACCGCTTTGGCGCCTTCGGGAGAGACCACAAACCAGTTCGCTCGGTTCATCTGCATTGTCCTGTCCTGTAAGTGTGGACCGGAATCGGCCCACTTGTAGGTGGAGACGCCAAACGGCCTTAGTTCGTGACAACTGCCTGCATACGGCGGTTGCCTCGCCGCAGAGGCGGGCAGTGGGCGCCTGTCCCGCTTGGAGTGAAATGCCTCGCAATGGCTGCCGTGGCTCCAGAAAACTCCGGATAGCCACCTTGTGCCGCAATGGCTCAGGCGGCCGGGTTCCAGAAATCAATTCAATGCATGTCGTTGATTCGTGTCCAGAGTCAGGTAGACTTCTAAGCCGCCGTTTGCTTCTACGTTATGACGCGCTGCGCGCGTTTAGTTTCCCGCGTAGCTGACCAATCGCCTCTGCGATTTCGAGATGGAGCGTGGCCAGATCCATGCAGGCATGTCCAACCTCGTCGTACCTTGCCGCCAGCGAGTCGATCGTGAAGTCCATCCCGTCCGCAATGTTGCTGGAACAGGGGTCTCGAGTCTCCCCCTTGTACATGTAGGTCTCGTACGGCGACCGTTTGAGGAACAACTGGTCTACGCCGTGAATGAGATGGTGGCGAGCGACTACTTCGCGCTTGGCCCACTCGAGTAAGTCCGTCACACGGTCTTGCGGATCCCAGAGCGAAGGGCAGGCTTCTAGGCACTTTTCCAGGTTTTTGACTTTAGAGTCGAAGGCCATAGGTCCAGGCTTGAATTTCGGAGGCAAGGATGGCTCGCCCAGCTTCATGAGAATTTCCCGGTATGGACCTCCAGCTATCGCCAGCAGGTCATAAAGCCCGTTTTCAAACCTTCCCCAAGCGCTGACGTACCGGCCCAACACCGCGTAGTAGTCGCGTTCGCTCTCGTCATGAAAATGAACGGTTTCTGAAACGTACATTTCGTTGCCTCAAAGTGAATGCCAGATAACTCGATTGCATGGGCGCCGGAGCGAAGGGCTCGTCACGTCGGAGTCGCGCAGATCCGCCGCTGGCGGGGCATTTTAGGCACAGGTTTGGCACAGACTGACTGAGAAGCGTTGGTAGATATGGGCCGGTCGCCCCCCTCCTAAGGGGAAGGTCGCCCGTTCGAATCGGGCCGGGGTCACCACGCGCTTGGCGCACTCATCCGCAGTGCCGCGCTCATTCCCCGCATTCATCCGCACCGCATTGCCGGAAATGCGTATCACCCTGCAGAACAGCTAGCCCGTTTGCCCTTACGGTGATCCTGCAGCACAGGTTGGCCGTCATTTCTACGCCATCAGCCTGGCCGCAACCCTGCCGTCCGGAGTATTGCCGTGGACCTGTTGCTCGCTATTGGTGAGGTAGCGCTGGTGGCTGCCTGCCTGCTCGGGCTCGTCCATGTTGCAGACCGTGCCTGGCGCCGTCGCAAGCGCTGAACGGGCCGGTTGGGGGGTATCTTCCAGCGGAAAGAAATTGGCGCTATTGTCCGCAAATCGTGATGACAATCACATTTGGGGTGAGCCCGTGCAAGCTCGTCGTTTTCGGTATGCGTACAGGAAAGTGCGGGAATGGCATGTGGGCTCGCTCCGCGCCGGTTGGTTGGCGCTGCGCTACGGCCTGACCGGTGATACCGGGCGCTTCAATTCGCATGGAGGCTGGCGGGTCAGTCGTCTGCGGGTGGACCGCGACGCGGATTCCTGAATGCATTTGGTCGCATCTGGCGACCCTGCACGCGCACTGCACATGTAGAACGCGAAGCTCGTTCCATCCCTGTTATCACGATGGAGAAAGCGATGAACAACCCCGGCACCCGTAAACCCTCCTGGCGCCAGAGCAAAGGGATGTGGATCGTCATCGGCGTGGCCTTGGCCATTTTCGTGGTGACGCTGTTCATGCGCTGGTAAAGGCGTCGAGCCGCCGGGCATGGCCCGGCGGTACCAGGCGCGATTTCGATCCACGCCATGCGTGGATGCCTCAATCCTGCTTCAACAGCTCCACCAGCTGGCGCAGCCGATAGGGCTTCGGCAGGAACTCAACCTGGTCGGGCAGCGGCGGCAGCTGCGAGCGCGCATAGCCTGAAGACAGGATCATCCGCGCGTGCGGCTGGTCGCGCGCCACGTGCTCGCTGAGCTCGATGCCGGACATGCCGTTGGGCATGCTGACGTCGCTGAACACCACGTCGAAGCGCTCGCCGCCCTGCATCAGGGCGACGGCTTCGTGGCCGTCGGACGTGGTTGCCACATCGATGCCGAAATCGCGCAGTGCCAAGCCGATCATTTCGCGCAGATCGGACTGGTCCTCCACCATCAATACGCGGAGCGGGTCATCAGTCATGGGCAGGGTCCTCGGTTGCGGGTAGCAGCAGGCTGACCGTGGTGCCGACACCGGGCGTGGTGGACACATCAACGAAGCCGCCGCTCTGGGTAGTGAAACCGAACACCTGGCTGAGGCCCAGGCCGCTGCCTTTGCCGATGTCCTTGGTCGTAAAGAAGGGCTCGGTGGCCCGTTCAGCGATGTCCGGGGCCATGCCGTGGCCCTCGTCGCAGACGCTTAGTGTCACATATCGACGCTGCCGCGCGGTGTCCGCATCTGGATCCAGCCGGTGCTCAAGCGCCGTGGCAACCAGCACGCGACCGCCATCCAGTGTAGCGTCGGCAGCGTTGGCCACCAGGTTGACGAGAGCGGTCTGCAGCTGCAGCGGGTCGGTACTGAGCAGGGGCAGGCCGGGGGTGAGTGCAGCCTCGACCGTGACCCCGGGCGGGCAGGTGCTGCGCAGGCCGGGCAGCCACTCATGGATCTGCTGGTTGATGTCCAGCGGCTCGCGGATCAGGGTCTGGCCGGTGCTGAAGGCCAGCAGTTGCCGGGTCAGGAGCGATCCCCGGTCGGTGGCCGCCTGTGCCATGGCCAGCAGCTCGGCCGCGCGGGCGTCGCTGCCCAGGCGCATCGACAGCAGGTCCAGCGCGTTGCCGACCGTGGTCAGCAGGTTGTTGAACTCATGCGACAGGCCGCGGCTGAGCCGGCCTACGGTCTCGAACTGCTGGGTCTGGCGCAGGGCGCGCTGGGCATCACGCAGCAGGCGCTGGGATTGCCATTGCTCGGTGATGTCGCGGGTGATCTTGACGAAGCCCAGCAGTTGGCCGTTCTCGCGGACCGCTTCGATGACGATGCTGGCCCTGAACGACGAGCCATCATGGCGCACCCGCCAGCCCTCAGTAGCCACGTGGCCATTCTGTGCGGCCAGGTGCAGCAGGCGCTGCGGCTCGCCGGCCTCGCGTTCATCGGCCAGGTAGAAGCGGCTGAAGTGGGTGCCGATGACTTCGTCGGCACGGTAGCCCTTGATCCGCTCGGCGCCCGGGTTCCAGCTGCAGACGATGCCGTGCGGATCAAGCAGGTACAGGGCATGGTCACGAACGCTGTCGATCAGCAATCGCAGTTGTCGGGACGTGTCCGTCAGCACGGAAGGCGTAGAGGCAAGAGCGTCCACCTGGAAATCAGTAATACCCCTGTAGGGGCTGAGACCGTAGGCAGGCCAGTGTGAAGAGTGTGTGCACGCACCGCGTGTGCCAATGGTCGTATGCGGCTGAATGCGACACGGGGTAGCATAACCGCCTCTTTCTGCCCGGGAACCTTCCTGATGCGTGCTGGTGCAACAACGCGCGACCGCTGGATCTGGACGACGGCGGCCATGCTGCTGGCGGCCACCGTTGCCCTGGAACTTGTCGTCCCGCTGGGCTATGCGGTGTGGCTGACCTATTTCATGGCCGTTGGCGTCACCATTTTCCAGCGAAGTGCGCGGGTTCCCTTCGTCGTAGCACTGGTGGCATGCATCCTGTTGGCGGTGGGCTACAACGTGGCGCCGGCCAGCTCCAACTCGTCGTTCTCCTTCATCAACCGCACCATCGGTGGCGTGGCTTTCCTGATGATTGCCGGCATCGTGTCGCGCGCGGTGCATGCGCGACGCGAGGCGCTGCGTGCGCTGTGGCTGCAGGAAGCGGAAAATGCCGTGGCGGCATGCCTGCGTGGCGACCTGGGGCCAGAACAGATTGCCGATGCGTCGATGGCGTGCCTGGCCACGCAGCTGCGCGCCGATGTGGGCGCCATGTACCGCATCGAAGGCGGTCGTCTGCATCTTACGGGCGGCGTTGCCGTGCCCAGCGGTGTCCCGGCGTCGGTGACACTGCAGGAAGGCCTGCTGGGCCAGACGGCGCGTGACCAGCAGATCCGTCATCTGCCGGGTGACGATGAGCGGGCTCTGCAGTTGCAGTCCAGCTTCGGGCTGGTGCAGGTGCGTGAACGCATCCTTGCGCCGATCAGCAGCGATGGCACCGTGGTGGGTGTGGTCGAGCTGGGTCGCTCGCAGGCCGCCGGGCAGCAGGCGCTGGATGCGGAGCTGCTGGAGCGCTGCGGCGACACGCTGGGCATGGCGTTGCGTGCCTCGTTGCTGCGCGCGCAGCTGGTCGTGCTGCTTGAGGAATCGCAGCGGCAGGGCGAAGAGTTGCAGGCCCAGCAGGAAGAGCTGCGCGTGGCCAACGAAGAGCTGGAAGAGCAGAGTCGCAGCCTGATGCAGTCGCAGGCCAACCTGGAGCAGCAGCAGGTCGAGCTGGAACAGAGCAACGTGCAGCTGGAAGAGCGCACCCACGAGCTGGAAGCGCAGAAGCAGGCGCTGCTGGTGGCGCAGGGCCAGCTGGTACGCAACAGCAACGAGCTGGCGGCGACCTCGCGCTACAAGTCCGAATTCCTGGCCAACATGTCGCACGAGCTGCGCACGCCGCTGAACAGCTCGCTGATCCTGGCCAAGCTGCTGGCCGACAACAAGGACGGCACGCTGACCGAAGAGCAGGTCAAGTACGCCCGCGCGATCCTGTCGTCCAACAACGACCTGCTGGCGCTGATCAACGACATCCTCGATCTGTCCCGCATCGAAGCCGGCCATGTGGAACTGGCCGACGAAGTGGTGGTGGTCGACAGCGTGCTGCAGCGCCTGCGCGAGACGTTCGAGCCGATGGCCCGGCAGAAGGGCCTGGCCCTGCAGATCGAGGCCGATGCGCTGGCGCCGACCCAGCTGGTGGCCGACAACCAGCGCATGCAGCAGATCCTGAAGAACCTGCTGGCCAATGCCGTGAAGTTCACCGAGCACGGCAAGGTGAGCCTGCACGTGCGTGCGGGTGGCAATGGCCGCATCCGCTTCGAAGTCTGCGATTCGGGCATCGGCATCGCCCGTGACCAGTTGCAGGTGATCTTCGAGGCGTTCCGCCAGGCCGATGGCAGCACCCGCCGCCGCTACGGTGGTACCGGCCTGGGCCTGTCGATTTCGCGCGACCTCGCCGTGCGCATGGGCGGCGATATCCAGGTGGACAGCGAACCGGGTCGCGGCAGCTGCTTCATCCTGGAACTGCCGTTGCAGGGCGCACCGGCCAGCGACGTGCCGGCCGAGCCGACCGCGATGGCGCCGGCACCGATGCCTTCGGTGCAGAACCTGGCGGCCGCCGCGCCGCTGGCCATGGCCGCCGCACCTGCGGTGGCCACCGCCAGCGTTGCCGATGATCGCAGTCGGCGCCAGCGTGTCGGGCGCCTGATCCTGGCAGTGGAAGACGATGCCAGCTTCGCCGAAGCGCTGGTTTCGCTGGCACACGAACTTGATTTCGACTGCGTGGTGGCGACCACCGCCGAAGAGGCGTTGACTCTTGCCAGCGATCTGCGTCCGAATGGCATCCTGCTCGATATCGGCCTGCCGGACGTGTCGGGGCTGAGCGTGCTCGAACGCCTCAAGCGCAACCCGGAAACCCGCCATATTCCCGTGCATGTAGTCTCGGGCATGGACCGCAGCCAGGTGGCGCGTGAGCTGGGCGCGATCGGCTATGCGGTGAAGCCGGCCACCCGCGAGCGGTTGGCCGCAGCCATCGAGCAGCTGGAACAGACCAGCCAGCGTGATGTGCGCCGCCTGCTGATCGTCGAGGACGACAGTGATCTGCGGCGCAACCTGGAGCTGCTGCTGGGCCGCGACCAGCTGCAGATCGTGGCGGTGGGTACCCTGGCCGCTGCGGTGGAGCAGCTGAGCACGGTGACCTTCGACTGCATGGTGATGGACCTGTCGCTGCCCGACGGCAGTGGCTACGACCTGCTGGAGCACATGGCCGGCAACGATGATGTCGGCTTCCCGCCGGTGATCGTCTACACCGGTCGTGCGCTCAGCCGCGAGGAAGAACAGCGCCTGCGCCGTTATTCCAAGAGCATCATCATCAAGGGCGCACGCTCGCCCGAGCGCCTGCTGGATGAAGTGACCCTGTTCCTGCACAGCGTCGAGGCCAGCCTGCCCAGCGACCAGCAGCGCCTGCTGCGGGAGGCCCGCCGCCGCGACACCGTGCTCGATGGCCGCACCGTGCTGCTGGCCGAGGACGACGTGCGCAACATCTTCGCGCTGTCCAGCGTGCTCGAGCCGCTGGGCGTGACCCTGGAGATCGCTCGCAACGGCCAGGAAGCAGTTGATCGCCTGGCCCAGCGCGAGGTCGATCTGGTGCTGATGGACATCATGATGCCGGAGAAGGATGGCCTGACCGCCATGCGCGAGATCCGTGCGCAGCGCCACCTGCAGGACCTGCCGATCATCGCGCTGACCGCCAAGGCCATGCCCGATGACCGCGAGCGCTGCCTGCAGGCCGGTGCCAACGATTACATCGCCAAGCCGATCGACGTCGACAAGCTGGTTTCGCTGTGCCGGGTCTGGTGCTCGCGCCAATGAACGAGCAGGCGCTGTTCGACCTGGAATTGAAGGTGCTGCTGGAGGCGCTGTACCAGCGCTACCACTACGACTTCCGCAGCTACGCGGTGTCCTCGCTGCGCCGGCGCATCCGCCAGGGCATGCAGCGCTATGACTGCGAGCGCCTGGTCGACCTGCAGCACCGGCTGCTGCACGAACCGGAGCTGTTCGCCCAGGCGATGCAGTTCTTCACCGTGCAGGTCTCGGAAATGTTCCGTGACCCGGCCTATTTCAAGCAGCTGCGCGAGCAGGTGGTGCCGGTGCTGCGCACCTACCCGTCGGTGAAGCTGTGGGTGGCAGGCTGCAGTACCGGTGAAGAGGTGTGGTCGCTGGCTATCCTGCTGCATGAGGAAGGGCTGCTGGAGCGGAGCATCGTCTACGCGACCGACATCAATCCGGCCGCGCTGGCCAGTGCGGAAGCCGGCGCCTACAGCATCGACCGCCTGGCCCAGTTCAGCCGCAACTATCTGGCTGCCGGCGGTACCGGTTCGCTGTCCGATTACTACGCCACCGCCTACGACGGTGCGGTGTTCGACCGCCAACTGCGCCGCAACGTAGTGTTTGCCGACCACAGCCTGGCCACCGACACGGTGTTCTCCGAAGTGCACCTGGTCTCGTGCCGCAACGTGCTGATCTATTTCAACCGCGACCTGCAGGACCGTGCCGTGGGCCTGTTCCGTGAGGCGCTGGTGCATCGTGGCTTCCTCGGCTTGGGCAGCAAGGAATCGCTGCAGTTCGGCCAGCACCACGACGCGTTCGAAACCTGTTCGCGCGAGCATCGACTGTACCGGAAGGTCGTCTGATGGGAACTGCGCGCCCGCATCTGCTGGTCATCGGCGCCTCGGCCGGTGGCGTGGCCGCACTGCAGCTGCTGCTCGGCGCGCTGCCGGCGGGTCTGCCGGTGCCGGTGCTGGTGGTGCTGCATGTGCCGCGCGACCGCAGCAGTCGTATCGCCGAAGTGCTGTCGCCGTACTGCGCGCTGCAGTTGCGCGAGGCCGAGGACAAGCAGCCGCTGCAGGCGGGGACGGTGACCTTCGCGGCGCCCGATTACCACCTGCTGGTGGAAGACGCGCAGACCATCGCACTGTCGGTGGACGAGCCGGTGCTGTTCTCGCGCCCGGCCATCGACCCGTTGTTTGAATCTGCCGCGGCCGTATTCGGTCCGCAGCTGCTGGCGGTGCTGCTGACCGGCGCCAGCAGTGATGGCAGCGAAGGTGTGGCCGCGGTGCGTGCCGCCGGTGGCCGTGCCTGGTTGCAATGCCCCGAGGAGGCCGAGGCATCGATGATGCCGGCCTCCGCCCTGCAGCACGCCGGCGCTGATGCCGTGCTGCCTCTTGAATTGATGTGCCGTCGCTTGAAGGAGTTGTTCGCATGAACCTGCTGCCACCGGACCCTGCGCAGTCGCAGACCCCGGTCAACCTGCTGATCGTCGATGACGTGCCGCAGAACCTGGTAGCCATGCAGGCGCTGCTGCGCCGCGAGGGCGTCAACCTGCTGCTGGCCGGCTCGGGCGCGCAGGCGCTGGAGCTGCTGCTGGAGCATGAAGTGGCGCTGGCGCTGCTGGACGTGCACATGCCGGAGATCGATGGCTTCACCCTGGCCGAGCTGATGCGTGGCTCGCAGCGCAGCCGCGATGTGCCGATCATCTTCCTGACCGCGTCGCCGGATGATCCGGTGCGTGCGTTCAAGGGCTACGAAAGCGGTGCGGTCGATTTCCTGCACAAGCCGGTGGCGCCGCAGGTGATCCTGAGCAAGGTCAACGTGTTCATCGAGCTCTACCAGCAGCGCCAGCTGCTGAAGGCACGCAACGAGGCGCTGGAGCGCGCGTTGAAGTTGAACGAGACGATGGCCGCCGTGCTGACCCACGATCTGCGCACGCCGCTGTCGGCCATCCTGCTGTGCGCCGACAAGCTGTCGCTGGAACTGCCGCCGGGCAACACCAGTGCGCAGCAGACCCTGCAGCACCTGGAAGCCAGCACCGTGCGCATGGCGCGCATGGTCGAGCAGCTGCTAGACTTCTCGCGGATCCGCAGTGGCGGCCTGCGCTTGGAGGCTGCCAGCTGTGATCTGGAAGCGCTGGCCCGCGCTGTGATCGCAGAGGCGGGCAGTGCGCATGGCAGCGACCGCATCGCGTTCGAAGCCAGCGGTGATGCCACGCTGCACGGCGACATGGATCGCCTGGGGCAGGTGGTGGCCAACCTGGTCGGCAATGCGATCACCCACGGGGGCAAGGACGTGGTGTGGGTTGCCGTCGATGGCAGCGATTCGCGCGTGGTGACCCTGCGCGTGCGCAATGTCGGGCACATCGAGGAGGCACTGCTGCCGCGCCTTTTCGAGCCGTTCAAGGCCAGCTTCCACCAGAGCAAGGGGCTGGGCCTTGGCCTGTACATCGTCGATCAGTTCGTAGCCGCACACGGTGGACGGCTGAGTGCACGCAACGAGCAGGGGCAGGTGGTGTTCGAAGCGGTGCTGCCGCGGCGTGCCGACACGCGCATCAGCCGTTAACTGAATTCTTCAGGGAGCGCGTGGGCGAACTGAGACGGGCTCGTCCGTAGCTGCTACCGTGGCCGCTCACGTTGCCAAGGAAGATTCATGCCACTACGCGCCATTGCCTACGTCAGCCAGGCCCGGCCGGACCTTTCCGCCGAACGCCTGCAGACGTTGGTGAACGATGCCACCCGGTTCAACCGGATGGCCGGGGTGACGGGCGTGTTGTTGCACGATGGGCAGCGTTTCCTGCAGTACATCGAAGGGCCGCCTGATGGCATCGATTCGGTGTACGAGCGCATCCTGCAGGCGGGCAGCCACGTGGACATCGTCGAACTGGCGCGCGGGCGGTTGGGCCAGCGCCAGTTTCCGTACTGGTCGATGCGCGCGTTGCCGGTCGATGCGCTGAAGCTGCGCCAGCTGGCCAGCAGTGACTGGTCAGGTTTCTCGCGCACGGTGGAGGGCGATGATGCCGAACCCACCGCGGTGGATCTTCTGAGCGCCCTCGTGCGCCCGATGCTCAGCGCCGGTTGACGCCGCGCGCGGGGCTTCACCCCGCTGTCACCGTTGCCGGGTTCCCATCGGGCTTCCTGGGGAAGGGAGCACAGCATGAAGCGGACGAAGTGGCAGGGCAGGGCGGCGCTGGCCATGGCGCTGGCAGCGGCGGTCGCACCGGGATGGGCCTGCACGCGCGCGGTCTACCTGGGTGACAACGGCGATGTGATCACCGCCCGGTCGATGGACTGGAAGGTCGACGTTGCCACCAACCTGTATGTCCTGCCCCGCGGAATCGAGCGTACCGGCCAGGCCGGACCGAAGTCGGCGAAGTGGACCGCGCGCTACGGCAGTGTGGTGGCCACCGGCTACGACGTGTCCACCACCGACGGCATGAACGAGAAGGGCCTGGTCGCCAACCTTCTGTGGCTGGTCGAATCGCAGTATCCCCAGCAGCGCGGCAACAAGCCGGGGCTGGCCATCTCGCTGTGGGCGCAATACGTGCTGGACAATTTCGGCAGCGTGGCCGAGGCCGTGGCTGCACTGGAGCGCGAGCCGTTCGCCATCGTCACCGACAAGGTGCCCGGTGAGGACCGCCAGGCGACCCTGCATCTTTCGCTGTCCGACGCTACCGGCGACAGCGCCATCATCGAGTACATCGGCGGTCGCCAGGTCATCCATCACGACCGCCGCTACCAGGTGATGACCAACTCGCCGATCTTCGATCAGCAGCTGGCGCTCAATGCGTACTGGAAGAGTATCGGGGGCACGGTGATGCTGCCGGGCACCAACCGCTCGGCCGATCGCTTCGCGCGCGCCTCGTTCTACATCAATGCCATTCCCAAGGCCGAAGACCCTGTGGAGGCGTTGGCCAGTGTGTTCAGCGTCATCCGCAATGTGTCGGTGCCGTTTGGCATCACCACGCCCGGCGAGCCGAACATCTCGTCCACGCGCTGGCGCACGGTGGCCGACCACAAGCGCCGGCTGTATTTCTTCGAATCGGCACTGACGCCCAACACGTTCTGGGTCGATCTGAACAAGGTCGATTTCGGCGGACAGGTGCTCAAGCTCGACCTGGGCCCGGACCAGCGCAACACCTTCTCCGGTGATGCGCTGTCGCAGTTCGTGCCGAGCAAACCGTTCGCGTTCCTCGGTACCGACGGCTAGGGCGCGCGGCTGTCTGGCCGCGATCCGTGGATTGCAGGCAGCCCATCGCACGCGCACACTGCCGCGATGGGCGCCATCTTCCACCTGCGGCACTACGGCCAGGCAACGGGCCTGGACCGCCACGACTACGCACAGTGGGTGCTGCCGCTGCAGGGCGAGCTGCAGTTCGAGCTGGAAGGGCGCGGCGGCCGCCTGGATCTGTTGCAGGGGGCGTTCGTTGCCTCCGGTGAGGCGCATGACCAGGTGGCACATGGGCCGAACGGTTTCGTGATCGTCGATTGCGGCCCGGGCGTGCTCGATGACCTGACCCAGGAACACCTCAGTCGCCAGCGCTGGCTGCACCTGCCGCTGTCGCTGCGCCAGCGCCTGGCCCAGGTAAGGGTCGGCGGCTGCATGCCGGAGCTGCTGCCCGACCTGCTGCGGATGTTTGCCCCTGCGGGCAGTGGTGCGCGGCTGCAGGGCCTGTGTGCGGCCGTGCAGGCTGAACCCGGGCGGGCGTGGCCGGTGCCGCGCATGGCGGCCCATGTTGGCGTCAGCGAAAGCCGGCTGCATGCCTTGTTCCAGCGCGAATTCGGGGTCAGTCCGCAGGCCTGGCTCAGCGCCGGCCGGCTGCGCTGGGCCAAGCATGCGCTGCTGACCAGTGCAGCGCCCATCAGCGCTATCGCGCTGGCAGCGGGGTACTCCGAGCAGAGCGCACTGACCCGTGCGCTGCGCCGCGAGACGGGCCTGACCCCGAGCGCCTGGCGGCGTGGTGAGGGGGCGCTGTAGAGCCGAGCCCATGCTCGGCTGATTTTTGCCGTCGTGGTTACAAGGAGCCGAGCATGGGCTCGGCTCTACACGTAGGAAGTGCCGGGGCAGGGCAGTAGCCTCGGTCAAGACGCCGAGTCCATCGCCGCCTACACTGCGCGGCCTGTTCTCTCCCCCCGAAGAACCTGCTATGCGCAACAACCCGATGGCCCTGGGCATCGCCAATGGCGTTGCCGCTGGCGCGCTGTGGGGCGTGGTCTTCCTCGCGCCTGCCGTGCTGCATTCCTTCAACGCACTGCAACTGTCCGCCGGCCGCTATCTGGTCTACGGACTGATCGCGGTGATCCTGCTGTTGCCGCGCTGGAAGCGTTTGGCGCCGCAGCTGGGTCGTGCGGAATGGATGGGCCTGCTGTGGCTCAGCCTGGCCGGCAACCTGGTGTATTTCCTGCTGCTGGCCACGGCCGTGCAGTGGGCCGGTGGCGCGGCGGCCTCGCTCATCGTCGGCCTGATCCCGGTGGTAGTGACCCTGGTCGGCGTGCGCGAAAAGGGTGCGGTGCCGTTGAAACAACTGTTGCCCGCGCTGGGGCTGTGCGTGCTGGGCGTGGCCCTGGTGGGCTGGGAATCGCTGATGTCCGAGCATCTGGGCACGCCGTGGCGGCAGCGCCTGATCGGCCTGGTCTGCGCCTTTGGTGCGCTGTTTTCCTGGGCGCTGTACTCGGTGGGCAACAGCCGCTGGCTGGCCCGGCGTGCCGATCTGTCCAGCCATGACTGGTCGCTGCTGACCGGGGTCACCACCGGCGGCCTGTCGCTCTTGCTGGTGCCAATGGCCTTCATCGGCCAGACCGCTGGCCACACCCCCGCGCATTGGAGCCTGTTCTGGGTGATCAGTGCCGGCGTCGCGGTCATCGCCTCGATCATCGGCAACGCGTTCTGGAACCGTGCCAGCCGCCTGTTGCCGTTGACCCTGACCGGGCAGATGATCGTGTTCGAAACCCTGTTCGCGCTGCTCTACGCCTTCGCTTGGCAGTGGCGCTGGCCGACCCTGCTGGAGGCGCTGGCGATCGTGTTCCTGGTGGCAGGCGTGCTGCTGTGTGCCCACGCGCACCGCGCTCCGCGTGCGATCGCCGAACATGCCGGCTGATTGCCGGCCTCAAGCGCTCTGATGCCCTGTTTGTCTCAGTTGCAACCAAATGGCTGCACGTTGGGCGATGATCGAAACAAACGATTTTTGCATCGCAGCACTTGACAGGCCCCCGGCGCACGGTGTTTTCTGTGCGCCATGGTCTTCGATGCCGCCCTCGCCAGCCTGATTGCCCCCGCTACCGCGGGCGGGTCGACTGCGCCGGTCGCCATCACCACCATTATTACCACCACCGCCACCACTGCCCTGGTGCGGCCCGTCGTCTTCGTGTAACTCCCGAAAACAACGGCCCCGCACCATCCAGGTGACGGGGAAACCCACCACCTGCATGTGACGGGGCCTCCTACCGAGGTCTGCATGTCTTTCCACGCCCCCGCCCATCCCGCTGCACCGGCCAGCCTGGCCGCACCGTCCACCGTCGTGCACAAGTTCGGCGGCACCTCGGTGGCCAACGCCGAACGCTACCGCCATGTGGCCGGCCTGCTGCTGGCCCGTCCCGAGCCGCTGCAGGTCACTGTCGTATCGGCGATGAAGGGCGTCACCGATGCGCTGATCGAACTGGCCCAGCTGGCGGCACGCGGCGATGCAGGCTGGCGCGAGGCCTGGTATGCCCTGCGTGCACGCCATCGCGGCGCGGCCGTGGCTCTGCTCGGCGAGCAGGTGGGCGAGACCGTGGAGTGGATCGACGTGCGCTTCGACCACCTGGCCGAAGTGCTCGGCGCGCTGGCGGTGATCGGTGAGCTGCCGCGCGAGGTGCTGGACCGCGTGCAGGGGCTTGGCGAAGTGTTCTCGGCGCAGCTGCTGGGCATGCACCTGCAGGCACTCGGCGAGGAGTGCGCGGTGCTGGACGCACGTGATGTCCTGGTCGTCGGCCATGGCGAACTGGGCGTGGACGTGGACTGGGAGGCCAGCGCCGACCGCCTGGCGAAATGGCGCCTGCAGCACCCGCAGTCGCGCGTGGTCGCCACCGGTTTCGTCGCCCGCGATCGCGAAGACCGCATCACCACGCTGGGCCGCAACGGCAGCGACTACTCCGGCGCGATCTTCGCAGCGCTGTTCAACGCCGATGAGCTGCACATCTGGACCGACGTCGATGGCGTGCTGTCGGCCGATCCGCGGCTGGTGCCGGAGGCCGTGCAGCTGGAGGCGCTCAGCTACGACGAAGCCTGTGAGCTGGCCTATTTCGGCGCCAAGGTCGTGCATCCGCAGACGATGTCGCCGGCCATCCGCCTGGGCCTGCCGATCTTCATCCGCAACACCTTCCATCCGGTGCACCCGGGCACGCGCATCAGTGCCGAACGCTCGCCGCGCGGGCCAGTGAAGGGCCTGACCCTGAGCCCCGACCTGGCTCTGCTGAACCTGGAAGGCACCGGACTGATGGGCGTGCCGGGCACCGCCGAACGCGTGTTCTCGGCCCTGCGCCAGGCGCAGGTGTCGGTGGTGATGATCTCGCAGGGGTCTTCCGAACACTCCATCTGCTGCGTGGTGAAGGCCGGCGAGGCTGCGCGTGGTCGCGAGGCCCTGCTGCATGCGTTTGCCCACGAACTGGCGGTGGGCCAAGTGCAGCGCGTGCAGGTCGGCGAGGGCGTCAGCGTGCTGGCCGCCGTGGGTGACGGCATGGCCGGCCAGCCCGGCGTGGCCGCACGCCTGTTCGAGGCGCTGGGCCGTGCACAGGTGAACATCCTGGCGATCGCGCAGGGGTCGTCCGAGCGCAACATCTCCGTGGCCGTGGCCAGCGCCGATGCAACGCGCGCCCTGCGTGCCGCACATGCCGGTTTCTGGCTCTCGCCGCAGACCTTTGCGGTGGGCGTGATCGGGCCAGGCAATGTCGGTGCGGCGCTGCTGGACCAGCTGCTGGCCGCGCGCCCGCAGCTGCTGGCCAAGGCCAATGTCGACCTGCGCCTGCGTGCGCTGGCCTCGCGTTCGCGCATGCGCCTGGAAGCCGATGTCCTGCACGCCGACTGGCGGCAGGCGCTGCACGAGGATGGCCAGGCCAGCAACCTGGACGCCTTCACCGAACACCTGCTGGCCGCACACCTGCCGCACGCGGTGGTGATCGACTGCAGTGGCAGCGCCGAAGTGGCCGAGCGCTACGAGGGCTGGCTGGCCGCCGGCATCCATGTGGTCACTCCGAACAAACAGGCGGGATCGGGTCCGCTGTCGCGCTACCAGCGCATCCATGCCGCTGCCGCCGCCAGTGGCGCGCGCTTCCGTTACGAGGCCACGGTAGGCGCCGGCCTGCCGGTGATCACCACGCTGCGCGACCTGGTCGATACCGGCGATGAAGTGCTGGCGGTGGAGGGCATCTTCTCCGGCACGCTGGCCTGGCTGTTCAACCGCTTCGACGGCAGCCAGCCGTTCTCCGAGCTGGTGGCGCAGGCGCGTTCGATGGGCTACACCGAGCCGGACCCGCGCGATGACCTGTCCGGCGTTGACGTGGCGCGCAAGCTGGTGATTCTCGCCCGTGAGGCCGGCCACGCG
This sequence comes from Stenotrophomonas testudinis, assembly GCF_024499815.1. Taxonomy (NCBI): domain Bacteria; kingdom Pseudomonadati; phylum Pseudomonadota; class Gammaproteobacteria; order Lysobacterales; family Lysobacteraceae; genus Stenotrophomonas; species Stenotrophomonas testudinis. The sequence goes on along the minus strand of NZ_JAMOKY010000012.1, from coordinate 5,480 downwards.
CTCAGCCTGGAACAGGTGCAGGTGGAAAGCCTGGTGCCGGCGCTGCTGCGCGATGGCAGCGTGGATGGCTTCATGGCCCGCCTGGGTGAATCCGATGCCAGCCTGCTGCAGCGCCTCGAAGAGGCCCGGGCGCGTGGTGCGGTGCTGCGCTATGTCGCCCGGCTCGATGCGGAGGGTGCATCAGTGGGCCTGCAGGAACTGCCGGCCCACCACACCTTCGCCAACCTGCGCCTGACCGACAACGTGGTGCAGTTCCGCACCCGTCGTTACTGCGACAACCCGCTGGTGGTGCAGGGCCCGGGTGCCGGGCCGGAAGTCACCGCTGCCGGCGTGTTCGCCGACCTGCTGCGTGTGGCCGCCGGCGAAGGAGCGCGGCTGTGATTGCACGCGCATTCGCACCCGCGTCCGTGGCCAACGTGGCGGTGGGCTTCGACATTCTCGGCCATGCCATTGCCGGCATCGGCGATACCGTGACGGTGCGACGCATCGACGAGCCGACCGTGCGCATCGAGGCCATCCGCGGCAGCGCCGTCGAGCTTCCGCTGGATGCGCCGGGCAACACGGCCGGGGCCGCGCTGATCTCACTGCGCGAGGGCCTGGGTCTTTCGAATGGCTTCGCTGTCGAGATCGACAAGGGCATTCCGTTCGGCTCGGGCATGGGCGGTTCGGCCGCCTCGTGCGTGGCCGCGCTGGTGGCCGCCAACGCGCTGCTCGATGCACCGCTGCCGCGCGAAGCGCTGTATCCGCATGCGCTGGATGGCGAGGCAGTGGCCAGCGGCGGGCGCCACGGCGACAACGTCGGGCCGCTGCTGCTGGGCGGACTGGCGCTGTGCACGGCTGAACGCCTGGTGCCGATCCCGGTGCCGGCCAGCTGGCACAGCCTGCTGGTGCATCCGCACGCGGTGCTGGAGACCCGGAGCGCGCGCGCGGCACTGCAGGGCAGCTATGCGCTGGGCGAATTCGTCGCGCAGAGCGCCAACCTTGCCCTGGTGCTCAGTGGTTGCCATCGCAGTGATGCGGCCCTGGTGCGTGCCGGCCTGCGCGACGTGCTGGTGGAACCGCGCCGCGCCGCACTGATCGCCGGCTTCGACGCTGCACGCGATGCGGCATTGGCAGCCAACGCGATGGGTGCGGGCATTTCCGGTGCCGGCCCGAGTGTGTTTGCCTGGTTTGAAGATGCCGACCAGGCCCATGCCGCTGCGGCGCCCGTGCGCGCGGCGTTTGCCGCCGCAGGCTTCGACAGCGAAGCCTGGGTCTCGCCGCTGGACGCTGCTGGAGCGCGACTGTGCTGAATCCTTCCCCCTTGCTGGATACCGAGCTCATGCAATTCGTTTCGACCCGAGGGCATGCGCCCGCTGTTGGCCTGAGTGCCGCCATCGCCGCCGGCCTGGCCCCGGATGGCGGCCTGTATGTGCCCGACGTGCTGCCCGCGCCGCGCGAACTGCACGCCGGTGCCACCCTCGCCGAGACCGCTGCCGATCTGCTGGCGCGTTTTTTCGAAGGTGATCCGCTGCAGGACGCACTGCCGGAGATCTGCCGCGAGGCTTTCGATTTCCCGGTGCCGCTGCGTCCGCTGGGCCGCGACGGCGACCATGTGCTGGAGCTGTTCCATGGCCCGACCGCCGCGTTCAAGGACATCGGCGCGCGCTTCCTTGCCGGTACGTTGTCGCGCCTGCAGGCGGGCAAGGACCGTCACCTGACGATTGTCGTGGCCACTTCGGGCGATACCGGTGCCGCAGTGGCGGCGGCCTTCCATGGCCAGCCAGGCGTGCGCGTGGTGGTGCTGTATCCCGATGGCCGTGTTTCGCCGCGCCAGGCACACCAGCTCGGCTGCTTCGGCGATAACATCCAGGCGCTGCGCGTGGCCGGCTCGTTCGATGACTGCCAGGCGATGGTCAAGCAGGCGCTGGCCGACACTGGCCTGCAGGCGCAGGTGCCGCTCAGTTCGGCCAACAGCATCAGTCTGGGTCGGCTGCTGCCACAGATGAGCTATTACGCGCATGCGGCGCTGACCCATCACGCGCGCACGCGGCGCCGCCTCAACCTGGTGGTGCCGACCGGCAATCTGGGCAATGCGATGGCGGCCGTGCTGGCACGTGCACTGGGCGTGCCCATTGGCCAGATCGTGTTGGCCACCAATGCCAATGCGGTGCTGCCGGCCTACTTCAATGGCGGCGACTACCAGCCGCAGGCCAGCGTGGCAACCGTGGCCAACGCAATGGATGTGGGCGCGCCAAGCAACTTCGAGCGCCTGCGCTGGCTGTATGCCGATGACGATGGCGAACTGCGTGCCGCCTTCCGTGCATTCGCGGTGGATGACGTGACCATCCGCGCGACCATCGCCAGTGCGCACGCCAGCAGGGGCGAGCTGTTCTGCCCGCACACCGCCACTGCGGTGAAAGTGCTGCAGGACCTGCGTGCGCGCGGCGCCAAGGGCGACTGGGCGGTGGTGTCAACGGCGCACCCGGCCAAGTTCGAGGCGGTGGTGGAGCCGTTGATCGGTGAAAGCGTGGCGGTGCCGCCGGCACTGGACGCGCTGCTGCAGCGGCCGGCGCATGCCGAGCCGCTGGCCGTTGATTACGCGGCGCTGCGCGAGGTGTTGTTGCGGTGAGGCGGGTGGTGCCGGCCGCTGGCCGGCAACACCCTGACCGCGCGACGGTCAGGCCAGCCCCTCGCCCGCCAGCGTGCGCAGCCCATCCTCGCCGAGGATCTCCACCACGTTCAGATGAGGCAGGGCGATCAGGCCCTGCTGGCGCAGCTTGGTGAAGGTGCGGCTGACCGTTTCCATGGTCAGGCCGAGATGGTCGGCGATGTCGCCGCGGCCCATCGGCAGCGACACGCGCAGGCCATCGCCGCCCAGCCTGGCCTCGCGTGCGGCCAGGCGCAGCAGGAAGTCAGCCAGCTTCTCCGCCGGTTGCAGGCGGGCCAGCGCCAGCGCGGCGTCCTGGGCGGCATCCAGTTCCTGGCAGGCGCGCTGCAGCAGCTTGCGCTCCAGGTGCGGGAAGCGGCCACGCAGCGCCTTCATCTGCGGCAGGGCCACGCGGCAGACACGGCTGTCAGCGATGGCTTCAATATCGTGGCGATGGTGGTCGCTGCCACTCAGGCCGAGGTAATCACCCGGCAGCACGAACCCGTTGATCTGGCGACGGCCATCGGGCAGCGTGCGCACCAGACGCAGTGCACCCGCGGTCAATGTATAGACATGCTGGCGTTCTTCGCCGGTGCGGGCCAGGGTGCTGCCAAGGCCCACCTGCTGCGAGACGGTCACCTGCTCCAGTGCCTGAACTTCATCGGGCGACAGCGCCGAGCAGACCGCCAGGTGGCGGACCGAGCAGTGCAGGCAGTCCAAGGTAGTGCAGGACGGCGCAGCGTCGTCGTGGGCGGCGGACGGAGCGCCGGAAGGCCGGGACATGGTGCGGAGGCGTATCACGGGCGGGGGAGGGCTTTATGATACTTCATGCGGCCTTATGGCCCCTGATCGGCGGCATGAGCCATGGGGGGCGGTAGAATGTCGCCCCCTCCCACGTTCCCGTTCCTGCAGGAGTTCCGCCCGTGATCAAGCCCCGTACCCCGCCCGGCACCCTTGAACTGTTGCCGCGCGAGCAGATTGCGTTCCAGCGCATGCTGGACGTCATCCGCCGCAACTACGAGCGCTTCGGGTTCCTGCCGGTGGAAACGCCCGTGTTCGAGCTGTCCGACGTTCTGCTGACCAAGTCCGGTGGCGAGACCGAGCGCCAGGTGTACTTCGTGCAGTCCACCGGCGCACTGGCCAACGCCGCCGAATCGGGCGACCGTTCGCTGCCGGAGATGGCGCTGCGTTTCGACCTGACCGTGCCGCTGGCCCGCTACGTGGCCGAGCACGAGCACGAGCTGACCTTCCCGTTCCGCCGCTACCAGATGCAGCGCGTGTACCGCGGCGAGCGGGCCCAGCGTGGCCGCTTCCGCGAGTTCTACCAGTGCGACATCGACGTGATCGGCAAGGACAGCTTGAGCGTGCGTTACGACGCCGAAGTGCTGGCCGTCATCCACGCCGTGTTCTCCGAGCTGCGCATCGGTGATTTCAGCATCCAGCTGAACAACCGCAAGCTGATGCGCGGTTTCTTCGAAAGCCTGGGCGTGGCCGAAGGCGACCGCCAGCTGGCCGTGCTGCGCGAAGTGGACAAGCTGGACAAGCGCGGCGCCGATTACGTGCGCGAAACCCTGGTGGGCGAGGGTTTCGACATCCCGGCCGAGCAGGTCGAGAAGATCCTGGCCTTCGTCGCCGTGCGCTCGAAGGGCCATGAAGACGCGCTGGCCCAGCTGGCCGCCCTTGAAGCCGGTGGCGCCTCGTCGGAAACCCTGCGCAACGGCGTGGCCGAGCTGCGCGAAGTGCTGCAGCTGGTGCAGGCGCTGGGCGTGCCGGAGACCGCCTACTGCCTGAACTTCTCCATCGCCCGCGGCTTGGATTACTACACCGGCACCGTCTACGAGACCACGCTGACTGACCACCCGCAGATCGGTTCGATCTGCTCGGGCGGCCGTTACGAAGACCTGGCCAGCCACTACAGCAAGTCCAAGCTGCCGGGCGTGGGTATCTCCATCGGCCTGTCGCGACTGTTCTGGCAGCTGCGCGAAGCCGGTCTGATCGACGGCATCGAAGCCAGCAGCGTGCAGGCGCTGGTGGCACTGATGGACGAGCAGGGCATGGCGCAGTCGCTGGACATCGCCCGCCGCCTGCGCAGCGGTGGCATCAACACTGAAGTGCAGATGGAGCCGAAGAAGATCGGCAAGCAGTTCCAGTACGCGGCCAAGGCCGGCATCCGCTTCGTGGTCCTGGCCGGCGAGGACGAGCTTGCCCGCGGCGTCGTGGCAGTGAAGGACCTGGTGCGCGAGCAGCAGTTCGAAGTCTCCCGCGACGAACTGGCCAGCACCCTGCAGGTCGAGCTGGAACAGTCCAAGGTCATGGCGTGACCCGCGCCGCCGCAGGGGCGCTGAGCGTGCTCCTGCTGGCGGGCTGCCAGAGCGACCCGGCGCTGCACAGCGCCCGGACCGGTCCGGCGCAGTACCGGCTGCAGGTTGATCGCTGCCATGTGATCGACCGCGCGCAGCTGGAGAGCGACCTGCGCACCCTGGCCGCGCGGACGTGCCCGGCGGGCGCGGAACCGCTGCAGGACATCCAGTCCCTGCCGAGCCGGCAGGGCAGCCTGTTCGGTGAATGCCTGCGGCGCGGCGCGCTGCAGGCCGAGGTCCGCTGTAAGCCCTGAGTCGGGTCAGGTTATTGATTTGAAAGCAGAACGCCCACCCTTGGTGGGCGTTTTCGTTTCCGGACGTAAAGCAGTCGAGCATGGCTCGACTCTACAGAAGCCGGTTTCGATCCCATCCACGCCGCTCTGACAGATCGCGGCCAACTGTCGAAGGCGGGGAGGGTCCGGTTGAGGGGGCGTGAGCCGCATGGATGCGGCGACCGAGCTTACAGGGACGTACTTGCAGCGTCCCCCTCA
>NZ_JAMOKY010000011.1:0-98425 GCF_024499815.1 Stenotrophomonas testudinis | reverse complement strand
CCCCCCCCCCCCCCCCCCCCCCCCCCCCCCCCCCCCCCCCCCCCCCCCCCCCCCCCCCCCCCCCCCCCCCCCCACCGTGGTTTCCTGCCTGATCCTGAATGGACCGGATAGCGTCACCTCATCGATCGCCCTGACTGACATACCGTTTACAGGCAGCACGACACACTGGACTTCGACCCGAGGCAAAGGACCCCCCGCATGAGCAAGCTGACCGTTATCACCGACCGCGCCCTGGAGCGCGCCCTGGAACTGGCGCACACCGCGGGTGATGGCCTGAAGAGCGCTGGCGGCAGCCTGCGCCACCTCGGCCCGCAGGCCAGTGACTGGATCAAGACCGGCGCCGCCGTGGGTGCGGTGAAGACCGGCGGCAAGGTCGCCACCAAGTTCGTGCGCCGCAACCCGGCCGTGGCCATCACCGCCGCTGCCGTGGGCGTGGGCCTGCTTGGCTACGCGCTGTACCGCAAGCAGCAGAAGAAGAAGGCCGCCAACGGCCAGGTGGTGGACGGGCAGGCCAAGCGTATCAACGCGCGTGACCGCCGCAACCACACCGTGGTGGACGAGCACAGCGACATCGGCAGCGATGCCTGAGGTCGGCCTGCGGGTCAGGGCCCTTCCTGCGGAAGGGGGCTGACCCCGATCCAGGGTCGGATCCCTTCCGCAGGAAGGGCTCCGACCCTTTTTGTTTCTGCAGTCCGGCTCAGCCGATCTGCCGCCACTGCCCCGGCTGCAGGTCATCCAGCCGGTATGGCCCCATCGACACGCGCACCAGGCGCAGGGTTGGCAGGCTCACCGCCGCGGTCATCCGCCGCACCTGGCGGTTGCGTCCTTCGCGGATCGTGATGGCCAGCCAGCTGTCCGGCACGGTCTTGCGGAAACGCACCGGCGGATCCCGCTGCCACAGCTCCGGCGCCGGATCGAGGCGCTCGATCTTCGCCGGTAAAGTCGGCCCATCGTTCAGGGCCACGCCGTCGCGCAGCTGCCGCAGCTGCTCGTCGCTGGGCGTGCCTTCCACCTGCACCCAATAGGTCTTGTCGGCCTTGTGCTTCGGGTCGGTCAGCTTGTGCGCCAGCGTGCCGTTGTCGGTCAGCAGCAGCAGACCCTCGCTGTCATGGTCGAGCCGGCCAGCGGCATACACGCGTGGCGGCAGGCCGAAGCCGGCCAGCGTCGGCCGCGGCGGCACGCTGCGGTCGGTGAACTGGCAGAGCACGTTGAAGGGCTTGTTGAAGGCGATCAGCATTGCGGAAGCGGCAGGCGGCGGGGTGATGCATTGTCCCACGCCGCGCTGCGCGCTCGCCGGGCGGGCCCGGCGCTACCGGCTTACGGCTTCACGAAGCGCAGGGTCATGCGGTCGCTTTCGCCGATGGCCTGGTACCTGGCGTCGTCGGCCTTGTCGTGCTGGTTGGTCGGCGGCAGGGTCCAGACACCGTTCGCGTGGTCCTTGGTGTCACGCGGGTTGGCATTGACCTCGCTGCGCGCGTCCAGCTTGAAACCCGCGGCCTCGGCCATGGCGATCACCTGCTGCTGGCCGACATAGCCGGTGTCGTCGTCATCGGCGACGTCGGCCTTGGCGCGATGCTCGACCACGCCCAGCACGCCGCCCGGCTTCAGCACGTTGAAGAAGCCCTGGAACATGCCCTGCGCCTGGCCGGCCTTGCGCCAGTTGTGCACGTTGCGGAAGGTCAGCACGACATCGGCCGAATTGGCCGGGCCGAACACCGGCTTGGCCGGGTCGTAGCCGACCACGGCGGCCTTGTCGAACTGGGCCGGTGCGCCGGTGAACTTCTTTTCCAGGCCATCGCGGCTGCGCTGCTGGTAATCGCGTCCACGGCCTTCGGGCACGGCGGCCGGATCGACCACGGCGGCGATGTAGTGGCCCTTGTCACGCAGCAGCGGCGCCAGGATTTCCGAGTACCAGCCGTTGCCGGGGGTGATCTCGATGACGGTCTTTTCCGGTGCGACCTTGAAGAAGGCCAGCGACTGCGCCGGATGGCGGTAGTTGTCGCGTTTCACATTGGCGGGGTCGCGGGTCGATGCCTTCACTGCGGCATCGATGGCCGGCGAGACCTGGATCTTCGCCGGTGCCACCGTGGCCGGTGCAGCGAATGCGGGAACAGCAACGAGCAGGGCCGAGGCAAGCAGCAGGCGGCAGCTACGCAGGGACGAGGCAGCGATCATCGGGGCGATTCCAGCGGAAGATGCGGCGAGACTAGCAGCCGCCGCGTGCAAGGTGTTCACAGAACGTTAGCCACGCGCCCGCGACGGAACACTGTTTTGTGTTCGACGCCGCAGCGCGGTCACACGGCGCGTTCTATGCTGCAGGACTACCCCCAAGGAGTCCGTGCCCATGACGGCAACCCGCGAACTGGGCCGTTCCGGCCTGCATGTACGTCCGCTCGCCTTCGGTGGCAACGTGTTTGGCTGGAGCGCCGATGAGAAGGCCAGCTTCGCCCTGCTCGATGCCTTCGTCGATGCCGGCTTCAACCTGGTCGACACCGCTGATGTCTATTCGGCCTGGGTGCCGGGCAACGAAGGCGGCGAATCGGAAACCCTGATCGGCAAGTGGTTCGCGCGCAGCGGCAAGCGCGACAAGGTGGTGCTGGCGACCAAGGTGGCCAAGTGGGCCGAGCGCCCCGGCCTGACCCCGGACAACATCAACGCTGCGGTGGAAGATTCGCTGCGCCGCCTGCAGACGGATGTGATCGACCTGTACCAGGCCCACGAGGATGACGAATCGACGCCGCTGGAAGCCACCCTGGCCGCATTCGGTCGGTTGATCGAAGCGGGCAAGGTGCGCGCCATCGGCGCTTCCAACTACAGCGCCACGCGCCTGGCCGATGCGCTGAAGGTGTCCACCGATTACAAGCTGCCGCGTTATGAAACCCTGCAGCCGGAGTACAACCTGTACGACCGTGCTGGTTACGAGAACGAACTGGAACCGCTGGTGCAGCGCGAGCAGATCGGCGTGATCGGTTACTACGCACTGGCCAGCGGCTTCCTCAGCGGCAAGTACCGCACCCCGGCCGATGCCAGCAAGAGCCCGGCGCGCGGCGAGAACGTGGTCAAGCGCTACCTGAACCCGCGGGGCCTGCGCATCCTGCAGGCACTGGATGATGTGGCCAGCAAGCACAACGCCAGTGCCGCGCAGATCGCGCTGGCGTGGCAGATCGCACGGCCGTCGATCACCGCGCCGATCGTCAGCGCCACCAGCGTCGAGCAGCTGCACGACCTGCTGGCGGCCGCCAATGTCGGCCTGAGCGTGCAGGACATCGCACAGCTGGACGCGGCCAGCGCCGAGGGTTGATTGGACCATCCACGCCGGGGTCGGATCCCTTTCGCAGAAAGGGCTCTGACCCCAACGGCGCGGACCAAGTTCGGCGTCAAGGCGAGTCAGGGGTCGGATCCCTTTCCACGAAAGGGATCCGACCCCGCCGCACTCAGCGCGGCACGCTGTCCTCGCCCACCAGCGCGTGGTGCACGCCGATGCCGGCACGCACGCCTTCGGCCATCGCCAGGGTGATGTTGCCGACCGTGGTCGCGTCGCCCGCGGCGTACACGTTCGCCACCGAGGTCTGCTTCATCATGTCGACCTCGACCAGCACGCCCAGCGGGCTTTCCACCAGCGCACAGCCGAGCTGCTGCACCAACGGCGTGGCCATCTGCTGCATGGCCGGCACGAACAGCGCACGCTGGGCGATGCGGCGGCCATCGGCCAGTTCCACTTCCAGCCACGTCGGCTGTTCGCCCTGCACGCCCACCACCGGGGTGGTCTCGATCTGCACGCCGCGCTGCTGCATGGCGGCCTGCTCTTCATCGCTGATCGGCAAGCCCTGGCCGAAGAAAGTGACATTGCCCCAGTCGGCGAACAGCGTCGCCTTGGCCGCCGACATCGGATGGCCACCGAGCAGGCCGATGGCACCGCCGCCGACTTCGTAGCCATGGCAGTACGGGCAGTGCAGCACGGTGCTGCCCCAGCGTTCGGCCAGGCCCGGCAGCTCGGGCAGCTGGTCGGCGATGCCAGTGGCCAGCAGCAGCTTGCGCGCAGCCAGCACCTGGCCATCGGCGGTACGCAGCTCCACGCCCTCGGCCGTGGACTGCGCGTGCACCACCTCGCCCTGCAGCCAGCGCACGGTGGGGTAATCGAGCAGCTGCTGGCGTGCATTCTTCAGCAGCTCGGCGCCGCTGATGCCGTCCTGGCCAGGCACGCCATGCGAGTGGCTGGCGGCACGGTTACGCGGCAGGCCGCTGTCGATGATCGTGACCGGACGGCGCGCGCGGGCCAGTATCAGGCCGGCGGCAATGCCTGCATAGCTGCCGCCGACGATGAGGACATCAGGATTCATGGGGACCTTCCAGGGAACGGTGATGGGCAAGATGGCGGGCGAAGTCGGCGCCCAGCTGGTCCAGGGTGCTGGCCTGCAGGCGCGCTTCGAGCAGGCGCTGGGCCTCCCGCGCGCCGTCCTGCAGGGCCTGGTTGACCAGCTGCTGGATCGGGCAGCCACCGCCGTTGTCGCGCTGGCCGAGCTGCACCAGCGGCGGCGCACCGACCGCCAGGTAGATGTCGTGCAGGCTGATCTGCGCTGCATCGCGTGCCAGCTGGCTGCCGCCGCCGTGGCCGCGCGTGCTGCGCACCAGCCCGGCCTTGTGCATCTGCGCCAGCAGGCGGCGGATCACCACCGGGTGGGTCGGCAGGCAGGTGGCCAGTTGTTCGGAGGTACGCGGGCCTTCCTGGCCGACCAGGTGGGCCATCACGTGCAGGGCGTCGGAGAGCGGGTCAGCGGATCTCATGTAACTACGATAGTTACATTTAAACCACCTGTCGAGGGTCTGCTTTCGTTACATCTGGACACATTCGTCCTATTAAACATTCCCTTCACCTCTCTAAACGCAACAGTAATGTGACGGGCTTTGCACTTCAGAGCCCTCAAGCGCGGTCGATACCGCATCGCACCCCTTCCAAGAGTCCATCCCATGAACGCCTCTTCCCGTGCGCCGCGGCTGCAGTCGAAGCTGCTGGGTGCTGTTTCCGTTGGCCTGGCCATCGTCCTGCTATGCGCCCTGGCCGGCCTCGCTTCTGCGTGGCTGAAGCTATCCACCGACGTGCCCGCGGAAGTCGCCCACAGCCGCGACGCCGAACGCCTGCAGCGCGAGTTCCGCGGCCAGGTGCAGGAATGGAAGAACGTGCTGCTGCGCGGCCACGATGAGGCGCTGCGCCAGCGCCACCTGCAGGCCTTCGATGACGAAGGGAAGCTGGTGGAGACGCTGGCCGCCGGCCTGGCCAACAGCCCCGATGCCCGCACGCGCGACATGGCACAGGCGTTCAGTGGCCTGCATGCGCAGCTGCAGAAGGACTACCACGCCGCCCTGCAGGCATTCGCCGATGCTGGCTACGACCCGGCCGCCGGCGACACCCTGGTGCGCGGCAAGGATCGGCCCGTGGCCGCCGCGCTGGATGCACTGGGCACGCAAACCGCCCAGGTGGCCGAGGCCGCAGTGAGCGCACGTTCGCAGCAGGCACGGCGCACGCTGGTGCTGTCCGCCGCGCTGACCATCGCGGCGGCCGTGCTGCTGCTGGCTGGCCTCGGCTGGTGGCTGCGGCGCGCGGTGGTGCAGCCGGTGCTGGCGGTGGAAGCCGCAGCACGCGCGGTGGCCGCCGGCGATCTGGACCATGTGGTGCAGGTACGCAGCCGCGATGAGATCGGCCGCCTGGCGCAGGCCATGCAGGCCGTGCAGGGCACCCTGCGCGACGTGCTCGCCGCGCAGGCGGCGATGGCGCAGGCACACGACGCCGGCACCATCAGCCACCGCATGCAGGCCAGCGCCTTCCCCGGCGCGTACGGGCGCATGGTGGCCGACACCAATGCGCTGGTCGACGCGCACATCCAAGTAAAGATGCGTGCGGTCAGCATCATCGGCCGCTACGCTGTGGGCGACCTGAGCGAGGATATGGAGGCGCTGCCGGGCGAAAAGGCGATCATTACCGACACGCTGCATACCGCCAAGCAGAACCTGGGCGCCATCAACGGCGAGATTCGCCGCTTGGCCACGGCCGCGGCGGCGGGCGACTTCAGCCAACGCGGCGACAGCGCGAACTTCGAGCATGACTTCCGCGCGATGGTCGATGGGTTGAATCGGCTCATGCACGCTGCCGACCACAATCTGGCCGAGGTCTCGACGATGCTGCGGGCGATTGCCGATGGCCGCTTGGGCGCACGCATGCACGGTGATTTCCAGGGTGTGTTCGCGCGCATCGCCGGCGATGCCAACACCACGGCGGCGCAGCTGGCGACGATCGTCACCGACATCAAGCACACCTCGGACAGCATCCATTCGGCCGCGGCCGAGATTGCGGCCGGCAACAACGACCTGTCACGCCGTACCGAACAGCAGGCCGCGAATCTGGAAGAGACCGCCGCGTCGATGGAGGAACTGACCTCCACCGTGCGCCAGAACGCCGAGCACGCGCGCCAGGCCAACCAGCTGGCGATCGGCGCGCATGGCGTGGCCTCGCAGGGCGGCGAAGTGGTCGGCCAGGTGGTGGCGACCATGGGCGCGATCGAGACGTCGTCGCGGCAGATCGCCGCGATCATCAGCGTCATCGATGGCATCGCCTTCCAGACCAACATCCTCGCGTTGAATGCGGCGGTGGAAGCGGCGCGTGCCGGCGAACAGGGTCGTGGCTTCGCAGTGGTCGCCAGTGAGGTGCGTACGCTGGCGCAGCGTTCGGCGGCCGCGGCCAAGGAGATCAAGACGCTGATCGAAGCGTCGGTGGAGCAGGTCGGCCACGGCGCGCAGCGCGTGCGCCAGGCCGGTGACACGATGGCCGAGATCGTGGCCTCGGTGCAGCGGGTGACCGACATCATGGCCGAGATTTCCGCTGCCTCGCAGGAACAGAGCGCGGGTATCGAGCAGGTCAGCCAGACCGTGATCCAGATGGATGGCACCACCCAGCAGAACGCTGCGCTGGTGGAAGAAGCAAGTGCCGCCGCGCGCAGCCTGGAACAGCAGGCCGACCGCTTGATCGAAGCGGTGGATGTGTTTGATCTGTCGAGTGCGGCGACGACGAAGGATGCCCTCGCGCACGCGGCGTGACGGTGTTGCATGGGCAGCGCCCGACCGTTGGTCGGGCGACGACGCGAAGTGGCGCGCAGCCGTGCGGACCAACGGTCCGCACCCACCAATACCCACAGCAGCCTCAGCGCACGTAATCGCCCTGTGCCATCCCCTCGCCCAGGTGGTCGAGGAACGAGCTGATGCGCGCCGACACTGCAGTGTTGCGGTAGTACACCGCGTGGATCGGCTGGTACACATCCAGCGTCTGCGCGGCCAGCACCGGCACCAGGGTGCCAGCGGCGCGGTCGCGGTCGGTGACGAAGTCGGACAGGCAGGTGATGCCCACGCCTTCCACCGCCAGCCGGCGCAGGGTCTCGCCGCTGGAGACGGCGATATCCGGGCGCACCAGCAGCTGCCCGTCGGCATCGCCCGGCAGCGGCCAGCGGTTCAGTGATTCCGGTTCGTTGAAGCTCAACAGCGTGTGCTGGCCCAGCGCGGCCACGCTGGCCGGTTCGCCGTGTGCGACCAGATAGGCCGGGCTGGCCACCAGCTGCAGCCGGCAGCGTCCCAGCGAGCGCGCGTGCAGGGTGGAATCGGCCAGCGGGCCGATGCGGATGGCCAGGTCGGTGCGCCGCTCGAGCAGGTCGATGTAGCGCTCGGAACTGTTCAGTTCCAGCTGCACCTCCGGGTAGCGCGCGCGGTAGCTGGCCACCAGCGGCGCGATCACGTGCAGCACAAAGGGCATGGCCGCATCCACGCGTAGTCGCCCGGCCGGGCGCTCGCGGCGGGCCGCCATTTGTTCCTCGGCCGATTCCACCGCATCGATGATCGCCCGCGCATGGCGCAGGTAGGCCTCGCCCTCGGCGGTCAGGTGCAGGCGGCGGGTGGTGCGGGTCAGCAGGGTGGTGCCCAGCTTCTCTTCCAGCCGGCCCAGCGCGCGGCTGACGCCCGAGGGGGTCTGCCCCAGCTGCTCGGCGGCGGCACTGATCGAGCCGCTGTCGATCACCGCCAGGAAGGCCTGCATTTCGTCGAGGGTGGTCTTCATGGCGCCATTATTGACCAGCAGGCAAGAGTGATTGGCGTGAAGACCAGTTTTTCGGCAAAGGTCCGCCGCGCACACTGCGCGCCTTCCTTCCCTCAGGAGCCTGCCATGACCCGTGGCATTCCCCTCGCGCTGCTGGCGCTGACCCTCGGCGCCTTCGCCATCGGCACCACCGAGTTCGTCATCGTCGGCCTCATTCCGACCATCGCCGCCGACCTGCACGTCAGCCTGCCCTCGGCCGGCCTGCTGGTCTCGTTGTATGCCCTGGGCGTGGCCATCGGCGCGCCGGTGCTGACCGCACTGACCGGCCGGGTGCCGCGCAAGCAGCTGCTGGTCGCGCTGATGCTGATGTTCACCCTCGGCAACGTCATCGCCTGGATGGCGCCGGGCTACACCTCGCTGATCGTCGCCCGCATCCTCACCGGTCTGGCCCATGGCGTGTTCTTCTCCATCGGCTCGATCATCGCCACCGCAGTGGTGCCGAAGGAGAAGGCCGCCAGCGCGATCGCCATCATGTTCACCGGCCTGACGGTGGCGCTGGTGACCGGCGTGCCGCTGGGCACCTTCATCGGCCAGCACCTGGGCTGGCGCGCGACCTTCCTGGCGGTGGCCGGGCTGGGCGTGGTTGCCCTGCTGGGCGCGCTGCTGTTCGTACCGCGCAACGTGCCGCAGAGCGCGCCGGCCAGCTTCCGCCAGCAGCTGGGCGTGCTGGCCCAGCCGCGCCTGCTGCTGGTCTATGCGATGACCGCACTGGGCTATGGCGGTACGTTCCTGGCCTTCACCTACCTGGCGCCGATCCTGCAGGACGTCACCGGCTTCTCGGCCAACGCGGTCAGCCTGGTGCTGCTGGTGTACGGCGTGTCGGTGGCGATCGGCAACCTGTGGGGCGGCCGCCTGGCCGACCGCCTTGGCCCGGTGCCGGCACTGAAGCGCATCTTCGCGCTGCTGGCCATCGTGCTGTTCGTGCTGACCTTCACCGCCTACAACACCTGGCTGATGCTGCTGACCGTGCTGGCCCTGGGCGCGGTGGCGTTCGGCAACGTGCCGGGCCTGCAGGTGTATGTGGTCAAGCAGGCGCAGCGTTACGCGCCGCAGGCCACTGATGTGGCCTCGGGCCTGAACATCGCTGCGTTCAACATCGGCATCGCCCTGGGCGCCTCGCTGGGCGGCTTGGTGGTGGAGCACATCGGCCTGATGCACACGCCGTGGCTGGGCGCGCTGGTGGTGGTGCTGGCCTACGCACTGACCGTCCTCAGCGGCCGCCTGGACCGCCGCGATGGCGTCGACCACCGTGCCGACGGCATCGCCGTCACCGCGCACTGACCGGCAACGCAATGCACCGTTGCCGGCATGCACACGGTCCCTGACCTACCCTTCCTGTTCACTCCTTTTCCCCCCGTTGGAGCTTCCCATGACTGTCCCCGCCTTTGGTCTTGGCACCTTCCGCCTGAAAGACCAGACCGTGATCGATTCCGTCCGCAATGCGCTGGACGTTGGTTACCGCGCCATCGATACCGCGCAGATCTACGGCAACGAAGCCGAGGTCGGCCAGGCCATCGCCGAATCCGGCGTGCCGCGCGACGACATCTACCTGACCACCAAGGTGTGGATCACCGAGTTCAAGCGCGATGCGCTGCTGGCCAGCCTGCGCACCAGCCTGGAAAAGCTGCGCACCGACCACGTCGAGCTGACCCTGATCCACTGGCCCTCGCCGAATGACCAGGTGGACGTGCCGATGGAGGAATACCTGCCGGCGCTGGCCGAGGCCAAGGCACAGGGCCTGACCCGTGAGATCGGCATCTCCAACTTCACCATCGCGCAGACCCGCAAGGCGATCGAGATCCTCGGTGCCGATGCCATCGCCACCAACCAGATCGAGATCCACCCGTACCTGCAGAACCGCCTGCTGGTGAAGTTCCTGCAGGACAACGGCATCCGCATCACCGCCTACATGAGCCTGGCCTACGGCGAAGTGCTGAAGGACCCGGTGATCCAGGCCATCGCCGGCCGCCACCAGGCCACCCCGGCACAGGTCGCACTGGCCTGGGCACTGCAGCAGGGCTTTGCGGTCATCCCGTCGTCGACCAAGCGCGAGAACCTGGCCGGCAACCTGGAAGCGGCGGCGATCCGCCTGACCGACGACGACATGGCGCAGATCGCCAAGCTCGATCGTGGCCAGCGCCTGGCCAACCCGGAAGGCATCGCCCCGGCCTGGGATTGAGGAACGGCCGCCGGGCATGGCCCGGCGGATCCATCAGCCCTGCAACAGCCAGCCGCGCATCGCCGCGCTCACTTCGTCCGGCTTCTCCATCGGGGCCAGGTGCCCGCAGTCGGGCACCACCACCAGCTGCGAATGCGGCACCAGCGCGTGCATTTCCTCGCTGACCGCCAGCGTCGTGATGCGGTCGTTCGCACCGCAGACGATCAGCAGCGGATCGCGGTACGCGGCCAGCACCTCGTGCCCATCGCGGCGTTCCAGCCCGCTCTGCCGCATGAATACTTCCGCACCCAAGCGTGCGGTCATGTCCCGCACGCGCTGCACCAGCACGTAGTCGTCCAGCCGCGACGCATCGATGTAGCTGCGCATCAACGCATCACCGAAACCGTGGAACTTGCCGGGCAGGCGAACGCTGGCGCGCTGGCTGCGGCGCTGCTCGGCGCGCTCGGGTGAATCGGCGTGTATCGAGGTGTCGACCAGCGCCAGCTGAAGCACGCGCTCGGGCGCGGTGCGCAGGATCTGCTGGGCGACGAAGCCGCCCAGCGAGAAACCGGCCAGAGCGAAGCGCTCGGGGGCCTGCGCCAGCACGTCGTCGGCCACCGCCTGCAGGGTCTCGCCACGGGTCTGGTCGCCCACGGTGCAGTCGGCGATGTCGGCCAGGTCGGCCAGCTGCGCGCGCCAGAGCTCCGCATCGTTGAGCAGGCCGGGGAGCAGCAGCAAGGGAATGCGTTCGATCATGGAGGTATTGTCGCGCGGCGGGGTGGGTCCGGCCATGCCGTAACGGGCGATTGCGCGGTAGAGTCGAGCCTGCTCGACTCTACAGAAGGCAGCAGCATGGCAGACCCCTATAACAGCGGCATCCCCTCCCCTCCGGCCCTGCGCTTCGAGGATTCCCTGGTCACCACCGCCTTCGAGCTGCCCGGCTACCGCGTGGCCCGCAACCTGGGCGTGGTGCGCGGCATCACCGTGCGCTCGCGCTCGATCGTCGGCAACTTCCTCGGCGGCATCCAGACGATCTTCGGCGGCAACATCACCATCTACACCGAGCTGTGCGAACAGGCCCGCGAGGAAACCTACCGCGACATGGTCAAGCACGCGCGGCAGCTGGGGGCGAACGCCATCATCGGCATGCGCTACGACGCCACCGATGTGATGACCGGGCTGACCGAAGTGCTGTGCTATGGCACGGCGGTGGTGGTGGAGCCGCTGCGCTGAATCCGACGTTCCGCCGGGCATGGCCCGGCGCTACCGAGGTGGTGACGGTCATGCCACCGGCGGGGGTGCAGGCACTTCGACCTGCTGCACCGGCAGGGTCACCATCATCACCGTCGGGTCGTCCGGATCCAGCCGGGTCTTGAAGCCCAGGCTCTGGCACATCGCCAGCATGGTGCTGTTCTCGCGCAGCACCTGGCCTTCCACCACGTCCAGCCCCAGCCACTTGGCGTACTCGATCATGATCGCCATCAGGCGCCAGCCGATGCCGTGGCCCTTCAGGTCGGAGCGGATGAGGATGCCGTACTCGCCGCGATGGTAGTCGGCGTCGGCATGCAGGCGCACCGCACCGAGCATGTCGCCGTTGCGCGGGTCGATCGCCACCAGCGCGATCGAGCGCGCGTAGTCGAGCTGGGTCAGCCGCGCGATGAACTCGTGGCTGAAGTGCTTCACCGACTGGAAGAAACGCAGGCGCAGGTCTTCATCGCTGACGCGGGCGAAGAACGCGCGGAACAGCGCATCGTCCTCCGGCCGCACCGGGCGCACGAAGGCGCGGCCGCCATCGGACAGCTCGAGGGTGCGCTCCCACTCCTTCGGGTACGGGAACACCGAGAAGCGCGGATGGCCGCGGCCCTTGTGCAGGATGCGCGACGGCGCGATGGCCACGCGTGCGTCGAGGGCGAGGATGCCCTTGCCGTCCACCAGCAGCGGGTTGATGTCCAGCGTGCGCACCTCGGGAATGTCGGCCGCCAGCTGCGCCAGCTTCACCAGCGCCAGCGCCAGCGCGCGCTCATCGGCGGCCGGCACATCACCGTAGGCCTTGAGGATGCGCGAGGCACGGGTCTGGCCGATCAGTTCGTGGGCCAGGCGCAGATCCAGCGGCGGCAGCGCCAGCGCCTTGTCGTTGATCACTTCCACCGCGGTGCCGCCGCGGCCGACCACGATGACCGGGCCGAACGTGGCGTCATCGGCGATGCCGACGATGATCTCGCGCGCCTTCGGGCGGATGATGGTCGGCTGCACCAGCAGGCCGTCGATGCGCGCATCCGGGCGTAGCTGGCGGGCGCGTTCGAGGATGGCGTTGGCCGCGCTCTGCACCGCCGGCAGCGTCGCCAGGTTCAGGCGCACGCCGTCCACTTCGGATTTGTGCGGGATGTCCGGCGACAGGATCTTCAGCGCGACCGTGGCACCGCGCTCCAGCAGCGGCTGCGCCAGGTCCATCGCTTCGTGTGCATCACGCGCATGCATCACCGGCGCCGACGGAATGCCGTAGGCCTTGAGCAGATCGTGGGTGGCCAGCGGGTCCAACCACTGCTGGCCATTGGCCAGTGCGGCGTCGACCAGCGCACGCGCACGGGCGGTATCCACGCTGAAATCCTGCGGCAGGCTGGGCGGCGTTTCCATCAGCGCGTTCTGCGCTTCGCGGTAACGCACCAGATGCTGGAAGCCGCGCACGGCTTCGGCCTCGGTCGGATAGGTCGGCACCCGCGCGGCGTTGAGCGTGGCGGTGGCCTGGTCATCGTTGCCCAGCCAGACCGCGAACACCGGCTTGTCGCGGTGGTGGCGCGGGCGCAGGCCCAGCGTGCGGGTCAGGGCCTGCGCGGCATCGGCCGATGAGGTGAACGCGGTGGGCACGTTGACCACCATCACCGCATCGTTCTCGTTGTCGGCCAGCAGCGCCTCGATGGCAGCTGCATAGCGATCACCATCGGCGTCGACCACGATGTCGACCGGGTTGCTGCGCGACCAGCCCTGCGGCAGCACCTTGTCCAGCGTTTCCACCGTGCTGTCGGACAGCTGCGCCAGGGTGCCGCGCAGCACCACCAGCTGGTCCACCGCCAGGCGGCCGACGCCACCTCCGTTGCTGAGCACGGCCAGGCGGCGGCCGGGGAAGGTGCCCAAGCGGCCCAACGTCTCCGCTGCGGTGAACAGCTCGTCCAGTGCATTCACGCGCAGCAGGCCAGCACGGTTGAAGGCGGCGCCGTAGACATCATCGGCGCGGGCCAGCGCCTGCACGTGGGTGTCGGCGCTGCCGGGCTGCACGCGCTCGGCGCGGCCGGATTTGACCACTACCACGGGCTTGGCGCGCGCGGCGGCACGCGCGGCCGACATGAACTTGCGCGCGTCCTTGATGTGTTCGACGTAGAGCAGGATGGCGCGGGTGCGGTAGTCGGTGGCGAAGTAATCGAGCAGGTCACCGAAGTCGACGTCCATGGTGTCGCCCAGCGAAACCACGGCGGAAAAACCCACCGAACGTGCCACGCCCCACTCTACCAGCGCGGCGGCAATCGCCGAGGATTCGGAGACCAGCGCGAGGTCACCGGCCTGTGGAAAGTGTGCGGCGATGCTGGCATTGAGCCGCGCATGCGGCGCGATGACGCCCAGGCAGTGCGGGCCGAGGATGCGCAGGCCGCGCTTGCGCGCCACCGTTTCCACCTGTTCGGACAGCGACCCCGGGCCTTCGCCGAGGTGCGCGGTGAGGATGATCGCCGCCTGCACGCCGCGCTCGGCGGCGGTACGCACCACCTGCGGCACGATCGCTGCGGGGGCGGTGATGACCACCAGGTCGGGGACCCAGTCGAGATCCTTCAGTCGCTTGACCGTGCGGATGCCATCGATCTCGGCGTGGCGCGGGTTGATCCACGCCACCTTGCCGGGAAAGCCGGTGCCACGCAGGTTGCGCATCACCGCACGGCCGGCGGAGCGCTCACGCGGGCTGCCGCCGATCACCGCGACCGACTGCGGACGGAACACGGACTGCAGGTGGTAGGTACTCATGCGCCTACGGTACCCAAATTCCGTGGCGATGGGGTTGAGGACGGGGTCGGATCCCTTTCCGCAGGAAAGGGCTCTGACCCCTGCATGACCCCCGCATGACCCTTGCGTGCCCACCAAGGTGGGCACCTAGCAGACCACGGGGATCCGATCCCAGGCCACACGTTTTTGTTACAGCAGGGTGCCGTGCAGGATGAGGGCGGCGATGCTGAAGTAGATCACCAGGCCGGTCACGTCCACGAGGGTGGCCACGAACGGGGCCGAGGCGCTGGCCGGGTCGAAGCCCAGGCGCTTGAGGATGAAGGGCAGCATCGAGCCGGACAGCGAGCCGAACGTGACGATGCCCACCAGGGCCGCGCCGATGGTGATGGCCAGCAGGATCCAGTGCTCGCCGTAGTCGTGCAGGCCACCCAGCTGCCAGATGACGATGCGCACGATGGCCAGGCAGCCGAGGATGGCGCCCAGCACCATGCCGGTCGGCACTTCGCGCAGCGCCACCTTCCACCAGTCGCTCAACCGCAGCTCGCGCAGGGCCAGGCTGCGGATCAGCAGCGAGGTGGCCTGAGAACCGGAGTTGCCGCCAGAACTCATGATGAGCGGAATGAACAGGGTCAGCACCACCGCGCGCGCCAGTTCGTCCTCGTAGTGCTGCATCGCGCTGGCGGTGAGCATCTCGCCGAGGAACAGCACGCTCAGCCAGCCGGCGCGCTTGCGCAGCATCTCGAAGAATCCGATCTGCATGTACGGCTTGTCCAGCGCTTCCATGCCGCCGAACTTGTGCGCGTCCTCGGTCGATTCCTCGATGAGCGCATCGAGCACGTCGTCGACGGTGACGATGCCCAGCAGGTGCTGCTGCGCGTCCACCACCGGAATGGCCAGCAGGTCGTGGCGGCGGATCAGCCGCGCCACTTCTTCCTGGTCCAGCAGGGCATCGACGGTGACCGGCGGATTGACCTGGGCCACGTCGAGGATCGATTCCTCCGGCAGGCCCGTGATCAGCCGGCGCATGGTCACCACCTGCTGCAGCTGCTGGCTGGCCGGATCGAGCACGTAGATCGCGTACACGGTCTCGCGGGTGCGCTCGACCTGGCGGATGTGCTGCAGGGTCTGGGCCACCGTCCACGTGGCGGGCACGGCGACGAACTCGGTGGTCATCAGCGCGCCGGCGGTGTTTGCCGGGTAGCTCAGCAGCGTCTGGATGGCCTGGCGGGCATCGCTGCCCAGCAGCGGGATCAGCCGCGCGCGTTCTTCCTCGTCCAGCTCGTGGACGATGTCGGTGGCGCGGTCATCGGCCATCAACCCCAGCAGCGCGGCGGCGCGGGCGGGCGGCAGCGCGGCCACCAGCTCGCCACTGCGGTGCAGTTCGGGCGCTTCGAGCATCTTCACCGCACGCGGCAGCGACAGCGCGGCCAGCGTTTCGGCGGCGCGCTCCAGATCGAGCGTGTTGAGGAATTCCACCGCATCGGCGGTGTTGTAGTTGGCCAGGGGTGCGGCGAGGGCAGCGGCGTCGGCCACCGGGCGCAGCAGTTGCTTCTGGTTCATGGGCTTGCCTTGTGGGGATGCGACCTCGCGCAACGCCAACGCAGGCAAACCGACCCGATATCAGGCGGTAGCCATCGCTGGCGTCGAACGAGGTCGACTTCTACTGTCGCTGGACATGGGTTGGGGACTCCGGATGGGTGTACTGCCTGACACGCTCGACAACGGCGGGAGTGGCAGCGGCGGGCAGTCTGGACCTGCCGGCACGCCCGGTCAACCCTGGCTTGGGCGGGTAGTCAGGTGTCACTGGGGTCAGAGCCCTTTGCGGCGCGAAGGGATCTGACCCGGCCTTCCGTGGCCGTTGTCGTCCGTGCACAGGCGGGCGCGCATAATGACGGGGTGGCCTGCACGGCCGCGCTCCCCCCGCCGAACCCGCGCAGCACAGGCCTCCGCGATGACCAGGAATTCCCATGCATAGCGGTGGTCTGGAACTGGCGCTGGTGCTGCTGCTGGCCGCGGTGATCGCGGTGCCGGTGTTCAAGAAGTTCGGCTTCGGCGCGGTGCTGGGCTACCTCGCCGCTGGCGTGGTGCTGGGTCCGGACGGGCTGGGCTTCGTGCAGGATGCCGACCGTATCCTCGGCGCGGCCGAGATCGGCGTGGTGATGCTGCTGTTCGTCATCGGTCTGGAACTGTCGCCCGCCCGCCTGAAGGTGATGCGGCGCTCGGTGTTCGGCGCGGGTGCGGCGCAGGTGGCGTTGTCCGGCCTGCTGCTGGGTGGCCTGCTGCTGCTCGACCATTTTCAGTGGAAGAGTGCGCTGGTGGTCGGCATCGCGCTGGCCCTGTCCTCCACCGCGGTGGGCCTGCAGCTGCTGTCCGAGCATAAGGCGATCAACAGCGACCACGGCCGGCTGGGCTTTGCCATCCTGCTGTTCCAGGACCTGATCGCGATCCCCCTGCTGGCCGCCATCCCGCTGCTGGGCGGGGCGAAGAACGAGACGCTGCGCTGGGAAGACGCGGCCGTGGCGCTGGGTGCGTTGGCGGTGGTGATCCTGTGCGGGCGCCCGGTACTGCGCAAGGTGTTCGGCATCATCGCCCGTACCCGCAGCCCGGAAGTGTTCACCGCCACCGCGCTGCTGGTGGTGCTGGGCACTGCGTGGTTCATGCAGGAGGCCGGCCTCAGCCCCAGCCTGGGCGCGTTCCTGGCCGGCGTGCTGTTGTCCGACTCGGAATTCCGCCACGAACTGGAAGCGCAGATCGAGCCGTTCAAGGGCCTGCTGCTGGGCCTGTTCTTCATCGCCGTGGGCATGGGCATCGACCTCGACCGCATCACCGCCGAGCCGTGGCTGATCGCCACCGGCGTGGCCGCGTTGCTGGTGGTGAAGTTCAGCCTGCTGTACCTGATCGGCCGCATCGCCAAGCTGGGGTCGCGGCAGTCGCTGCTGCTGGGCAGCGTGCTGTGGCTGGGCGGCGAGTTCGCCTTCGTGGTGTTCACTGAAGCACAGCGCGCGCACCTGCTGGGCGACGCCAACCATGACCGGCTGGTGGCCATCGTCGGCCTGTCGATGGCGATCACGCCGCTGCTGATGCTGGTGCTGCTGAAGCTGCTGGGCCGGGAAAAGCCGGCGCCGCGCGATGCCGCACCGGCCGACAAAGTGGCGCCGGACAACCAGCCCAAGGTGCTGATCGCCGGCATGGGCCGCTTCGGCCAGGTGATCGCGCGCCTGCTGACCGCGCAGAAGGTGCCGTTCGTGGCACTGGAGGCGAACCCGGACACCGTGGCCGACCTGCGCCGCTTCGGCAACCAGCTCTACTACGGCGACCCGACCCGGCCGGAGATGCTGCGCGCTGCGGGCGGCGAGCATATCGACGTGTTCGTGATCACCGTGGACGACCCGGAAACCAACCTGCGCGCGGTGCGCATGGTGCGCCGCCTGTACCCGGATGCGAAGGTGCTGGCACGTGCGCGCAACCGCCAGCACGCGTGGCGGTTGATGGACATGTCGGCCGAGCCGTTCCGCGAAGTGTTCGGCACCAGCCTCGAAATGAGCGGGCGCGTGCTGACCGCGCTGGGCGTGGCGGCGGACGTGGCGCAGCGCCACGTGCAGCGCTTCCGCGAGCATGACGAACAGCTGCTGCGCGACCAGTACCTGGTCTACGACGACGAAGCCGCGGTGATCCAGACTTCGCGCGATGCGCGCAACGACCTGATGCATCTGTTCGAGGCCGACGCGGAAAGCGACGAGAAGTAGGCGTGCCGACCAACGGTCGGCATCCACCTTCAGGCCGCCGGGCATGGCCCGGCGCTACCGGACATAGCCACCCGCAGGGGTAGCGCCGGGCCATGCCCGGCGGCTCTCAACCGTTGTCGCGCAGGAACCGGGCCATCGAGGATACGCCGGGCACGCGCGGTTCGAATTCGCCGGCCACGTCGATGAAGCCGCGCATGACCGCGATCTCGCGCGGGCTGCGGTTGAGGCTGTCGCGTACTTCCGGATCGGCACCGGCGCGCAGCAGGCGCTGCACCAGCAGCGGCAGCCCGTGCAGGGCGGCCAGGTGCAGCGGGCCGAAGCCGCGCGGGTCACGCACGTCCAGGCTCACGTCCTCATCCAGCAGGCGCTCCACTGCAGCCATCACAACCTGCTCGTCGCAGGCGGTGCCTGGCTCGGCGCGTGCACCCAGCAGCAGCAGCAACGGCGTGACCGAACCGGCTGCGGCCAGGTCGGGCTCGGCGCCGGCCAGCAGCAGCGTATCCAGCAGGGCCAGCAGGCGCGAACGATCACGGGCGCTGAAGCCATACAGCGCCGCGCAGTGCAGCGGGCCCAGCTGCTGCGCATCGCCGGCATGCACGTCGGCACCGGCGGTGAGCAGGCGAGCGGCAATGTCCGGCAGGCCCAGCGCCGAGGCCAGCATCAGCACGGTCACGCCGCCCGGCAGGCGGTGTTCCAGCTGGGCGCCGGCATCGAGCAGGGCCGAGACAATATCCACCTGGCGCATGCTGACCGCCGCCGACAGCGGGGTCGCGCCACTGGCGGCGCCATGCTGCGGATCGGCGCCACGCGCCAGCAGCAGGTCGACCACCGCCAGGTGGCCACCACCGGCCGCACGCAGCAGCGCGGTGCAGCCCTGCGCATCGACGGCGTCGATGGCAAAGCCGAGGTCGTTCAAGCGGCGCACGGCATCGACATCGCCGGCCATGGCCGCAGCCGGCAGGTCGCTTTCGCGCAGGGTGCGGCGCGGCAGCGGCCACACCCGCCAATCCAGCCAGTCGGCCAAGTCGCGGCGGCCGATCGACAGCGCCACGCCCAGCGGAGTCTGGCCATCGGCGGCGCGCGCTTCCGGCGATGCGCCGTGCTGCACCAGCAGCTTAAGCGCGCCTTCGCGGGCCAGCGCGGTGGCCAGGTGCAGGGCGGTCATGCCGTGGCTGTCGCGGGCTTCGCGATCGACACCGGCATTGAGCAGGGCCTGCTGCAGGCGCAGCCAGCCCAGGCGCACCGCCAGCGACAGCGGCGGATCACCGGCCGGCGAAGCGGCGAATGGATCGGCGCCGCGTTCAAGCAGTTCCAGCGCCAGCTGTTCCAGGCCGCGCGCGGCCTGGTCGTGCTGCGCGCAGGCGGCAAGGAAGCGCGCCAGGCCACCGCGGCCGGCCGGCGACAGGCCACGCTGCAGCATCACCTGCAGCGCCGGCACCGCGTCGATGCCACGCGACAGCAGGGCGAACATGGGGGTATCGGCGCAGGCATCGCGCACGTACGGGTCGGCGCCATGGCCCAGCAGCCAGTCGACCGCGCGCGGTTCCAGCGCCAGTTCCGGGTCCAGCAGCAGGCCGCCCAGCTCTTCCGGCTGGCACAGCTTGGCCAGCGCGGCCATGCCTTCGGTATTGCCGAAGCCCAGCGCTTCGCGCAGCAGGGTCAGCGGCGGACGGTCGGGCAGCAGGCCGCTGGCGCTGGCGGCTTCGCCGCGTTCGGCCAGGCCATCGCTGACCGCGGCCGGCAACGGATAGGACGGGTCCAGCAGGGCCACGATCGCCCAGCGCCCCGCTTCGGCGGCGTAGTCCACCGCACGACGGCCGAGCGGATCGCTGGCATCGGCGGCGATACCGAGATCGACGAGGCGCTTGACCAGCAGCGGCGACACATCCTCGGCCATGGCGGCCAGCAGCACGGCGTTGCGGCCTTCGCCATCGACCGCCACCAGGTCCGGCTTGTGCGGCAGCAGGTGTTCGATGACGGCGGCGCGACCGGCACGGGCCGCTTCCAGCCACGGCGTGCGGCCCAGCGCATCGCGCGCTTCGAGGTTGGCGCCAGCACCCAGCAGTACGCCGATGATCTCGACATGGCCGGCCAGGGCAGCTTCGTGCAGTGCGCTGCGGCGCTGGCGGTCGCGCGCATCGGCGCGCGCCTTGTGCTTGAGCAGCAGCTGCACGCCGGCCGGATCGTCGTCCTCGGTCGCGGCAGCGGCCAGCAGCACCGGGGTGCCTTCGCTGGGTTCGCTGCGCGCACCGCGTTCGAGCAGGAAGCGGGCCAGGCGCCAGTTGCCGACCTGGCAGGCCACCGCCAGCGGCGACCAGCCTTCAGTGTTGAGCGCATCCACCTCGGCGGCGGCATCGCGCAGCAGCGCGGCCACGCCCGGGTCGGAACTGCGCGCGGCGTGATGCAGCGGGGTGTTGCCATCGCTGTCCATGGCGCGCGAATCGGCGCCGTTGGCCAGCAGGGTCATCACCGCTTCGGGGCGGCCATGCCAGCTGTCGCGGGTGGCGGCCAGCAGCGGGGTCATGCCACGGTGCGGGGCATTCACGTCAACGCCGCGACCGATCAGCTCGCGCAGCAGGCGCAGGTCGGGCAGCACGGCGGCGAGCACGGCCAAGCTGCGCTGGTCGCGCCAGTTCGGGTCCGGCAGCGCGTGCGGATCGGCACCGGCCTGCAGCAGCTGCAGCGCGCGGTCGATGCGACCGTGGCGCGCAGCTTCGTACAGCGCCGGGGTCAGTTCCTGCGGTGCCATCGCTTCCAGCGGCGTGCTTTCGGCGGCAGCGTTGAACAGGGCTTCGGCATCGCCGCTGGGCAGGTCCTGGGCGGTGCTGCGCAGGCTGACCATCGGTGCCGGTGCCACCCACTGAAGCAGCAGGTGCAGGACCGGCGACAGCACCAGCGTGGCCAGTGCGGCGGGCCAACCGGCGCCTTCCGGCAACAGGCCCGGCCAGGCCGGCAGCACGATCAGCGCGGCCAGTGCGACCACGATCGCCGCCACCAGCAGGCCACGCCAGGCGGTCAGGTCACGCCCGGCCAGGGCATGCCAATGCTGGGCGAGGCTGCCATCGAGGCGTTCGACATCGTTCCACAACGGCCAGGTGCGCCACGCGGCCAGCAGGCCGGCACTGACCAGCACGCTCAGGCCAAGCACGGCGGCCAGGCTGCCGCTGTCGCGCAGCGCCGCCAGCGGCCACGCCAGCAGCAGCGCCAGGCCTGCCGGGGCCGCGGCCCACAACACCGCCAGCGCCGGCAGCTCCTGCCGCGCGATCAGTTTCGGAGCCTGCAGCGTGCGGCTGCGCCGCCACCACGACACGCCCAGCGCGAACGCCGGCTGCGCCAGTGCGGCAAACACGGCACCGGGCAGCCCACCCACGACCGAGGCCAGCGCCAGGACAGCGCCGAGGACGAAGGCAATCGACAGTGCGCGTGGGCGCGACAGCTCAGTCATAGTGGCGCCGCATCATGCTGGTCACCGACGGCGGCACCTGCAGGTAGAAACCGCGCTCGGTCAGCTCGCTGCGGACCTTGTCCGGGTCGGCCTGGGCCAGACGGCGCTGCGCATCCAGGGTCACTTCGAGGACGAACGACAGCGCACCCAGCGAGGTGACCAGCGGCGCAGGCAGCGCGCTGAAATCATCACGACGGGCGAGATAGACGTAGGTGTCCGGCTTGAGTTGGCTTTTATAGACGTAGGCGTGCATGTCCGCGGGACGATAACCCGGGAAGAGCATTGATTGTGTCGGAAAGGCGACACCGGGGAAAGCCGTCGCGCGACGATGACGCCGCGATCAGCGGCGTTTCCCCGACGGGGTTCAGCAATGTGGCCATGGCGTTCACGTGGCATGCGGTTGGAAACCGGCCTTGGCCGCGCGAGCCTACCCGCCCCACTTTCTGAAGATGAGCGACGTATTGATACCGCCGAAGGCGAAGTTGTTGCTCATGACGTGGGTCGCCTGCAGCCGGCGCCCTGCCCCGGTGATGTGATCGAGCGCCGCGCAACGGGGGTCGGCATGCTCCAGATTGAGCGTGGGCGCAAACCAGCCCGCACGCATCATCTCGATCGTCACCCACGCCTCGAACGCGCCGCAGGCGCCCAGCATGTGGCCGACATAACTTTTCAGCGAGCTGACCGGCATGCGGCTGCCGAACACCTGGGCCGTTGCCTCCGCTTCAGCGATGTCACCCTGGTCGGTCGCGGTGCCGTGGGCATTGACGTAGTCGATGCGGTCGGCGCCCAGCCCGGCGTCCTCGAGCGCAAGGCGCATGGCGTGGGCCATCGTGCCTGCGCTGGGCTGGGTGACATGCTGCCCGTCGCTGTTGGTGCCGTAGCCGACGACCTCGGCAAGGATGGGGGCGCCGCGCGCCTGCGCATGTTCCAGGTCTTCCAGGATCAGCGTGCACGCCCCCTCGCCCAGCACCAGGCCATCGCGGCCGGCATCGAACGGGCGCGGGGTGGACTGCGGCGCATCGTTGCGTGTGCTGGTGGCATACAGGGTGTCGAACACTGCAGCGGCAGTCGCGTCCAGCTGCTCCGCACCGCCGGTCACCATCACCGTCTGCTTGCCGCTGCGGATCGCTTCATAGCCGGCACCCACGCCCTGGCTGCCCGACGTGCAGGCACTGGAGGTGGTGTAGACCCGGCCGCTCAGGCCGAAGAACACACCGATGTTGACCGGGGCGGTATGGCTCATCATCTTTAGGTAGGTCGTGGCACTGATGCCGGCCGTGCTGAAGTCGTGCAGCATGCGGCTGAAGTCACCCGTTGCTTCATGACTGCCCGACGATGAACCATAGGCGACCCCGGTGCGACCGCTGCGCAGTACTTCGTGCTGCAGCAGTCCTGAGGCGGCCAGCGCCAGCTCGGTGGCGCGTACCGACATCAGCGCGACCCGGCCCATCGACCGCGTGGTCTTGCGGTTGTAGTGGGCGGGCAGCTCGAATGCGTCTGCGGGCGCTGCCAGGCGTGTGTTGAGACCGTCGTAGACGTCCCACTCCGGCATGGTGCGCACCGCGTTGCGGCAGCTGCGCAGGTGCGCCTCGATGGTCGGCCAGTCATGGCCAAGCGGACTGATGGCGGCGGCGCCGGTGACCACCACGCGTCGATCGGCGGCCATCAGATCATGCCCCCGTTCACCGAGATCACCTGGCGGGTGATGTAGCCGGCCGGCTCGGACAGCAGGAACGCGACGGTGGCGGCCACTTCCTCCGGACGGCCGACACGGCCGGCGGGGATCAGCTTCAGCGCATGGTCGACCACTTCTTCGTTCAGCATGTCGGTCTCGATCAGGCCGGGGGCCACGCAGTTGACGGTGATCTGGCGGCTGGCCAGTTCCAGCGCCAGCGCCTTGGTGGCACCGATGATGCCGGCCTTGGCGGCACTGTAGTTGACCTGGCCGCGGTTGCCGGCCACGCCGGACACCGAAGACAGGGTGACGATGCGGCCCGGCTTGCGCCGCCGCACCATCGGCATGATCAGCGGGTGCAGCACGTTGTAGAAGCCATCCAGGTTGGTGTGGATGACCTGGTCCCAGTCGTCCTCGGACAGCGCCGGGAAGGCGCCGTCGCGGGCGATGCCAGCGTTGCAGACCACGCCGTAGTAGGCACCGTGCGCTTCCACGTCCGCGTCCAGTACCGCACGCGCGGCTGCCCGGTCGGCCACGTCGAAAACCAGCACGCGGGCCTGCTGGCCCAGTGCCTGGATCTCGGCCGCCACGGCCTGTGCTTCGTCCACGCGGCTGCGGCAGTGCACCGCTACGTCGAAGCCGTCGCGCGCGATGCGCAGCGCGATGGCCCGACCGATGCCCCGGCTGGCGCCGGTCACCAGCACGCTACGGTCTGCTGTCATGCTTTCCACTCTCCAGATATGCCTTTGCGTCGGTGGGCTCGAAGACCGATACGTTGGCGTTGGCCCATTCTTCATCGCCTGCCAGGATGCGACAGGCGAACATTCCCAGACCGTTGTCGCCGGTCAGTTCGCAGCGCGCCTGCACCCGCAGCCGCGTGCCGACCGGGAACCCGCTGCGGGCGGCGGTGTAGCGCCGAGTACCCAGCAGAAACCCCAGCTGCACCGGGGTGCCGGCCTGCCGCGCCCGGCAACCGGCCCATGCCGCGATGGCCTGCGCCATGTACTCGATGCCGATCCATGCCGGGATGGCGTTCCCTTCCACGAATACGCCGTCTGCCGGAACCACCAGTTCAGCCTCGACCGTGGTGTCGTCCCACCGGACGATGCGATCCAGCAGGCACATGTCGAAGCGGTGCGGCACCACATCCTCTACCGCAGGCATGGGTGCACTCACCGCCGTACCCCTTCCATCGCCAGTACAGCGTTGCTGCCGCCGAAGGCAAACGAATTGCTCAGCGCGCGGGCGGGCATGCGCCCGAGGTTGTCACCCGGCGCAACCAGCGAAAGTGCGGGCAGGGCTGGATCAGCCTCGCCATCCCACCAGTGCGGTGGCAGCTGCTGCGCCGGGTTTTCAGCCAGCACGATCCAGCACACAGCGGCCTCGATCGCACCAGAGGCGCCCAGCGTGTGGCCGGTCAACGGCTTGGTCGAACTGGCCGCTACGGTGGTGCCCAGGACCTGCGCGACAGCGAGGCTTTCCATCGCATCGTTGTGAGCGGTCGCGGTGCCGTGCAGGTTGACGTAGTCCACCTCACCTGCGCTCCAGCGCGCACGCTGCAGTGCCTGCCGCAGAGCGTCGATGGCGCCCCGGCCCGCCGGTTCCGGCGCGGACATGTGGTGGGCATCGGACGATTCGCCCCAGCCAGCGAGCCTGACCGGGCCTGCGTCGCGGCTGAGCACGAACAGCGCAGCGCCTTCACCGATGTTGATGCCGCACCGGTTGCGCGAAAACGGGTTGCAGCGCGTCGCTGAGACCGACTCCAGTGCGCTGAACCCGGCAACGGTGAAGCGGCAGAGTGAGTCGGCGCCACCGGCGATGACGGCGTCGGCGATGCCGGCACGCAGCAGGCGCGCTGCCGACGCCAGCGCCTTGGCGCTGGACGAGCAGGCCGTGGACAGGCTCCAGGCAGGACCACGGGCGCCGCTGCGTTCGCGCACGAAGTGCGCTGCGGTGCCCATCTCCTGTTGCGCGTACGCGAAGCCTGCCGGCCACGCCCCTGTTTCGGCGTGGGCGCGCAGGGCATGTTCTGATTCACCGATGCCGGAGGTACTGGTGCCCAGCACGACGGCGACCCGGTGCGCGCCGTGCCGGGCAATGACGGCCTGTACCGTCGGCGCGATCTGGCCAAGCGCTACCTCCAGCAGTGCGTTGTTGCGCCCGCGCAGGGCCACCGGAAGGTCCTCCAGCGTCGACAGCGGCGTGCGCACTTCGCCCAATGCCAGGGTCTGCCCAGGCAGAAGCGTGTGGTTCTCGCTGAGCCCGCCGGGCGTCTGGGCAAACAGCGCTGCGGCCATTGCCGCCCGGCCCTCGCCCAGTGCGCACACCACACCCAGATCGTTGAGATAGATCTCATCGCTCATGGGGTCGGGCCGTCGGCGGTAATCGACTCGATGCGCAGGCTGTAGCCCTCAGCGCGGTTGTCCAGCTCCAGGCTGCCACCTTCCCTGCGCTGCAGCTGCAGCCAGACCTGGCCATCACGGGAGAGGCTGCGCAGATGGCCATCATCGGTGACCTGCCAGCCCGCCGGCAGTACGGCGGCGATGGCCTGGGTCGGCCACAGCGCGAACTGCAGATCGTCCAGCACGCGTTCGGCACGCACCTGCTGCGGCAGCCAAGGGGCGCGCTGCTGGCTCAGCTGGCGGCCGTCCCACTGCAGGCGCACGCCGGTCTGGCCCATCGCCTGCACGGCCAGCTGCACCTGCTGTGCATCCGCTTCCAGCAATGCCTCCAGATCGCGCTCATGACGGCCGAAGCGGAAATGCAGCTGCTGCTGCAGCGCCAGCGGTGTGGGCAGACTGGCCGGCGCCAGGCGCAGCGGCGGCAGTTCAACCAGGGCGCGCGGTACGCGGCCCGCACAGGCGGCCAGCAGCAAGCACAGCAGCACTGCACTCAGACGGATGGTCAGCCGCTGCACAGTTCCTCCAGGACCCGCATGCGGCGGCCATTGCCGTCGGCCACGTACGGGTTGTCAGTATCCCAGGCATAGCCTGCGAGGATGGAGCAGATCATGTTGCGGATGTCCGTCGGTTGCCGGGGGTGGAAGATGATCTTCTGGAAACCGCCCTGGTACCAGCTCTCGACGAAACGGCGGAAGGTCTTCACCCCCGCACGCAGCGGCACGGAGAAGTCTGCTTCCCAATCGACGGTTCCGCCGGCGTAGTGGCGGCGCAGGCACTCGCTGGCCAGCTGCGCCGACTTGAAGGCGATGGTCACGCCGGAAGAGAACACCGGGTCGAGGAATTCACCGGCATTGCCCAGCAGCGCATAACCCGGCCCCCACAGCGAGCGGACGTTGGCCGAATAACCGGTGATGCGGCGCACCGGCAGCACCGCCCATTCGGCATTGGCCAGCAGGTGGCTCAGATTGGAGTCCTCGCCGACGATGGCCTGCAGCTTCTCCAGATCGTCGCCCTCGTAGCGTTCGAAGAACGAGGGCTCGGCCACCACCCCCAGCGAGCAGCAGCCGTTGGAGAACGGGATGGTCCAGTACCAGACGTCGATGTGCTCGGGGTGAGTGGTGATGAGGATCTTGTTGCGGTCAAACTCGGCGTCGGCGGGAATGTGGTCGCGCACGTGGCAGAAGATCGCGCCGCGCACC
The DNA here is from genome assembly GCF_024499815.1 of Stenotrophomonas testudinis. Lineage (NCBI taxonomy): Bacteria > Pseudomonadati > Pseudomonadota > Gammaproteobacteria > Lysobacterales > Lysobacteraceae > Stenotrophomonas > Stenotrophomonas testudinis. Next base: position 71,679 of record NZ_JAMOKY010000011.1, on the reverse strand, counting down.
GGGAAGTTGGAGGGCGATTCCAGGTCCAACAGGCGTGGCAGCAGGCGCGCGAAGCCGGAGGCATCGAGGATGAAATCGGCCTCAATGCGGTACTCGCTGCCGTCCGCGCGGCGTACGTCGACGGATGGGTGTTGCCCTGGCTCGACCGCCAGCACCTCGTCGCCAAAGCGCAGGGTGGCGCCCATGCGCTGGGCACCACGCGCAAGAACATCGTCGAAGTCGGCACGCTGCACCTGGTAGGTGGTGCCCCAGCCGGGGGAGAATTTCTTCCGGAAATCAAACGCAGTACGCGCTTGGCCGTGCACGAAGGCCGCACCGTTCTTGTGCTGGAAGCCCGCTTCCACCACGTCCTGCAGCAGGCCGGCGGCCTCGATGTACTCCATGCTCTGCGGCAGCAGGCTCTCGCCGATGGAGAAGCGCGGGAACGGCTGGCGTTCCAGCATCAGGACCTGGCGGCCCTGCTGGCGCAGCATGGCCGCCGCTACCGAACCGGCGGGGCCCGCACCGATTATCAGGATCTCGGTGCGCTCACAGGCCGGGGCGATACCGGGTGCGTCCACAGCAGTATTCATCGGTGCGTCCTTGGTGATGCCGGTAGGGCGGGAGGGTCAGGTGGTCGGGCCGTCAGGCGCCGGGCCGTCATGCGGTGGCGGCCGGAACAGCGGCGAAATGAGCCAGACCAGGCCGATGCCGAACAGCAGGGTAAGCCCGAAAGCGCGCAGCGCGGGTGTCTGCGACAGCCCCAGCAGGCCGAACGAAAGCCAGGTACTGGCCGCACCCACGCACACGGCCAACCAGGCACTGGCATCGCCGCGGTGTTCGATCAGGAAGATGCCGTAATCAATGCCCATGCCCAGCAGCAGCATCAGCGCCAGCACGTTGAACAGCTGCAGGGGCTGGCCGAACAGGCCCAGCAGGCCAAGGGTCAGCGCGCCCGCAATGAGGGTCGGGGCAAATACGCGCCAGGCCTGGCGACGGTAGCGCACCCACAGCACACCGAATACCAGCACGATGCCGACCAGCAGCAGCCCACCCATCAGCTTGCGATAGTGGCCAAGCAGCTGCGAGAAATCAGCCGTGCGATCGACCCAGCGCACGCCGGGCAGCCCGTCGGCCGCGCCCTGCAGGGTCGCCAGTGCATCGGCCCGCGACAGGTCGTCCACCATCACCACGCTGATCATCTGCCCGTTGACGCGCCCGGCCCACAGGTAGCGGAACGGCTGCGATGCTGGGGCGGCGAGGAATGCGTCGATGGTCAGTGGCGTTGCCGCGAACGCAGGCCGCGGCAGGGCTTCACCCACGGCGGAGGACACCGCCTCGAGCACACCGGGCTCCACCCTGGCAGTGAGCGCGGCATCTGCCCGCTGGCGCGCCACCGAGGGCAACCAGTCGGTGATGGCACGATAGCCGCCTATACGCCTGTCGCGGGCCAGAGCGCGCAGGCGCTCAGTCAAGGTCTCCTCGCGCTGCAGCAGCTGTTCCGCATCGGCCCCCTGCACCAGATAGAACTGTGCTGGACTGGGCATGCCCAGCAGGCGGCTCAGCCGGATCTGCTGTTCCATCAGCGCCGGCGGGGAAGACTGCAGGCTGCGCAGATCGTCATCACTGTGCAGGCGCGCGATGCCCAGCGCCGCCAGCAGCAGCGTCGCCGCCAGGAAGATGCCCACCGACCGCGCCCCGTGCAGGCGGGGAAAATGATCGAGCGTTCCGCCCAGCCACCGCGAGAAGCGGGTGGGGCGGATCTCCCCTCCGTCCAGCCACGGAAACCAGAAGATTACTGTCAGGAAGGCGGCGGCCAGGCCGGTGACCGAGAAAAGCGCCATCTGCTGCAGGCCGGGGAACGGCGTCAGGCCGAGCGCAAGATACGCCAGCGCACTGGTCAGCAACGCCAGCCACAGGCCTGGCAGTAGATGCCGCAGCAGATGCCAGCGGCGGTTCGCCGGCTCGCCCTGGCGCGAAGCGAACCAGTGGATGCCATAGTCCTCGGCCACGCCCACCAGTGAGGCACCGAACACCAGCGTCAGCACGTGCACCTTGCCAAACACCAGTACCGTCACCGCCAGCGCGACGCCGCAGCCGATCAGCAGCGACGCGGCCACCAGCAGGATCGGCCGCAGTGAACGGAAAGCCAGCCACACCAGCAGCAGTACCGCTGCCATCGATCCCCAGCCGATCGTGTTGATCTCGCGGCTGGCCTGCACGGCGGCTGCTTCGGCATGCAGCGGGACGCCGGCGTGGAGGATCTCCAGATCGGGGGCAACGGCGATGGCTGCCTGGCCGGCACGCTCCAGCAGGCCATCGATATGGCGCTCGCCGTCGAGCTGGAAGGCCGAGCCGGGCGTATCGAACTGCAGCGCGGCCCAGTGCTTGCCCTCGGCTTCGAGCAGGCCGTCATCGCCCAGGCGCAGGCCGGAGCCTCGGGCCTGCTGCTGCCACCATTGCGGCCACAGCGACAAAGGATCCTGCCGCCACTCGGTCAGCCGCGGTGCGCCCATCGGGCCATACAGCGCGCCCAGCGCCTGTTCGGCCAGGGCACCCGGTTCGGCCTGCTGCAGCTGTTCGCGCTGGGCCGGGGTCAGCAGGCGGTCGCGGTATGGCGCGTAGAACGCGCGCGCTTCATCGAACCAGCCTTCGATCGAACCGCTGGGCACCAGCAGCCCGCTGTCGGCATCGCTGGCCATGGCCTTGGCGAAGGCGGCCTGCGCGCGCTTGGCGGCGGTGCCATCGGTACTGCCAAGCAGCACCACCACCTGGCGCGAGCTGCCATCGGCGATGCGCCGGGTGACATCACTCAGCAGGCGGTCGTGCGCATCCTGCGGCAGCAGGGCCAGGATGTCGGTGTCGATTCGAGATTGCTGGCTCCACAGGCGCCATTGCTGCATGCCCATCACCAGCAGCACCAGCAGCCAGGCAATGCCCAGCCAATGCCACCAGCGGCGCAGGCGCTCCGGCCCCTTCCCTGCGGTGCCAGTCGACATATCAGTCAAAACGGCGTGCCTCGTCGGCGGACAGGCTGGCCGGCGCTTCGGTCAGCGCGCTGAACTGGATCTGCGTGCGGTCCTTGTTGGCCTCCACGATCTCCACCTGGCGCACGTAGCGGTCGCCCTGCAGAGTCAGCGACTCGAAGGCCTTGGCCAGCATCGCCGATTTCGGGGTCAGCTTCAGCCGCCAGCCCTGCCCTTCGCGGCTGGCCTGCACGTTGAACTGGCTGGACAGCACCTGCACGTCGCCGCTCATCAGCGCGAACATGATGGCGTTGACCGAGCGCATCGCCGGCTGCTGCCGCGCATCCAGTTCGACGCGGGTGCTGCCATCACGCTGGCGGCTGAGGATGCGGTCGGCGGTGATCACCACTTCGGACGGGAAGGGCTTGAGCGTGGTCCAGATCACGCCATGCTGGCGTGCGACCACGAACTGGCCCTGCGAGCGCAGCGGGTTCTTGAAGCCGCTGACCTGCTTTTGCTGGGTGAACTGGCCGCGCAGCACATCGGGCCGCGCCACCGCCTGGGTGATCGCATCGACGGCGGCATCGGCAGCCTGCACCAGCGGCGCAGCGGCAATCAGCAGCGCGCACAGCAGCACGCGCAGAGACGGGACGAAAGCATTCACGGGGCAGGCACTCCAAGACGCTGCCACAGCACCGGCGGGCACTGGTACAGCATTTCCTTGCTGGCCGCGTCCACCGCGACCTGGATGGTCATCGCACGGGTCAGCACCTGGCCGCTTTCCGCATCGATGATCTCGTATTCGATCTTCAGCCGGTTCTCCCATTCGACGATGCGCGAGACCACGCGCAGCGCCTGGTTGAACAGCAGCGGCCGCACGTACTTCACCCGCGCGTCGACCACCGGCCACAGGTAGCCCGATTCGAGCATCTGCGGGTAGTCGTAGTCATAGCGGCCGAGCAGCGCGCAGCGTGCGATCTCGAAGTACTTGAAGTAGTTGCCATGCCAGACCACGTTCATCGGATCGCAGTCATGGAAGGCCGGGGACAGCGAAATCTCGCCGACCAGTTCGATTGCCTCATTCACCGACATACAGCTCCCAGCGTTGTGCGCGGATCTCCACCAGCAGTTCCCGCAGTTCGCGATCCAGCGCGCGGTCTTCTTCAACCAAGGCGATGCGCTGCCCCAGGTCGGCGTACATGTCGGCCAGACTGCCATGCAGCTGCGCGTTCAGGCCAACCCGCTCGCGCAGGGCCAGGCCCTGGCGTGCGGCGATCAGCATCGCGGCCACCACCTGTTCGGTCAGCTCGATCACGCGCAGGCAGTCGCGCGCGGCGATGGTGCCCATGCTGACCTTGTCCTGGTTGTGGCATTCGGTTGAACGCGAGAACACGCTGGCCGGCATGGTCTGCTTCAGCGCCTCGGCGGTCCAGGCGGAGACGCTGATCTGCAGCGCCTTCAGGCCATGGTTGATGGCCGCGCGCGGGCCGGTAGCCGCCGACAGGTTGGCCGGCAGGCCGTGGTTGTAGCGGGCATCGACCACCAGCGCCAGCTGCCGGTCGAGCAGGTCGGCGACGTTGGCCACGGTGTTCTTCAGCGTGTCCATCGCCAGTGCGATGTGGCCGCCGTAGAAGTGGCCGCCATGCAGGATGCGCTCGCCGTCGGCATCGATCAGCGGGTTGTCGTTGGCGCTGTTCAGTTCGGTTTCGATCAGCTGGCGCAGGAACGGCAGGCTGTCTTCGAGCACGCCGATCACGTGCGGTGCGCAGCGCAGCGAGTAGCGGTCCTGCAGGCGCTGTTCGTTGCGCGGCGGGCGCTCGCTGTGCAGGTCGCTGCGCAGGCGCGCGGCGATGCGGCCCTGGCCCGGGTGCGGCTTGGCGGCGAACAGGGTCTCGTCGAAGTGGTGCGCGTTGCCATCGCTGGACAGCACGTTGAACGCGGTCAGGCGGGTGGCCATGCGGGCCAGATAATCAGCACGCTGCCAGGCCAGGCAGGCCAGGCCGGTCATCACCGCGGTGCCGTTCATGATCGCCAGGCCTTCCTTCGGCCGCAGCTTCAGCGGGACCATGCCGATCTTCGCCAGCACCGGGCCGGCCGGCTGCACCTGGCCTTCGAACAGCACCTCGCGTTCGCCACACAGCACGGCGGCCACGTAGGACAGCGGGGTCAGGTCACCACTGGCGCCCACCGAGCCTTCGGCCGGGATCAGCGGCAGCACGTCGTGCTGCAGCAGGGTGGCCAGGCCTTCCAGCAGCTGCACGCTGACGCCGGACATGCCGCGCACCAGCGAGGCCAGGCGCGCGGCCAGCACCGCGCGGGTCTCGGCCGGGTCCAGGTAACGGCCCAGGCCGCAGCCATGGTAGGTGTAGAGGTGGTGCGGCAGCTCGGCCACCAGCGCCGGCGGAATGTTCACCGTGCACGAATCGCCATAGCCGGTGGTCACGCCATAGATCACCCCGTCCTCGCGCAGCAGGCGGTCGAGGAAATCAGCGCCGCGCTGGATGTGCGCGCGGAAGGCCGGGGCCTCACTCAGGGCGGCGTCGCACTGGCGCTGGGCCAGGGCCACCACGTCTTCGATGGTCAGCGGTGCATCGCCGAAACGGCGCACGGGTACGGCGTCAATCTTCATGAGGAGCCTGATCCCAGAAGGGGAAGAAATTGAACCAGTCCAGCGGGGACTGGATCATCTGCGCTTCCAGCCAGTGCGCGTAGCGCTGGACCAGTGTTGACAGAGCGGCCTCACGGCCGCCGCGCGGCAGCACAAGGCGTTCGGCGAACTGGTCAAACGCCACCCGGTAGCCGTGCCTGTAATGCAGGCAGGACATGGTATACACCGGGCACCCAAGGGCAGCGGCCAGGACGTAGGCACCAATGGGGAACGGCGCGCGGTGGCCAAGGAAATCGGCCATCAGGCTGCGCCCATGGTTGACGGGCACCCGATCGCCGACGATGGCGATGAAACCACCGGCGGCGACCTTGTCAGCCAGGCGCATGGCGGTGGCCGGGCCCATCTCGGTCACCTGCACCAGTTCCACGGCAGCAAGCGGATCCAACCGCTGCAGCAGGCGGTTGAACCGCTGTGCATGGGCCGTGTGTACCAGCACGGTGACGCGGAACCCGGGAACCCGCTCGGCCAGCACCTGGCAAAGCTCCAGGCAGCCGATGTGGGCGGTCAGGATGAGGCCGCCCTCGCGTCGGGCGATGCGCTCGAGCACGATGTCCCGCTGCAGGGTGATGCGCGACGCCGGGTAGCGGCCGCCCAAGGCCAGCAGCTTGTCCAGCATCGTGTCGGCGAACATGAAGAAATGGCGCAGGCTGTCGCGCCAGCGTGGAACACGGCCCAGCACGCCGGTGTGTGCCTGCAGACGCTGCAGGTACTCCAACGATGCGCGGCGGCCGACGCCATTGCCCAGCCAGTGGCAGAGCACTACCGGCCATACGCACGCCCGGAACGGCCAGCGCCCGAACCAGCGGTGCACCCAGCACAGGAACAGGACACCGGCGACCGATGTCGATTCCCCGATGTCCGCCCAGTGCGGAACATCCTGCGCGCGCGCCACTCAGCCGCGCCCCTGCAGCCGATGCCACAGCAGCCGCGGCGCGCGCCGCAACATGCCGAAGAACAAGCGGGCGTGCATGCCGGTAATGCGGACATTGTCCCACCACACATCGAAGTGGGATACGCCATCGCTGGGGTAGGTCACCGCCGTGGGCAGGTGCTCTACGGGCACGCCGCGCCAGTACAGGCGCACGATCACCTCGGTATCGAAATCCATGCGCCGGCCGATCGTCTCCTGCTGCATCAGTTCCAGCACCGGGGCCAGCGGGTACAGGCGGAACCCGCACATCGTGTCGCGCAGGTGCAGCGACAGCGTGTTGATCCAGACCCAGACATGGGTGGCGTAACGCCCATACAGCCTGATCTTCGGCACACTGTCGTCGTAGACAGGAATGCCGCAGATGATGGCCTGCGGATGTGCCCGCGCGGCCGCGACAAAGCGTGGCAGGTCGGCCGTGTCATGCTGGCCATCCGCATCGATCTGCAGCACGTGGCTGCCACCGCGGCGATGCACGTCTGCAAAGCCGGCCAGCATCGCCCCGCCCTTTCCCTGGTTCGTTTCCAGGCGCAGCAGGTGCACGCCTTCGCGTTCAGCGAGGCCGCGCAGGACGCCGGCACAGGACGCCCCGGAGCCATCGTCCACCAGCAGGCATGGCAGCGCGGCGGCCTGCACGCCGTCGACAACGGCGGTAATGGCGTGCCCGTGGTCGTAGACCGGGATGACCACCCAAGGCACGAAGCTCACGCTGGAGGCCATGTCAGGGCGCATCGGTCAGGACCATCCTGCCGCTGGAATGGGTGCCAAGCCCGGAGGTGAAACGGAAGCTGAGGATGCTGCGCACGGCATCCCAGTCCAGCCGCAGCGTCAGTTCATCACCGGGCCGTGCCAGCTGCTGGAATTTCACTGCGTCCATCCGGCTGAAGCCTGCAGGCATGGCAAACACCTGACGGGCAAAGCGCATGGCCCAGTCGACCTGGGCCACGCCCGGCAACACGGCTGCCTGTACGAAATGCCCCTGGAACGGCCGCAGCGCCGGGTCCAGGGTCAGGTGCAGCACGGCCGTCGCGGCATCGCGCTGCTGCCAACGCGCTGCAGGCATGGCGGGCTTGAAGAGTGCCGCCAGGCCCGCCTCGGTCACCTTGCCCTGCGCGTTCACTGGCAGATGCTGCACCAGCCTCCATCGTCGTGGGCGGGTTACCGCATCGTGGCCATGCGCCAGCGCAGCAGCAAGCTGCCGGGTGAAGGCGCGGCGTGCGGTCTCGCCGTGGGCCAGCCGCGCAGCGTCCGCCGGTACCACGACCGCAGCCAGCTGTTCGCGCGCTCCGGCAAGCACCAGCACGCGTGCGTCCTCGACGTCGGAAAGTGACCGCAGCGCCCGCTCCAGCGCATCAAGCGACACACGGCGCTCTTCGATCTTGACGATGCGATCGGCACGGCCCAGCAGTCGGAAGCGCCCGCCAGGCAGAGACTCCACCCGGTCCTGGGTACGCCACCAGCCCTCGCTCTGCAGGTGGGGCGAGGCAACCGACAGGCATCCCTCCTCGATGCGCCAGCGCACACCCGGCAAGGGCTCCCACGACGGTGTCCCGCTCTCCCAGCGCCGCCATGCCACGCCGCCGGTTTCGCTGCTGCCGTATATTTCGGTCGGCGGCACGCTCAGCAACTGCCGCACCTGCTGCGCCGCTTCCTCCGGCAACGGCCCGCCAGAGGAGAACACCGCACGCAGGCGACCATGCAGACTGGCCCAGTCAAGCTGCTCGGGCAGGCGCTTCAGGTGTGCCGGCGTTGCCACCAGCACGCTGTCGGCGGCAGCCAGGGTGCCTACCAGGTCTTCATGGAAAAAACGCCTGGGCTGGATCGCACGACCGGCTGCCAGCGGCCACAGCACCCGGAACAGCAAGCCATAGATGTGCTGGTGCGACACGGTGCCATGCACCTGGGCGCCATCGAGCTGGACACCAAAGGCGGCCTGCAGTGCGTCGACTTCGCGTGCCAGCTGCTCCATGCGCTTGATGATCGCGCTGGGCCGGCCGGTGCTGCCGGAGGTGAACACACAGAGCTCACAGGCGCGCTCATCCAGTTCCTGCAGCGTGCCGTCGGCCGCTGCAGCCGGCCCCAACGGCAGGTAATGGGCGGGAACGTCGCCCGCAAAGCCACTGACCTGCGACTGCAGCGCCTGCAGCGTGGCCGGCAGGTTGTCAGCAGCCAGGAACACGCGCTTGCCGGCGTGCCAGGCACCGAACAGGGCTGCAGCGAAGGCGATGGCATCGTCGAAGTACAGCGCCCAGTCACGGCCCTCCGCAGCGGCGAACGCATCGCGCCAGGCCACCGCACGCTGACGGAAGGCAGCGTGGTCCAGCGCGATGCCGTGGCAGGCGCCCACAGGGCGTCCAGGCCGTGCGGTGACCAGCAGGCCAGGCAGTGCCATCCAGTCACCCATGGCCGTGGGCCGCCTTGACATGGCGGCGGACCACCCATTCAGCCGCAAACAGGGTACCCATCATGATGTAGGCAATGACACCGTTGTAGACCATCCAGGCCCGGTCGGACGCGTACAGGGCGGTGTACAGGGCCAGGCCTCCGTTGAGAACGAAAAAGCCGCACCACACCTGGGTGACACGGCGGGTATAGGCTACCCCGAATGCAGGCAGATCAGGCTCCTGCAGCCGTGCCAGGCGCTCTACCAGGGGCGGGCCGAAGCGCAGGCTGGTGGCAAAGACCGCCAGCATGACTGCGTTCACCAACGCCGGGTAAAGCTTGAGCGGCAACGCCTGGTTGAGCACCGTGGCCAGCCCGGCCAGCAGGCCTGCGCCTGCGGCCGCACACCACCAGAGCGGCTGCCGCGAACCCAGTGCGCGCAGCAGGGCCAGCCCGAACAGCAGCAGCGAGAGCCAGCGTGGCTCGAATCGGCCCATGGCCAGGTAGACCAGCACCGGGTAGGCCAGCGACACCACCCCTACCCCGATATCACGGGCCTTTGCCATGGTCGAGGCGGGCCTGCGGTCAGGCGGCTGCCTGGCCCGGCAGAAGTGCGTGCACGACGTCGACGATGTCCTGGACGGTGCGTACCGACTTGAAGGCTTCCGGCTGAAGGTTTCGGCCCAGCAGCGGCTTGAGCTGGACGATCAGATCGACGGCATCGATGCTGTCGATATCCAGGTCTTCATACAGGCGGGACTCCGGACGGATGCCCGCAGGATCGATATCGAAACTGTCGTTGAGGATGCTGGTGATGCGCTCGAGCAGTTCGTTCTTGGTCATGACAGTTCCTGGCGCCTCAAGACCGGCGGGCAGCGACGAATTCGCCGAGGGCGCGCACGCTGGAAAAATGACGACGGGTTTCTTCCGAATCAGCCGACAGGCTGACCCCGTACTTCTTCTGCAGCGCCAGGCCCAGTTCCAGTGCGTCGATCGAATCCAGCCCCAGGCCTTCCACGAACAGCGGCGCGGTCGGATCAATGTCGTCAGGGGTGATGTCCTCGAGTGAGAGCGAGGAAATGATCAGCTCCTTGATCTCGTGCTCAAGCGCTTGCACGGGTCGGGTCTCCAGACGGGTCGAAATAGCGGGTGAGATGGTCGGTCACGCGACGGGCTGCCAGGGCATCCCCGATCAGCGCATCATTTTCGACGAGAAACGGTGCAATGGCGATATCCTCGCCTACCTGCAGCCGAACGTGGAAACGACGTGAGGGCACACGATACCACTTCTGGCCCTTGCCCAAAGTGGGCGGTGAGCAGGTGATGCGGACCGGTGTGATGTCCACCCGCCCCCTGACGGCAATATTGGCGGCGCCTCGCTGAAGACGCAGCCGCTGGCCCGGCACGGTACGGGTTCCTTCAGGAAAAATCACCAGGCAGCCGCCCGCCCGTATCGCTGCCACGCAGTCGTCGATCAGCGCCGCGCCCTCCTGGTTGGAGAGGTAGCCGGCCACGCGCACCGGCCCGCGCATGAACGGATTGCGCGCAACCGCGTGTTTGACGACGCAGTCAGCGTTGGGCAGCAGTGCTACCAGGCACACCACATCGATCAGAGTGGGATGATTGGCCAGGACCAGCAGGCCGTCCCGCTGGAGCCGCTCCCGCCCTTCCACCTGCAGAGTCATGACCCCGAGCCGTTGCATCAGCCACAGGTGCAGGGCAAAACCGCGCTGCACCAGCCGCCGCGCACTTTGCTGGCGGGCGGCAGCATCCCGCATCAGCAGCAGCGGCAGCAGGCACAGGCCCAGCAGCAGGCCGCCCAGCCCAAAAACAGCAAAGCACAGGCCGGTCGCGGCAACCCGCCACAGGCGGTCCCGGCCGCGCACCGGGTCAACCACACCGGCTCCAGCGCCAGCGCATGCCGTCGGCCACGTGTTCCAGCACCGCTACGTCAGACAACAGGAACCGGTGCAGGTCCAGCGTATGCGGCAGCACGCCCGCCGGGGTGTCGGCCGCGGCGTCGGCCGGCTCCCAGGCCAGTTGCAGGCTGGCACCCCGGGAGCCCGGCGCGGCAAGACGCCAGCACCAAGCGAAAAAGGGGGCCGGTTCATCGGCAAATTCGCTGAAAACGGCCGGCATCGGTGACTCGTACATCACTACCCGCACTTCACGCGCGCCATCGGCCAGCAGCGCGGCAGCCTCCAGCCACGCGGCTTCCACGGTGGATTGCCGCGCGGCCAGCGCCAGGTAGTTGCCGCGATGGCCGCGCGCGATGGAATACAGCGCGCCGATGGCGTTGTGCACGGACAGCCCAAAGCCGGTTGGCGAAAGCGGCTCATCGGCGGTCAGCATGTTGAGCAGTTCCATGGACCTCGCCACGTCCCCGTGCCGGCTGGCGAAGACCAGCGGAACCTCGCTGTCGACGCCGCCCGCTTCTTCGCACCAGCACGCGACCTGGATGGCCATCCGGCCGAGTCGCTCGATCCGCCGACGCTGCATGGCCGGAATTTCCACTAGGGCAGGCGCGCCATCACCCTGCGGCAAAACGGGCAGCGCAGCCCAGGCCTGCCAGTGGCTGCGCTCTGTCAGCCCTGGTGCCCAGGCGGCCCAGTCGACAATGGACAGTTCAATCATCAGCTAGTACATCTGCAGGGGCGAGCGGCGGCGCGGACCTGCGCGGCGGTCACAGGCAGCGCTCCGGCCGGCCGGAAGGTCCGAACGCTACCACGTCCAGCGCTGCGAAGCATGCCTGTCGAGCGGGGCGCGGGCCCCTGCTGGCCCGCCGGCGCCCAGGTCAGTGGTAGCCGGCGTCGGCGCGCACCTTGCCGCGGAACACCCGGTACGACCACGCGGTGTAGCCAAGGATGACCGGCAGCAGCACCACCAGGCCCACCAAGGTGAAGCCCAGCGACGAGGCCGGTGCCGCGGCCTGCCACAGTGTCATCGACGGCGGCAGCAGGTAGGGCCACATGCCCAGCACCAGCCCGGCGAAGCCGAGCACGAACAGGGCCAGGCTGAGCAGGAACGGCGGCAGGTCGCGACGCGGATGGGTGGCGCTGCGCCACAGCGCTGCGGCCACCGCCAGGGTCAATAGCGGCACCGGCGACAGCCACCAGAAGTTGCCGTCACTGAACCAGCGATCCATCAGCCGCGAATCGAGGAACGGCAGCCAGCTGCTGACCAGGCCCATCGCCGCGATCACCGCCGCCACCAGCGGCCGGGTCATCTGCCGCGCCAGCGCCTGCACGCGGCCCTCGGTCTTCAGGATCAGCCAGGTGCTGCCCAGCAGCGCATAACCGGCCACCAGCGCCGCACCGGTCAGCATCGCGAACGGGCTGAACCAGGTGAACGCGCCGCCGCTGAAGCGGCCATCGACCAGCGGGATGCCCTGCACCAGCGTGCCCAGGATGACGCCTTGGGCGAAGGTCGCCAGCAGCGAGCCCAGGCCGAAGGCCACGCTCCACAGCCGGCGCGAGCGGTGCGCCTTGAAGCGGAATTCGAAGGCCACGCCACGGAACACCAGCGCCACCACCAGCAGCAGCACCGGCAGGTACAGCGCCGACAGCAGCACCGCATACGCCTTGGGGAACGCCGCCAGCAGGCCGGCACCGCCCAGCACCAGCCACGTCTCGTTGCCGTCCCAGATGGGCGCGGCGGTGTTCATCATCAGGTCCAGCTGTTCCTCGTCCTCGGCGAACGGGGCGAGGATGCCGATGCCGAGCACGAAGCCGTCCAGCACCACGTACATCAGCACGCCGAAACCGATCACCGCGAACCACGCCACCGGCAGCCAGGTCATCAGGTCCATGTCAGCGCTCCTCCAGCGGTTCGTCGGCGGCCGACAGCGGCCGCGCCGGGGTGTGGCTGCCATGGTCCAGCGAGGGCCCCTCTTCATACGGCTGCGGGCCGTGGCGCAGGATCTTCACCAGGTACCAGATGCCCCAGCCGAACACGAAGGCGTAGCCGACCACGTACACCGCCAGCGACAGCGCGGTCATCCACGCACTCTGCGGGCCCACCGCATCGGCGGTGCGCAGCACGCCGTAGACCACCCATGGCTGGCGCCCCATCTCGGTGACGAACCAGCCGGACACCAGCGCGATGAAGCCGCTGGGCAGCATCCAGTTCCAGCCCCGCAGCAGCCACGGCGAATCGAGCAGCTTCTTCCGCCACAGCTGCACCGCCGAGACCCAGGCCAGCAGCAGCATCAGCGTGCCCAGCCCGACCATGATGCGGAAGGCAAAGAACACCGGCGTCACCGGTGGCCGTTCGCTGGCCGGCACCGAGGTGAGCGGATCGAAGGTGCCGTCCAGCGAATGGGTGAGGATCACGCTGCCCAGCTTCGGGATGGCCACTTCGAAATCGTTGCGCTGTTCTTTTTCGTTGGGCAGGGCGAACACCACCAGCGGCACGCCCTCGCCTTCCTTGCTTTCATGCCAGTGCGCTTCCACCGCCGCGATCTTCATCGGCTGGTGCTCCAGCGTGTTCAGGCCATGCATGTCGCCGACGAAGATCTGCACCGGCACGGTCAGCGCGGCAAACGCCACCGCCGCGACCAGCATGCGCCGGCCCGCTTCGACGTGCGTGCCCTTGCGCAGGTACCACGCGCCGACGCCACCGATCACGAAACAGGTGGTGATGAACGAACCCAGCGCCATGTGCGCCAGCCGATACGGGAAGGACGGGTTGAACACCACCTGCCACCAGTCCACCGGGTGCACGATGCCGTTGATCATTTCGTAGCCGGCCGGCGTATGCAGCCAGCTGTTGGACGACAGGATCCAGAACGTGGAAAACAGCGTGCCCAGCGCCACCATGCAGGTGGACAGGAAATGCAGGCGCGGCGACACCCGGCCCCAGCCGAACATCATCACGCCGAGGAAGCTGGCTTCCAGGAAGAACGCAGTGAGCACCTCATAGGTCAGCAGCGGGCCGATGACCGTACCGGCCACCTCGCTCAGCCGCGGCCAGTTGGTGCCGAACTGGAAGGCCATGACGATGCCGCTGACCACGCCCATGCCGAAGGACACGGCGAAGATCTTCTGCCAGAAGAAATACAGGTCGCGCCACACGGGCAGTTTCGTGCGCAGCCAGCGCCATTCGATGAAGGCCAGCCAGCTGGCCGTGCCGATGGTGAAGGCGGGGAACAGCACGTGGAAACTGATGACGAATCCGAACTGGATCCGCGACAACAACAACGCGTCCAAGGGACGCCTCCTGCCGGGTACGGGTGGGATACCGGACCACTTTAGGAGGATTTGGTTAAGCCGGGATGCGACCGGGTGACGCGCTGCTTCACTATGTCGCAGGGGTCAACCGCTCTGGTAGCTGCCAACCTTGGTTGGCACGCGTCCAGGCGCCGACCGAGGTCGGCATCTACCAACAGCGATTGGCGCGCCCCATGCCCGGCGGGAGGTGTCAGTGCCAGAAATACCAGGCTGCCGCAGCCAGCAGCGCGCCAAACAACAGCACCTGCACCACCACATACAGCGCGCCACTGTCGCGCGTTTCCGCCTGCAGCCGCTGCTGAAGCGCGTCGCTCACATCCGGCGCCGGCGCCTGCTGTTCCTGCTCGCGCAGCGCCTGCGACAGCGCGCGCGCATCGGCATCGCGGGGGTCGTTGGCTTCGCTCACAGCAGCTCTCCGGCGGTGGCGCGTCGGGTCAGCTCCTGCTTCAGGATCTGCCGCGCGCGGAACAGGTGGCTCTTGATGGTACCGCGCGCCAGCCCGGTCACCTGTTCAATCTCGACCAGATCGAAATCCTCCAGGTAGTGCAGGCCCACGATCAGGCGCTGCGGCGGGGTGAGCCGCTCCAGCGCCGCGCCCAGCTGGCGGCCGGCCTGCAGCGCCTCGCTCAGTTCGGCCGGGCCCGGGCCTTCATCGCCGATGCCCAGTTCCTCCGGCACCTCCACCGCCACCATCCACTGCATTTCCAGCCGCTTGCGGCGCAGATGCTGCAGCGCCGTCGTATAGGCCACCCGCGAAACCCAGGTGCGCAGCGAGGATTCGAAACGGAACCGATGCAGCTGGCGGAACACCGCCAGGAAGGTTTCCTGCAGCAGGTCGGCTACCTGGTCGCGGTCATTGACCATGCGCCCGATCACGTGCGCGCAGGTGCGTTGATGGGCCTGCACCAGCTGTGCGAAGGCCGGTTGCGAGCCATCGATGATGGCCCGGACCAAGGCACGGTCGTCGTCCGCTGCGGGCTCGGCGGGGGCGTCGCGTTGACGCCCGCGCAGTGCGGCCAGTGCTCCCCCCAGCAGGCTCATGCGTGGCGCGCTCCCTGTGCCGCAGGCATGCCGCCGCTCAGCCCTTGCGCACGGCGGGGCGGGTGAGGAACCATGCCAGCAGCTGGCCCAGACCGGCACTGCCGGCCATGGCGGCAGCGGCGCCGAAGGTCAGATCGCGCGCGCCCATCGCTTCCAGCAGGCCAAGCGCCACGGCCAGGCTGACCAGGCTGATGCCCCAGCGCAGGGCGCCCTGGCGGCGGCGCTCTTCCTCCAGCACCGCCAACGAGCGGATCACTTCCTCGGGCACGTGCGGGGCGACCAGCTTGCTGCGCGCACGCGCATCGGCGATGGCATGGATCGCGTAGGCGATGCAGATGAAGAAGGTGATGGGGATGAGTTCCTGCATGGTCGTGCTCCTGTCCGGTGAATGATGCGGGTTCAGGAGATTGGATGCGCGAGGCCGGCCACCGGTTGCAGTGCAGATTTCAGGCGTCGTCGTCGGTCCCGGGGTCGGCCGGCGGATCGGGGAAATAGGTTTCCACATGGAAGCCCAGGCGCAGGTCGGCCATCAGCCTTACCAGCGCGTCGTCCAGCACGAACCCGGCCCAGGCCTGCTTGCCGAACAGGCCGATGCGCAGGCCGATTTCGGCCCCTTCCTTGGTCAGTTCCTCGATCACGGCCGCCCGTGCCTGCAGTGTGCCGACGACCTCCGGCCAGGCGTCCATCAGCCAGCCGTCCTTGCCCTCGGCCAGCTCGAACAGCACCCAGGTGTATGCATGTACGCGGATCAGCCTGCCATCGGCGCCACGCAGGTCCGTGCCCACATCGCGGAAGAACCCGCGTTCCAACCCCAGCCGGGCGGAGATGTCGGCGCTGGAGACCACAGGGTGCTGCACCCCCAGGGAAATGCGGTAGTCGTAGCTGTACATGGTCGGTTCCGTCCGAATCAGGCGCCCATCATGCGCCACGCGAGGCCCTGCAGCGCCTTTGCCCAAGCGGTCTGCATGACCTGTGGCCCCCTCCCCCGGCCCGGGCGGCTGCTACCCTTGCCCGGTTTCCTCATCTGGTGCCGTGAGCCCATGTCCCGAGTGCTGCCCCTGTCCCTCCTGCTGTCGGCCGTGCTGGCCGCACCGGCCGCGCATGCTGCGCCGACGCCGATCACCATCGAACAGGCCATGGCCGACCCGGACTGGATCGGTCCGCCGGTCGAGAAGGCCTGGTGGTCCTGGAACAGCCAGCAGGTCGAGTACCAGCTCAAGCGCAGCGGCAGCCCGGTGCGCGACACCTTCCGCCAGCCGCTGGCCGGTGGCGCCGCCGCGCAGGTGGCCGATGACCAGCGCGGCACCCTGGACGTGGCCGAGCCGGTCTACGACCGCAGCCGCAGCCGCAGCGCCTTCGTCCGCAACGGTGATGTGTTCGTGCGCGACCTGCGCAGCGGCGCGCTGACCCAGCTGACCCGCAGCAACGAGCGCGCCGCCGGCGTGAACTTCGCCGCCGACAACGGCGTGATCTGGCGCGTGGGCCAGAACTGGTTCCACTGGACCGCCGCCAGCGGCGTGCAGCAGGTGGCCAGCCTGAAGGCCGAAAAGGATCCGGCCAGCAAGCCCAAGGACGACCTGCTGCGCGACCAGCAGCTGCGTACCCTGGAAACCCTGCGCCGCGACCGCGACCAGCGTGAAGCGCTGAAGGACCAGGACCAGCGCTGGCGCCAGGCCGACCCGACCCGCGCGGCGGCCCCGATCTACCTGGGGGCCGACGTGGAGATCGCCGACAGCCTGCTGTCGCCGGACCTGGGCCACCTGATCGTGGTGACCAAGCCGAAGGACTTCGACGACGGCCGCACCAGCAAGATGCCGCTGTACGTGACCGAATCCGGCTACGAGGAAAGCGAAGACACCCGCACCCGCGTCGGCCGCAACGGCTTCGAGCCGCACACCCTGTGGTACGTGGACGTGCGCACCGGCAAGGCCGAGAAACTCTCGCTGTCGGGCCTGCCGGGCATCGGCACCGACCCGCTGGCCGAGCTGCGCCGCAAGGCCGGCAAGGACCCGCTGAAGGGCGACCGCAGCGTGCAGGTGATGAGCGACTTCATGGGCGGCGGCATGCGCTGGAGCGCCGATGGCCAGCAGGCCGCGGTGATGCTGCACGCCAACGACAACAAGGACCGCTGGATCGTCAGCATCGGCAGCGACGGCCGCGTGCAGAACCGCCACCGCCTGACCGACAACGCCTGGATCAACTGGGGCTTCAACGATTTCGGCTGGATGGCCGATGGCCGCACCCTGTGGCTGCTGTCCGAAGAGTCCGGCTTCTCGCACCTGTACACCCAGGCCGGTTCGGCCAAGCCGCAGGCGCTGACCAGTGGCAAGTGGGAAACCTCCGCGCCGGTGCTGTCGGCCGACGGCAAGGGCTTCTACTTCCTGTGCAACCAGCAGGCGCCGCACGACTATGAAGTCTGCGCGGTCGACACCGGCAACCGCCAGGTGCGCGAGCTGACCAGCCTCAACGGCGTGGAAGACTTCTCGCTGTCGCCCGATGGCCAGCAGCTGCTGGTGCGCTATTCGGCCGCCTACCTGCCGACCCAGCTGGCCGTGGTGCCGAGCGCCGGTGGCCAGGCACGCGTGCTGACCGACACCCGCACCGCCGAGTACAAGGCGCGCGAGTGGATCCAGCCGAAGCTGGTGGCGGTGCCGTCCAAGCACGGTGCCGGCGTGGTCTGGGCCAAGTACTACGAGCCCGAGCACAAGGAACCGGGCAGGAAGTACCCGATCGTGATGTTCGTGCACGGAGCCGGCTACCTGCAGAACGTGCACCAGCGCTACCCGGCCTACTTCCGCGAGCAGATGTTCCACAACCTGCTGGTGGAAAAGGGCTACATCGTGCTGGACATGGATTACCGCGGCAGCGAGGGCTACGGCCGCGACTGGCGTACGGCGATCTACCGCAACATGGGCCACCCGGAACTGGAAGACTACAAGGACGGCCTGGACTGGCTGGTCGACACCCAGCAGGGTGACCGCGACCACGCCGGCATCTACGGCGGTTCCTACGGCGGCTTCATGACCTTCATGGCGCTGTTCCGTTCGCCGGGCACGTTCAAGGCCGGTGCCGCACTGCGCCCGGTGCTGGATTGGCAGAACTACAACCACGCCTACACCAGCAACATCCTCAACACCCCGGACATCGACCCGGAGGCGTACCGCACGTCCTCGCCCATCGAGTACGCGCAGAACCTGCAGGACAACCTGCTGATCGCCCACGGCATGATGGATGACAACGTGTTCTTCCAGGACTCGGTGCACCTGACCCAGCGCCTGATCGAGCTGCACAAGGACAACTGGTCGATCGCCCCGTACCCGCTGGAACGCCACGGCTACATCCGTGCCGATTCCTGGCTGGACCAGTACAAGCGCATCCTCAAGCTGTTCGAGCAGAACCTGAAGTGAGCAACGCCGCGGCCACGATCCAGATCGTGGCCGCGGTCATCCTGGATGACCGCGGCCGGGCGCTGGTGGTGCGCAAGCACGGCGCCAGCCGCTTCATCCAGCCCGGCGGCAAGCCCGAGGCGGGCGAAGCACCGCTGCAGGCCCTGGGCCGCGAGCTGGACGAGGAACTGGGCGTGCAGCTCGATGCCGCCAGCGCGGTCGCCCTGGGCCGTTTCGAGGACTGGGCGGTGAATGAACCCGGCCACCGCGTGCAGGCACAGGCCTGGTGGGTGCAGGTGGCGGGCACACCCACTGCACGCGCCGAGATCGCCGAGCTGGCCTGGCTGCCGCTGCGACCGCCGCACGGCCTGTGCTTGGCACCCCTGAGCGAACACCATATCCTGCCGGCAGTAGCGCGCTTCTGCACGCTCTGAGACCCGCCGCCAAGGACATCGGATGTCATCGTCTCCCCCCACACTGCCCGCGACCCGCGCCTTCGCACGCAACGATTTCGTCCGTCCGCTGGCGATCGCTTCCCTGCTGGTCTGCGCACTGGTGCTTGTCTGGTGCCTGCTGCAGACCCTGGCGCTGTGGGCACTGAGCGGCAGCGGACCATGGCAGATATTGGTCGCCGCCGCAGAAGAGAAAACGTTCCCGCCCAGCGTACTGTGGCTCCTGCGGGAGCCGGTTACAGCCAGCCTGTGGCTGTCGGCTGGCTGCGTGCCTTCCACGCTGGCCAGTTGGGGTCTGTACCGGCAGAGGCGCTGGGGCTTGTGGAGCTACGTCTGGCTGCTGGTGCTGTCCGGGCTGGCCAATCTGGTCCTGGCCGGGTGGCTGGACGCCGTCGTAGCGGAGATGATCGCCCACGTGGACGATGCTGCTACCCGCAGCGAGATGCAGGTGCAGCGCCTTCTGATGTCAGCCACCACGTTCGGTGGTTCGATAGTGATCCTTGGCCTGCAGGGTTGGCTGGCCTGGCGCCTGCTGCGGCCGGACATCCGCGCGCGCTTCCGCTGAGCTGCGCGGCCGCGGCCGCCGTGCTGCGGATCAGCACGGGCGCTGCGGTAAAGTACGCGCCATGAACGATTTCGAGCGCGTACGCGCCTACCTCAGCGACCTGCAGGACCGTATCTGTGCGGCCATTGAAGCCGCCGACGGCCAGGCCCGCTTCAAGGAAGACCTGTGGCAGCGGGCCGAGGGCGGTGGCGGGCGTACCCGCGTGCTGCGCGACGGTGCGGTGTTCGAGCAGGCCGGCATCGGCTTTTCCGATGTGTCCGGCAGCCGCCTGCCGCCGTCGGCCTCGGCCAACCGGCCCGAGCTGGCCGGCGCCTCCTGGCGCGCCACCGGCGTGTCGCTGGTGTTCCACCCGCTCAACCCCTACGTGCCGACCACCCACGCCAACGTGCGCTTCTTCCAGGCACAGCGCGATGGCGAAGTGGTGGCCAGCTGGTTCGGCGGTGGCTTCGACCTGACCCCGTTCTATCCCTTCGATGAGGACGTGCAGCACTGGCACCAGGTGGCCCATGACCTGTGCGCACCGTTCGGCGAGGAGCGCTACGCCGCGCACAAGCGCTGGTGCGACGAGTATTTCTTCCTGCGCCACCGCAACGAAACGCGCGGCGTCGGCGGCCTGTTCTTCGATGACCTGCACGGCGATTTCGAGCGCGACTTCGACTATCTGCGCGCGGTCGGCGACGGCTTCCTCGAGGCCTACCTGCCGATCGTGCAGCAGCGCAAGGACACCGCGCATGGCGAACGCGAGCGCGAGTTCCAGCTGTACCGTCGCGGCCGCTACGTGGAATTCAACCTGGTCTACGACCGCGGCACGCTGTTCGGCCTGCAGAGTGGCGGCCGCAGCGAGAGCATTCTGATGAGCCTGCCGCCGCGGGTGCGCTGGGAGTATGGGTTCAGCCCGGAAGCCGGCAGCGCCGAAGCGCGCCTGGCCGACTATCTGGTACCGCGCGACTGGGTGTGAGCCTACGCACGCGTAGAGCCGAGCCCACGCTCGGCTGCTTTCGGCGCTACGCGGATTTCTGCCGCGGAATGATGGTGATGTGGCCGGTGGTTTCCAGCAGCGCCAGTTCAACATCCTCCACCCGCAGGCAGCCCTGCTGGCGCAGCGCGGCGTCGAAGTCCGCGGTGCTGACCAGCTCACGACGCAACACTGCCGCCAGCAGGCGCCCGTCGCGGGCGATCACCACCGGCTCGCCTTCGATCATGCGTTCCATGCGCCGGCTGCGCGTGGTCAGCCAGCCCACGCCGTAGTTCAGCAGGATCAGCGTGGCGGCCAGCAGCAGGCCGCCACCCAGCGACGTGTCGGTGCCCAGCAGTGCGTTCTGCACCGCGTTGCCCAGCAGCACGATCAGCAGCACATCGAACGGGGTGATCTGCCCCAGCGCGCGCTTGCCGCCCAGCCTGACCATGCCCAGCACGACGACATAGACCACCACCGCGCGCAGGACGAATTCCCACCACGGCATCGCCAGTGCGAACAGATCGGGCATTGCGGTTTCCCCTGCGGAGCGATGGCCCAGCGTGGCGCAGCGGCGCACAAATAAAAAGCCCCGCTGACCAGGGGGAGGTCAACGGGGCCGGGGAACGGGCGCTTGGGGAGGAGCCCCCGTTCCGAGATCTGCTCCAGGGGATGGGAGAGATCCACAACAGGCGTTGCGCCTGTCGAGAGTTATAGAAACACCCCGAACACTAACGGTTCGTGAAGGGGCCCAATTAATTGTAGGCATCTGCCGGAAACATTCATGTTCGAGTCAGAAAAATCGCACAAATGAACGATTCATGCCGTTTTTAGCCTGAATACGAATCAATGCGCCTCGTCCCAGTTCACCCCAATGCCGGTATCGACCTCCAGCGGCACCCGCAATTGGGCCGCCTGCGACATGCGCTCGATCACGTTTTTACGCAGTTCCTCGGTGAAACCGGCCTCGCTTTCGAACACCAGTTCATCGTGCACCTGCAGGATCATCCGCGCCGGGGCGCCGCTGTCGTGCAGCCACTGGTCCACCGATACCATCGCCCGCTTGATGATGTCCGCCGCGGTGCCCTGCATCGGCGCATTGATCGCCGCGCGCTCGGCACCGGCACGCAGGCCCTGGTTGCGCGCGTGGATGTCATTCAGATACAGCCGGCGGCCGAACAGGGTTTCCACGTAGCCCTGGTCACGTGCCTGCTGGCGCATCCGCTCCATGAAGTCGCGCACGCCGGGATAACGGCTGAAATACAGCGCGACATAATCCTGCGCCTGGCCACGGTCGATGCCCAGGTTGCGGGCCAGGCCGAAGGCGCTCATGCCGTACATCAGGCCGAAGTTGATGGCCTTGGCGGCGCGGCGCTCGTTGGGCGTCACCTCTTCCAGCGTGCGCCCGAACACCTCGGCGGCGGTGGCCCGGTGGACGTCGGCGCCCTGCTCGAAGGCACGCACCAGGCCTGGGTCCTCGGACAGGTGGGCCATGATCCGCAGCTCGATCTGCGAATAGTCGGCCGCCAGCAGCTGGAAGCCTTCCGGCGCCACGAAGGCGCGGCGGATGCGGCGGCCATCCTCGGTACGGATCGGGATGTTCTGCAGGTTCGGGTCGGACGAGGACAGGCGGCCGGTGGCCGCGCCGGACTGATGGTAGCTGGTGTGCACCCGGCCGGTATCCGGGTTGACCATCTCCGGCAGCTTGTCGGTGTAGGTGCTGCGCAGCTTGGCCAGCCCGCGGTATTCGAGGATCACCCGCGGCAGCTCGTGCTGGTCGGCGATCGCCTCCAGCGCCTCTTCATTCGTGCTGGGCTGGCCCTTCGGGGTCTTCACCACCGCCGGCAGCTTCAGCTCGTCGAACAGCACCGCCTGCAGCTGCTTGGGCGAATCCAGGTTGAAGCTGCGCCCGGCCAGCTCGGTGGCCTTCTGCTGCGCGGCCAGCATGCGCGAGGACAGGTCGTGGCTCTGCCGGCGCAGCTCATCGGTGTCGATGCGCACGCCGTTGGCTTCGATGCGGGTCAGCACCGGCACCAGCGGCATCTCGATGTCGCGGTACACGCTGTCCAGCGCCGGTTCGGCCAGCAGCTGCGGCTGCAGCGCGTGGTGCAGGCGCAGGGTGATGTCGGCGTCCTCGGCCGCATAGCGGCTGGCTTCGTCGATGCCCACCTGCGAGAACGGGATCTGCTTGGCGCCCTTGCCGGCTACGTCCTCGAACTTGATGGTGTTGTAGCCCAGGTAACGCAGGGCCAGCGAATCCATGTCGTGGCGGGTCGCGGTGGAATTGAGCACGAAGCTCTCGAGCATGGTGTCGTCGTGGTAGCCCTGCACGTCCACGCCATGGCGGCGCAGCACATGCAGGTCGTACTTGCCGTGCTGGCCCAGTTTCTTCTTCGCCGGGTCCTGCAGCACCGGGCGCAGCGCATCCAGCACCTGCTGCAGCGGCAGCTGCGCCGGCGCGCCGGGATAATCGTGACCCACCGGGATATAGGCCGCCTTGCCCGGCTCCACCGCCAGGCTGACGCCGACCAGGCGTGCACGCATCGCGTCCAGCGCATCGGTCTCGGTATCGAAGCTGATCAGGTCGGCCTGCCGCACACGCTCGACCCACGCCTGCAGCTGTTCGCTGGTCAGCACGGTTTCGTATTCGCCGGGCGCGGACAGCGCCGGGTCCAGAGCACCGGCGGCCGGCGCTTCGGCGCTGCCACGGGCGAAGCCGGCGGCGGTGCCGCGCAGGCTCGGTGTGGCGTCACTGGCGACGGCCGGGGCCGGCAGCGGGCCGCCAAGCTCCTTCAGCGCCTGGGTGAAGCCGTAGCGCGCGTACAGCTCGGTCAGCGCCGGCACGTCCTGCTCGCGCAGGGCCAGGGTGGTCGGCGAGGCGTCCAGCTCGAGATCGGTGCGGATGGTCACCAGCTCGCGGTTCAGTGGCAGGCGTTCCAGCGCCGCGCGCAGGTTCTCGCCGATCTTGCCCTTCATGGTCGGCGCGGCGGCGATGACGCCATCCAGGTGCTGGTATTCGGCCAGCCACTTGGCGGCGGTCTTCGGGCCGCACTTCTCCACGCCGGGCACGTTGTCCACGGTGTCGCCCATCAGCGCCAGCAGGTCGATGATCTGGTCGGCGCGCACGCCGAACTTGTCCATCACCGCCGCGTCGGAATCCATGCAGCTGCCGGTCATGGTGTTGACCAGCTCGATGCCCGGACGTACCAGCTGGGCGAAGTCCTTGTCACCGGTGGAAATGGTCACCTTCAGGTCCTGCGCCACGCCCTGCAGGGCCAGCGTGCCGATCACATCGTCGGCTTCCACGCCGGGGATGCGCAGGATGCTGATGCCCAGCGCTTCGACGATGCGGCACATCGGCTCGACCTGGCTGCGCAGGTCATCGGGCATCGGCGGGCGGTTGGCCTTGTACTGGTCGTACAGGTCGTCGCGGAAGGTCTTGCCCGGTGCGTCGACGACGAAGGCGACGTAGGCCGGTCGCTCCTTCAGCGTCGAGCGCAGCATGTTGACCACGCCGAACAGCGCGCCGGTGGGCTCACCCTGTGCATTGGACAGGGGCGGCAGCGCGTGGAACGCGCGGTACAGGTAACTGGACCCGTCGATCAGGACTAATCTGCTCATGCGACGATTCTACGCGCCCCTGCCTGCACCGCGGCGACACGGCGGCGACGCATCCGTGGGGCATAATCAGGCTCCGATCGATACGAAGGCCCTGCCGATGAAGACCCTGATGCTGGCTTCCCTGCTGCTGCTTGCTGGCTGCGCCAGCATGGGTGGTGCAGGCGCTCCCCCGGTGGACGTGAAGGGCGCCGAAGTGTCCAGCCGCACCATGGACAACGGCGATGTCATCGAGGAGTACCGCGTGTCCGGCCAGCTGCGCATGGTCAAGGTGACCCCGTCGCGCGGTGCACCGTTCTACATGTACGACAAGAACGGCGATGGCCGCATGGACAACGACAAGGACGGCGTCTCGCCGGTCTACTGGAAGCTGTACAGCTGGTGATGCAGCCCCGGGGCGGCGCCCTTTCCCGCGGAGAGGAAGCCGACCCCCACAGGCAGGTGATAGGTCCGCGCCGGATCTTCCGGTTGATCCCATGACAGGCCCCGCAGGTGGGCCGGGATCGCGCTGCCATGAACCTTGAACCGGCAACCCCATCGCTGGTGGCATCCCTCGCCGCCGACCTGCGCCGCGGCAACGCCCGCGCGCGCATCACCCGCAACGGTACGGCTGACCCGCGCCTGCTGCGCATCCTTGATTACATCGACGACCACCTGGGTGAGAGCGAACTGGGCGAGCAGATGATCTGCGAGGCATTCGGGATGTCCCGCTCCACGGTCTACCGGCTGTTCCAGGCCCACGGCGGGGTCGCGCGCTACATCCGCGAGTGCCGGGCCTGGCTGGCGCACCGCCATCTGGCCCGGGATCCGGGCTGCCGCCTCACCTGGTTGCTGTATGAAGTCGGATTCGCGTCAGAGCGCCAGTTCCAGCGCGCGTTCCTGGCGCAGTTCGGCATGTCGCCGGCCGATTGGCGGCTCGCCTGCAGGCAGCGCGCACGGGGGGCGCTGCTGTCCTGAGCGGGCATGTTGCCGCCATCGGCGGGGCGGGAAGGTGGCGCCGGCACGCGTCCTGCGTGCCGGCGCCGGGTCCCCTCCCCGGGAACGCTTGAGCCCGCAGGTATCGATCAGCGGATGACCAGCACCGGCAGGGTGCTGCGCGCCAGCACTTCGGCGGTCTGGCTGCCCAGCAGCACGCGGGTCACGCCACGGCGGCCATGCGAGGTCATCACGATCAGATCGCTGTTACGCTCGCCGGCCGTCTCGATGATGCCGTCGGCGGCGTAGCGGTCCAGTACATGGATGGGATTGGCACGGATGCCCTGCTCGGCGGCCTTGGCCAGCGCCGGCTGCAGCACCTTCTGCGCGCCCTCTTCGCGGTCGGCCTTGTACTCCGGGCTGTTCATGTAGCCCACGCTCCAGCCCATGGCGTCATACATGCCCACCGCCCAAGGCTCGGAGACCGTGACGATATCGACCTCGGCATTGAGATCCTTCGCCAGCTCCAGGCCCTTGGCCAGGCCCTTGTCGGACAGCTCGGAGCCGTCGGTGGCGATCAGGATGCGGGTGTACATGGTGGGCCTCCTTGGCGGGGTGCCAGTTGGGAACACCACCATTGCACACCCGATGTGCAGGCCGCGCCTTGAGCAGGATCAATCCGTGCCTGCGGGTAGCGCCGGGCCATGCCGGCAGCGCGTTCAGGCCTCGACGGTCACCCGCCAGCCCCCCTCGTGCGGTTGCCAATCGAACTCCACCGGCAGGAACTTCTCGATCAGGCGCGCGTTGCTGGCCAGGTGGTCGCTGATGACGTGGCAGGTCTGCGCGCGCTCGAAGTCGCTGTCAGCGGCGGGCCGTGAGCTGTTCGCGGTGTCGCGCACCCAGCGCGCCAGCACCAACGATGCCGACCGCCTGCGCAAGTACCTGGCGAAATTCCGTCTGGACTGGGAGCTGGTTCGCCGCCAGGCCGACGCGTAGGGGCACGCTTGCCGGGTTACCCAGGGTGGCGCATGCTGGTGGCGCGGCATGCCGCCGCCCGCGGGGAGCACGCACATGCAGGACCGCAAGCCGACGTCATGGATCACCCCACGGAACATTCTGCTGACCGTGGCCGCCGCGTTCGTTCTGTTCTACAGCGGCTACCAGGTGGGTAAGCAGCTGGCCCTGCGCGAGAACGCGCAGCAGGCCGCAAGCCGCTGACGCCCTTCTGTAGAGCCGAGCCATGCTCGGCTGCTCTCCGCGACCAGCAGCATCGTGCCAACCAAGGCTGGCACCTGCCGGAACATGCGAGTTACGCCTGCTCAGGCGGTCTGCACGATTCGCGCGTTCTGGCACAGCGGGTAGCTGGCCACGAACTCCGAGATCGCATCACGCATCTTCTCGAACGATTCGCCGTACATGTACAGCGCGGTCTCGGTCGGCCCCTGCCACCAGCTGCAGATCTCGCCCAGGCCATCGATGTTGTCGGACAGCTGCTCGAACACGTGGTTGGAGTCGCACTGTTCGTAGACCTCGTCCGGCAGGTTCAGGCCATCCAGGTAGATGCCCAGGCCCTCGGTCACGCCGAAGGCGCGATCAGCCTCGTCCGCGCGCTGCACCTGCGAACCCTTCGGCGCACCCAGCTGCTCCAGCAGGTCGATCAGCTTCGGCACGCCGTCCGCATCAACCAGCGCCACTTCGATATCGCCGTACTCGACTTCGCCCAGGTCAGAGATCGCCGTGCCACCACCGGTCAGCTCACCCAGCTGGGCCGCCTGCAGCAGCGCATCGAGCGGATCCTCGAACAGCTCGTGGCGATGCTCCGGCTGCAGCTTCGCATTCAACTTCACGGTGACGTGGAAGGTCGGATCGGTCATGGGGGCGTTCCTGGAAGATGTGGCTTCTATTGTAGAGCCGAAGGTAGCGGCAGGAGCCGCTGCCAACGTCGCTTGCGACGGCCCGAAGGGTGCCGGTCAGGACGACCGGCATAGCCATGCTCGGCTGTTTTTCCCGCCAGAAGCAGCCGAGCATGGGCTCGGCTCTACAACACCCACGCTCAGCGCAGGAACAGCGGAACCTTGCGCTTCAGCAGCTCCACCAGCGCCGGGTCCATGTAGTCGTAGTCATCAGGAATATCCAGGCAGATCACCCGCTTGCCGTTCATCCATGCCTTGTAGCGGCTGGACAGGCGGTTGCGGTGCGCCTTCTCCATCACGAACACCAGGTCCGCCCACTGCAGCAACTCGGGGCTGAGCACTTCATCCGCGTCGGCCAGCAACCCGGCCGAGGCGGTTTCAATCCCCGGCCAGTCGGCGAACACCTGCTCGGCCGTCGGGCTGCGCAGGCGGTTCTGGCTGCAGAGGAAGAGCACGTTGCGGGTCATGGGAACTTGTCCTTGTAGAGCCGAGCCCATGCTCGGCTGCTCGTGCCGTGAAAAGCAGCCGAGCATGGGCTCGGCTCTACAGGTGTACTGGCGACCCCTCGACGGTGATCAGATCACCGTCAGGTTGGCGTAGGCCATCACCAGCCACTTGCTGCCGGCATCGGCGAACTCGACCTGCACGCGGGCGTGGGCACCGCTGCCTTCGTAGTCGGTCACCATGCCCTCGCCGAACTTGGGATGGGTCACCAGCGCGCCCAGCTTCAGCGGCGGCGCCTCGATCGAGGCATGGCCCATCACCCGGCTGCTGCCCAGCGAGGCCGGCCGCGAGACCTGCACCTTCGGGCGCACTTCGTGCAGCAGCTCGCGCGGGATCTCGCGCAGGAAGCGCGACGGCAGGCTGTAGTTGTCCTGGCCGTGGATGCGGCGCGATTCGGCGTAGCACAGCACCAGCTTCTGCCGCGCGCGGGTGATGCCCACGTAGGCCAGCCGGCGCTCTTCTTCCAGGCGGCCGCTTTCTTCCAGCGA
Source organism: Stenotrophomonas testudinis (assembly GCF_024499815.1). Lineage (NCBI taxonomy): Bacteria > Pseudomonadati > Pseudomonadota > Gammaproteobacteria > Lysobacterales > Lysobacteraceae > Stenotrophomonas > Stenotrophomonas testudinis. The sequence goes on along the minus strand of NZ_JAMOKY010000011.1, from coordinate 43,691 downwards.
ACGCGCGCTCGGGAACAGGCCGTCTTCCATGCCGGCCAGGAACACCAGCGGGAATTCCAGGCCCTTGGCAGAGTGCAGGGTCATCAGCTGCACGCCTTCCTCGCCCGCCTGCGCCTGGCCTTCACCGGCCTCCAGCGCGGCATAGGCCAGGAACGCGACCAGCTCGTCCATGTCCTCGCCCACTTCCTCGATGTCGTCGGCGCGGCGCAGGAAGCGCGAGGCGACCGAGACCAGTTCGTCGAGGTTGTCGGTACGCGATTCCGAATCCAGCGAATTGCGGCTTTCCTTGCTCCAGTGCTCGCGCAGCTGCGAGCGCGACAGCACATGGTCCACGCGCTCGGCGAGGGTCATGTGCAGGGTCTGCGCCTGCAGTTCGTTGACCAGCACCAGGAAGCCGGCCAGCGCATTGCGTGCACGCGCGGCCAGCGCCGTGCCCTGGGTGACCAGCATGGTGGCCTCCCACAGCGAGATACCCTGCGCGCGCGCCTCGCGGCGCACCTCGTCCAGGGTGCGCTCGCCGATGCCACGCGTCGGCGTGTTCACCGCGCGCTCGAAGGCGGCATCGTCGTTGCGGTTGGACAGCAGGCGCAGGTAGGCCAGCGCGTCCTTGATTTCGGCACGCTCGAAGAAGCGCATGCCGCCATACACGCGGTACGGCACCTGTTCGCTCAGCAGCGCCTCTTCCAGCGCGCGCGACTGCGCGTTGCTGCGGTAGAGCACGGCCACTTCGGTGTAGCTGCCACCATCGCGCACCCACTGGCGCGCGCGCTCGACGATGTAGCGCGCTTCGTCCATCTCGTTGTAGGCCGCATACAGGTCGATCGGCTCGCCGTCGCCGCTGTCGGTCCACAGTTCCTTGCCGATGCGGTCCGGGTTGTGCGCGATGACCGCGTTGGCCGCGCCGAGGATGTTGGCGGTGGAACGGTAGTTCTGTTCCAGGCGGATGGTCTGCGCGCCGGGGAAATCGCGCAGGAAGCCCTGCACGTTCTCGACCTTGGCGCCACGCCAGCCGTAGATGGCCTGATCGTCATCGCCGACCACGAACACATGGCCTTCGTGACCGGCCAGCACGCGCACGAAGGCGTACTGGATGGCGTTGGTATCCTGGAACTCGTCCACCAGGATTTCGCGGAAACGCGCGCGGTAATGCGCCAGCAGCGGCGGGTTGTCGCGCAGCAGTTCATGCGCGCGCAGCAGCAGCTCGGCGAAGTCGACCAGTCCGGCGCGGTCGCAGCGTGCCTGGTATTCGATATAGGCCTGGCGCATGGTTTCCAGCCACGCATCATGCGGCTCGGGCTGGATGTGCTGCGGGCGGCGGCCCTCATCCTTCTGTTCGTTGATCCACCACGCGATCTGCTTGGGCGGATGCTTGCTGTCGTCGATTTCCAGCGCCTGCACCACGCGCTTGACCAGCCGCAGCTGGTCGTCCGAATCCATGACCTGGAAACCTTCGGGCAGCTTGGCGTCCTGCCAGTGCAGGCGCAGCAGGCGGTTGGCCAGGCCGTGGAAGGTGCCGATCCACGCGCCGCGGCTGCCGTTGGGCAGTTGCGCGTCGATGCGGTGGCGCATCTCGCCGGCGGCCTTGTTGGTGAAGGTCACCGCGAAAATGCCATGGGTCGGCACGCCTTCGACTTCATGCAGCCAGGCGATGCGGTGGGTGAGTACGCGGGTCTTGCCGGAACCGGCACCGGCCAGCACCAGGTGGTGGCCGGGGGGAGCGGAGACGGCTTCGCGCTGGGCCGGGTTCAGGCCATCGAGCAGGTGGGAGACATCCATGCCCCCATTTTACGGCATCGCCGTCGCGGCTCCTGCGACCACCTGCGCAGCCAGGGCCTGCGCCTGCTGACGCAGTTCAGGCACGGCCAGGCTTTCCCACAGGCTGCCGATGCGCAGGCTGCCGAGCACGCCCAGACGCGCCTGCGCTGCACCGCTGCGGCTGCACAGGCGGTCGCCCGGCACGCTGCTGTCCAGGCCCAGGCCATGCGGCCCGGGGCGGGCCAGGCCGTCGGCCTGCAGCCGCTGCAGCAGCGGGTTGCGCAGCGCACTGGCGCGGGTCTCGACGCCGGTGGCATTGACCACCGCCGCGATCGTCCACTGCTGTTCGCCGCCAGCGGCATCACGGCCGGACAGGTGAAGCGCGTCGCCTTCGCGCCAGATGCGCTGCAGGCGGGCACGGTGCAGGTGCAGCTGGCCGCAGGCCTGCAGGGCCTGCAGCTGGGCATCGACGTCCTCGGCGATGCGGTGGCGGTGCACGTCCCAATAGCGCACCACATGGCGCAGGAAGCGTCGCTGGTCGGCCTCGTCCAGGCTGCACCACAGCGCCTGGCCATGCGGGCGGATGCGATCCATCACGCCCTGCCACGGCTGACCATCGGCCTGCGTCTGCCGCGCGAAAGCGCGCAGGGCCCGCACGCGCTGGCGCAGGGTCATCAACAACAGCGCGGCCGGGTCGAAATCGGGCAGCACGCCATGCGCATGCGGCAGCGGCAACAGGCCATGCCGCGAAATCACGTGCAGTGGACCGGTATGACCAGCGGCGACCAGGGCCAGCACGGTGTCGGCCATGCTCAGGCCGGAACCGACGATGGCCAGTGCATGGGCACCCGCCATGGTGCGCACGCCGTCATAGTCCCAGGCCTCGACCACGTCGTCGGCAGGCAGCGCATCGGCGCCGGCCACCGGCAGCGGACGCATGCTGTTGCCGGTGGCGATGACCGCCTGCGCCGCGTGCAGCGTGCTGCCATCGCCCAGCTGCAGGTGGTAGCCGTGGTCATCCGGCTGCAGGCCCAGCACCGGCTGCGCGATCACCTGCAGCTGCGCCGGGCTGGTAGCCACCGCGTCCTGCAGGCGCTGCTGCAGGTAGGCGGCGAAGTGATGGCGGCTCACGTAACGCTCGCCCAGCAGCTCGCGCGCTTCGCCTGGGTAAGCGTTGACGGCCTGCAGGTAATCGAGGAAATCGCCGGGCTGGTCGGGGAAGGCACTCATTTTCGCTGCGGGCACGTTCAGCAGGTGCTCCGGCCACGGCGTGGCGTAGGCGATGCCTTGGGCGAGCCGCGAGGCGGGTTCGAAGATGGCCAGCGCCAGCGGCGCCCGGGCCTGGCGCAGCACCTGGATCGCCACCATCACACCCGCGGCGCCACCACCGATGATTGCCAGCTCCAGTTCGCCATGTCGCGATGAATCAGTCATGCACCGATTGTAGGCCATGGCAGGTGACGGCCCGGCGTGCCGAAACGGGCCGTTGCCAGCCCATTGGCCGGTGTGTCACATCAACGCATCGGCCAACCGCGCGATGCCTTCGCGGCTGCGCTTCCAGGCCGGGCGCTGGCGCCACTGCTCCAGGTCCAGCATGCGCGACTGGCGCAGGTAGGCGTCCTCGATGGCGCACAGCTGCTGCACCAGCGGCCGGCCGTAGCAGATCAGGCCGATCTCGGCATTCAGCGCAAAAGAACGGATATCCATGTTGATCGAGCCGAGCACGGCGATGTCCTCGTCCACGCTCATGTGCTTGGCGTGCAGGAACTGCGGCTCGTACAGCGCGATCTGCACGCCACAACGCAGCAGCTCCTCGTAGTAAGCCTCCTGCGCCCACGAGGTCAGCCGCTGGTTGTTGCTGGCCGACAGGATCAGCTGCACCTTCACGCCGGAAAGCGCGGCGATGCGCAGCGCGCTCAGCGTCGCTTCGTCAGGCACGAAATACGGCGTGACCATCACCAGCCGTCGCCGTGCCAGGTGGATCAGCGCCGCCACCGCGTCGCGCGCGTTGCTGTAAGGGTATGCCGGGCCACTGGGCAGCAGCTGGGTGGCGATGTCATCGCCGCACTCGGGCACGTCAGCGATGACGTCCAGGCGCTGCCCGGTTTCCATGTACCAGTCGCTGGCGAACACCGCCTCCAGGTGGGCCACCGCCGGGCCGCGCACGCGCGCCACCAGCTCGCGGTTGGGGTGGCCGGGCACGAAACGCGGACCGGCCAGGTTCTGCGAGCCGACGTAAGCCACTTCGTTGTCGATCACCGCGATCTTGCGGTGGTTGCGCAGGTCCATGCGCCCGCTGCGGCGCCAGCGCAGGCCGCCGGGCAGCATCGCCCGCACTTCGATGTCGCGCGCCTGCAGGCGCTTGCGGTAGGCACGCAGGCCACGCTTGGCACCCACCGCATCCAGCAGCACGCGGCACTGCACGCCGCGCGCGGCGGCACGCTGCAGCGCTTCGACGATGGCCTCGCCCACCGCGTCGTCGAACATCAGGTAGTACAGCAGGTGGACGCGGTCCTCGGCCTGGTCGATGTCGGCGATGAGGGTGTGCAGCGATTCGTCGTAGTCGGTGAGCAGGTCGACCGCGTTGCCGTGCACCGGCATGAAATCACCCTGGCGCTGCACCAGCGGCACGATCTCGGCGATGGCGGTGTCGGCCGTCGGGGTCCAGCGCAGGCGGTGCTGCAGCGCCTGTTCCTCGCGGATGACCTGCGACGCCTCGGCCTGGCGGCGGATGCGCTCGCGCGACAGCCAGGGGTGGCCGAACAGCAGGTACAGGGGCAGGCCCAGCAGCGGCACGAAGCCGACCAGCAGCAGCCAGCTGCGTGCCGCCCCCGGCGTGGTGCGGGTGGGGATCCAGCACAGCGCGACCAGCCGGATGAGCCAGTCGATCAACAGCAGGTAGGAACCCAGCAGCCACTCGAACAGCATCGCGTCGCCCGTCGGAGGTGTGGGGGTCATTCTGCCCAGCCCCCCTTGTAGAGTCGAGCCATGCTCGACTGCCTTGAACCCATGTGCCAACCAAGGTTGGCATCTACCTGGCGTGAGGCACAAAAAAACCCGCCACGAGGGCGGGTTTTTTTGGAAGCGACCAGCAATCCTCGCGGATTACTTGATCTTGCCTTCCTTGTACGGGACGTGCTTGCGCACGACCGGATCGTACTTGGAGAATTCCATCTTCCCCGGGGTGTTCTTCTTGTTCTTGTCGGTCGTGTAGAAGTGACCGGTACCAGCGGTCGAAATCATACGGACCTTATCGCGCTTGCCTGCCATGATCGTCTACTCCTCAGACCTTTTCGCCGCGCGCACGCAGCTCAGCCAGAACGGAATCGATACCGTTCTTGTCGATGGTGCGCAGTGCATGCGCGGAAACACGAAGCTTCACCCAGCGGTTCTCGCTGGCAACCCAGAAGCGGCGCTCGTGCAGATTCGGCAGGAAACGACGACGGGTCTTGTTGTTGGCGTGCGAGACGTTGTTACCCGTCTGCACTCGCTTGCCGGAAACCTGGCATACGCGGGACATTGCGCACCTCGATAGTAAGTTGTGTCAGCCCGTAGCCCGGGAGACGGCGGCCTCGGTGGTTGCACACCACACGTCAAGAGAATCAAGGGGTTACGCTGGCGTTGGGCGGCCGGGGACGTGCTCCCGGGGGCGCCGCCCGGTAGAAAACCGGACACAGCGAGCCGCGCATTATGCACGGGCTCAAGCACTTGCGCAAGTTACCCACAGGTGGGGTCAGGGCGTGGCGGTGAACAACCCGCCCGAGCCGGGCGCCCGCTGCAAGGCGTCGGGGCCCAGCCGCGCCCGTGCCGTGGTGATGAACAGGCGCCCATCCGGAGCGAAACACAGTGCGCCCACGTGCGGTGCCGGCACCGCCAGCCGCCGCTGCACCGCGCCATTGGCCGCCAGTTCCAGCACGCAGCCCCCGCCCCACATCGCCACCCACAGGCTGCCCTGCGGCGACAACGCCAACCCGTCGGGCTTGCCTGCTTCGCCGAGGAAATCGGTGACCACCTTGGGTTCGCCCAGGGTGCCCGCAGCCACATCCGCTGGGTAGGCCAGCAGGGTGCGGGCCAGGGTATCGATCACATACAGGGTATCGCCCGTCGGGCTGAACACCATGCCGTTGGCCACCCCCAGGCCTTCGGCCACACGCCGCACCGGCGCATCCACCGCTGTTGCATGGAACAGCGCGCCACGGCCGCCCAGCAGGCCCCGGTGCATCGACCCGGTCCACAAGCCGCCGCGCGCATCCACGGTCATGTCATTCAGGCGGCAACCGGGGCCCACATCGATGGTCGGCCCCGGCTGCAGGCCGCCATCCGCGGCAATCCGCACGAAGTGCGTTTCACCGTTGCCGACCAGGCCCTGCGGCGTCACTGCCAGCGACCAGACCGGCTCGGACAGTGGCGTGCGCGAGCAGGCCTGGCCATCCCAATGCAGCAGCGCCGGTGCGGTCGGCTCGACCCAGGCCACGCGGCCATCGTCCAGCACCACCGGCGACTCCCCCACCAGCGTTCCGGCGTCGCAGGCCAGGCGCACGCCGCTGGCAGGTACCGCCTGAATCGCCTGCAACCAGTGCCGCGCGCGTCGACCCACCTCATCCGCGGCGCGCCCCGGGCGGTACAGGTCGGTACCGATGCCAACCGCACGCACGCCGGCCTGCCACAGCGCAGGCAGTGCATCGGTGGTGAACCCGCCCACGGCCACCAACCGCGTCTGCGCCGGCAGCACCGCCGATAGTGCCGCAAGCCGCGGTGCGGAATCGTGCGCCGGAAATGCCTTCAGGTAGCGCGCGCCTGCGGCCAGCGCTGCAAACGCCTCGGTGGCGGTGCTGAAGCCGGGCATCGGCTCCATGTCGTGCGCGCGTGCTGCGGCGATCACCTCCGGGTTGGTGTTGGGCGATACGCAGAAGCGGCAGCCGGTGGCGGCCAGGGCTTCGACCTGGGTTACCTCCAGCACGGTGCCTGCGCCGACCCACAGGCGGTCGCCGAAATGCGCTGCCAACAGGGCGATTGTGGCCAGCGGGTCCGGCGAATTTAGCGGGACTTCGGCCAGGCGCACGCCGGCATCCACCAGGGCCTGGCCGACGGCCAGCGCCTCGGCACCGGTCAGTCCGCGCAGGATGGCCACCAGCGGCGTCTGTTCGATGGCCGCGTCGAAGGCGGCGGCGTGTGCGGTGTTCATGGCGTTACCTGTGCGGCCCGGTGCAGGGCAAGGAAGCCGCGGGTCACGGCATCGTGTGACAGCAGGGTGCGTGCACTGCCACCCAAGGCATGCACGGCGGCGGCGTACAGCGCACAGACCGGCGCGGCACCAACCATCGGCAGCGGCACCTGCAGCGCGGCGGGCCACAGCCGGCGCACGTCGGCCAGCTCGGCGCCGATCAGCACACCGCGCAGCCATGAGGCACCGTCCGTGCGCGGCAGCTGGCCACGGATCACCCGCGCGCGTGCGCCGAACAGCAGACTGCCCAATCCCAGCCCGCCCGCATGGCCGTGCTGCAGGCCATCGAAGAAGGCCCCGCCTTCCACGGCAGGGCCATCGACCACCGATGCCAGCAGCCCGGCAGCGGTAAGGCGGTCGAAGATCTCACCCGACATCGCGGTGAGGAAGGACACCACCGCCCCGCCCTGCAGCTGCACCCACTTGCTGTGCGTGCCAGGCAGTGCCACCAGCCCATCCAGCGGCAATGCGCCCCCGGCCAGCAGACCGAGCAGCTCGGTTTCCTCACCACGCATGATGTCCGGCGCATCGTCCTGCGCACGCTGGCAGGCCAGCCCGGGCACGATGGCCACCGGCACCTGGCCGATGCGGGTGTGATGCAGCTGCGCGACCAGCCGCTGCGGCGTGGCCGGGCAATCGGCATAACCCGCATCGCTCCAGCCGATGTTCGAGCCGACCATGCCACAGGCATACACCGCCGCCGCGCCCGGCCAAGCGGCCACGGTCTGTTCCAGCAGGACCTGCATCTGCATGCGCTCCAGCCCGGCGATGCCGCGTGGCTGTTCCACGCTGCCCAGCACCCGCCCATCGGCGGCAATAAGGAAGGCGCGGAAGTTGCTACTGCCCCAGTTGATGCCGATGATCGGTGCATCGTTTTCGGGCGTGCTCATCGGCGCGTCACTCCGGCGCCACCATCCAGCGGCACCACCGCGCCGGTCATCCAGCCGCTGCGCGCTGATGCAAGGAACAGTGCGAGCTCCGCCGCATCGGCGGCGCTGCCCAGGCGCTGCAGCGGGTGGCGCTGCACGTTGCGTGCGCGGGCCATGGCGGGATCATCGCTGCGGGCGAACGAACCCTGCAGCATCGGCGTATCCACCGACGCCGGTGCAATCGCGTTGACCCGGATGTTCGCTTCAGCCAATTCCAGCGCTGCGGTACGTGCCAGCGATTCCAGCGCGGCCTTGGAGGCCGCGTACGCGGCCAGCCCGGGCGTGGCATAGCGCGCATTGATCGAGGACAGCAGCACGATGCTGCCGCCGCCATTGGCACGCAGGCCAGCCAATGCATGGCGCATCAGCCGACGCGCACCCAGCACGTTCACCGCATGCACCTGCTGCCAGAGCGCGTCGTCGTCAGCCCACGTATCGGCCGACGGGCACCAGCCCACGCAGTGGATCAGCGCATCCAGCGGCTGGCCCAGGTGCGGCGCCAGCGCGGCATCGATCGCGCCGGCATCAGCCAGATCGGCCTGTACCTGCGTGGTCGCCGCCGGCACTGGCTCGCGATCCAATGCCAGCACGTTGGCCCCCTGCGCCTGCAGCTGCGCCAGTACCGCCGCGCCGATGCCGCTGGCTGCCCCGCTCACCCATACATGCCTGCCCAGCCATTCGCCCTGCATTGCGTCGTTGCCCATGCTCAGAACCGGTAGGTAAGGCTGGCCTTGTACGAGCGACCGAACACCACGTTGGTGCGCAGGCCCTCGTCATAGCCGTCGAAGGTGCGCTGCTCGCTGTCCAGCAGGTTGTTGGCTTCCACCTTCAACGACAGGCGGTCGCTGAGATCGTAGCTCATCGACGCCGACAGATCCTTGTAGGTGTCGTTGAAGATGCCGGTGGCCGCACTGGACAGGCCGACCAGGTATTCATCGCGCCAGTTGTAGGCCACGCGGATGCCGAACGGTCCGTTCTCGTAATAGCCGATCAGGTTGGCATTGTTCTTCGACAGCCCCGGGAAGGTCATCGCATTGCCGTTCACGTCGGTGATCGGGGTTTCCGAGTCGATCCACGTGTAGGTGGCGACCACGCCGAAGCCATCGAGCATGCCGCTGAACGGGACCTGCGCCAGCAGCTCCACGCCCTTCACCTTGGCCTTGTCGCCGTTGATCTTGCGCAGCACCAGGTAGTTGATGTTGTTGTAGGTTTCCGCACTCTGCCGCTGCACGATGAAGGTCGACACGTCCTTGTAGAACAGGCCGGCCGAGAGAAGGCCCTGGCCGCCGTAGTACCACTCCAGCGACAGGTCGTACTGGGTGGCCTTGAACGGATCCAGGTCCGGTGCACCGCCGGTGCCGGTGCCCGGCGAGGTCTGCACGCCGTTGCCATCGAACACGGCGTTGTTGTTGAGGGTCACGCCGTTGTTGAGGTCTTCGGTGTTGGGGAACGCCACCACCTTGGCCGCGCCACCACGCAGCACCAGGCTGTCGGTGATCTGCAGCTTGGCCACCGTCGAGGGCAGGACTTCGCGGTCGTCACGGTCGAAGGTGGATGGGGTAAGCGTGCCGTTGCCGCTGATCAGGTTGCCGCGCGAGGTCATGTCACGACCGACGAAGCGCACGCCGACATTGCCGCCCAGCGCCATGCCGCCCACGTCGGTATCCCAGTTGAGCTTGGCGTAGGCCTCGAGGAAATCCTCGTCCACGCGGAAGGTTGCCGCGTAGGCCAGTGCGTTGTTGCGCGGGTCCAGGCACTGCGCGTTCTGCGAGATCTGCGGCACGGTGGTGAAGCTTTCACAGCCACCGAAGGTGCTGCGGAACGCGCCGAGGTAGTCGCGCGGCAGTCCGCTGAATTCACCGGGCAGGAAATCGTTGTTGCTGTAGACGCGGATGTACGGCGCCATCTGCGTGACCGGGATGCCACCGGCCGGGCGGATGTCCGCACGCAGCGGATCCTGCAGACTCTCCAGGCGGCTGAAGCGGGCGCCGAAATCCAGCGAGCGCAGCGGGCCGTCATCGAAGGCCAGACTCCAGTCGCTGCGCAGCGCGCGCGAGTCGGTCCTGGCCCGCCAGTAGTTGTCGAACATGATGGTCATGCGCCACTGCGCTGGATCGGTCACGTCCACGCCGCTGACGTTGAAGCTGCCGAAATTGCCGTTGCGCAGGTCGAAGTCGGTCACCGAGGTCAGACCGGCCATCGGCGCCAGGCGCATGTAGCGCTGGTCGTACTTGGCAGTGGAACGGCCCCAGTCCAGTTCCACCGAACCATCCAGCCGTTCGCCGACGCGGAAGCTGGCGCGCAGCGCGCTGGAGATCGTGTCCGAATTGATGTCGGCCGCTTCGGAGTTGAGCAGCACGGTGCCGGTGGAGCGGCCGGCCAGCAGGATACCGTGCTGGGAATAGACCGCGTTGCTCAGGCCTGCGGACGGATTGAAGGCGATCCAGTAGCGGTCACGCTCGGCCTTCTGCCGCGAATAGAACGTATCCCAGGTCAGTTCCACGCCATCGCTGGGGCGCCACTGCAGCACGGTGCTGACGCCGACCTTGGTGCGGTCGTCGTCGATGTTCTGCGCGCGCATGTCGGTGCTGCCGAAGCGGGTGGTACCCGGGCTGGCCGGGTCGGTGTAGCGGGCATAGCCGGAGAACGTGTCCAGGCCCTGCTGCACCACGTTGCGGCGGCCGTAGGTGGCTGAGGCCAGCGCGCCGAAGCGGCCATCGTCGCTGCGCCGCGACACCAGGCCAAAGGCATTGTGGCCCCACGAATCGGCCATCTCGTCGTAGGTGCCGGCCACGCTCACCACGTTCTGCTCGGCGTCGCCGGAGAGCGGCTGCCGCGTATGGATGTCGACGATGCCACCAAGGCCGCCGCTGAGCTGGTCGGCACCGGCCAGCTTGGTCACCTCCAGCCGCGAGATCAGCTCCGACGGCACCAGCGAGAGCAGGCCGTAGGTGGACGTGGCCAGCTGGTCCAGACCGTTGCCGCCGCGACCGGTGGCATCGACGATCTGCCGCCCGTTGTAGAGCAGGACGTTTTCCTTCAGGCCGCGCACGAGGATGTCGCTGCCCTCGCCCATGCCGCGCTCGAGCTGCACGCCGGCCACGCGGCCTAGCGACTCGGCGACGTTGGTGTCGGGCAGCTTGCCGATGTCGTCGGCGACGATCGCATCGACGATCTGTGCCGAGTCGCGTTTCAGGTCACGCGAGGCTTCCAGGCTGCCGCGGATGCCGACGACGCTGACGGCGTCCAAGGTCTGCGCCTGCTGCTGGCCCTCGCCGGTGGTGGTGGCCGTGGCCGTGTCCTGCGCCGATGCCAGCACGGGCATCAGCAGGCAGGTCCCCAGAGCGGTGAACAAGGTTGAACGTCGAAAACGATGCATGGATCGGGCCCTCTCCCAAGGTTGGGACCCAGGCGGCACCGACCGGGACCGGCGCGGACCCTCCGTCCGCTGCCCCGCCCCACCCCGCTTGCCGAACTGCCACCTGGATCCAGCGCTTTTCCGGTCGTTGCTGCTGCACTGCGACTTGGCAGCAGTGTAGCTAATATAGCAATATGTTTTGACCGCGCACGCTGCAATGCAGCGAAGAATTACGGTTCCTTCGCGGTCCTGTCGGGAACCTCCCCTTCATGGTGTTGCTACACATGGCACACCCTATCCAACAAGGATCCGGCGCAATGGCCGCTCTGCAAGGTGTCTTCCCGATTCTTCCCACGATCTTCGACGCCCAGGGCGCGGTGGACGAGACCGCTACCCAGGGGGTGTTCGAGTACCTGCTGGCCGCCGGTGCCGCCGGCGTGGTGTTCCCCGGCCTGGCCAGCGAGTACGACATGCTGGACGTGGAGGAGCGACTGCACCTGACCGCCTGCATCGGCCGCTGGAACAACGGCCGCGTGCCGTTCATCGTCGGTGGCAGTGCGAAGACGCTGGACGATGCCGTGCGCCTGACCCGTGCCGGCGGCGAAGCCGGCGCGGCGGCGGCGATGGTGCTGACCCCGCACGCGCTGGCCGGTGACATCGACAGCATGGCCGCGTTCTTCGCCCGCTTGGGCGCCGAATCGGGCGTGCCGATCATGCTGCAGAACGCGCCGCCGCCGATGGGCGTGGGCCTGGGCGTGGACGCGCTGCTGGCCCTGGCCACGCAGGTGCCTGCCATCGCCTACGTCAAGGAAGAAACGATGCCGTCGGGCCATCGCATAACGGCCTTGTCCGAGCGTGCCGGCGATGCCGTGCAGGCGGTGTTCGGCGGTGCCGGCGCGCGCTACGTGCTGGACGAACTGGCACGCGGTGCGGTGGGCACGATGCCGGCCTGCGAGATCACCGAAGTGCACGTGGCGATGCTGGCTGCGCACGCCGCCGGTGACCACGAACGCGCGCGCGTGCTGTTCGAACGCACGCTGCCGCTCTTGAGCATGCAGGCGGTGTTCCGCTGGCGGCTGACCAAGGCCGTGCTGCTGCGACGGGGCATCATCGATTGCGACCACGTACGCGCCCCCGGCCCGGCACTGGATGCCTGGGATCGCCGCGAACTGGATACCCTGTTGTCCCGCATCGCCGACCTGCTGCCGCTGGACGTTGTGCCCGGCCGCCCACAACGGACCCCAGCATGAGCGCCGTCACCCGCGTCGAGACCTTCATCCTCACCGTGCCACGCAGCACGCCCTATCTGGGCCCGCTGGGCGCGGGCGAACGGGTGAACACACGCGGCTACCTGGTGCGCCGTGGCAACGGCACCCTGTACCCGACCGTGGACCGCTCGGTGCTGGTGCGGGTGACTACCGCCGACGGTGCCGTCGGCTGGGGCGAGACGTATGGCATCTGCGCACCGCGTGCGACCTGCGAGATCATCAACGATCTGCTGGCGCCGGAACTGCTGGGCCGCGAGCCGGAAGATGTCGAGGCGATCTGGGACGACCTGTATGGTCTGATGCGCGTGCGCGGCTGTGGCAGCGGCTTCCACACCGATGCCATCGCCGCACTGGACATCGCGCTGTGGGACCTGCGCGCACGGGCCGCGGACCAACCGCTGTGGTCGCTGCTGGGTGAGCGGCGCCACGAACGCATCGCCGGCTATGTGTCCGGCCTGCCTGCGGCCACGCTGGAGGAAAAGGTGGCCATGGCGCGCACGTTCCAGCTACAGGGCCATACCGCCTTCAAGGTGCACGCGGTGGTCAGCCACGACGGCATTGCCGAAGAGATGGCAGCCCTGCGCCAGGCACTGGGTGCAGACGCCCAGCTGATGGTCGACCTGCACTGGAAATTCGACCTGGAGGGCGCGCTACGGCTGGCCCACCAGCTGCAGCCGGTGGGTCTGACCTTCATCGAGGCACCGCTGAAGCCGGAAGACGTGCCTGGACTGGTCGCGCTGGGCCAGCGGAGCCCGATTCCCGTGGCTGCGGGGGAAGAGTGGCCGACTGATTACGTGGCGAGGCCGCGCGTGGAAGGTGGACGCCTGGCCTACGTGCAGCCGGAGATGGGCCACACCGGCATCACCCAGTTCCTGCGCATCGCCCGCCTGGCGGCTGCCCACGGCGTGCAGGTCGCACCGCACGCCACCATCGGCGGCGGCATCTTCATGGCGGCCAGCCTGCATGCATCGGCGGTGGTCGAAGGGCTGTGGCGACACGAGTGGCAGCACTCGATCTTCTCGCGCTCGGTGCAGATGCTGGATACCGACATGGCCTATACGCAGGACGGCTACCAGCTGCCCAGCGGCCCCGGCCTGGGTGCGGTTCCCAACGCGACGTTCTGGCGACACGCCGAAGCCGTGGCCTGACCTCAGCCCTTTGTAGCGTCGAGCCATGCTCGACTGTTTTTTCCGCGGTCGAGCATGGCTCGACGCTACAGTGACACGGGGTTACGCTGCCGGCTGCCCCACCAGGGTCATCGGCGAGCGCCGCGCCTGGCGCAGTGCGATCCAGGCCAGCAGCACCGCGATCGGGTGCAGCACCGCCATCAGCACGAAAGCGCGGTCGAAATTGCCACCGGCCACCAGGTGCCCGACTACCTGCGCCGACACCATGCCGCCCAGCGCACTGCCGCAGCCCACCAGCCCCGCCACCGAAGCGATGTAGCGCGACGGGAACAGGTCCACCGTCATCGTGGTCAGGTTGATCTGATAGGTGAGGTGGGCAAACGTGACCAGACAGGCCAGCCCCAGCAGCACGGGAATCGGCGGATGCAGGGCCACGAAGATACCGACCGGTGCCAGGCACGCCGCGCCGATCATCGTGCGCAGGCGGGCCTGCACCGGGTCCATGCCACGCTTCACCAGGCCGCCGGAAATCAGGCCACCACCGACGCTGCCGATGTCGGCCGCCACGTAGACGATCCAGGCCAGCGACGCGACCGCCATCAGGCTCATGCCGCGGGCATCGCCCAGGTATTTGGGGAACCAGAACAGGTAGAAGTACCAGACCGGGTCGGCCACGGCGCGCGAGGCGACCAACGCCCATACCGTGCGGTCGCGCGCCAGCCGGCCCCAGACCCCTTTCATGCTCGGCGGCGTGGGTGCGGCCACGGCTTCGTCGGGGGGAGACGCATCCGAAGCGCTGGCGGCCACTGCGGTCGACTGCTTTCCGGCGCCGCGCGGGTAGGCCCACCACCAGCCGATCATCCACACCAGCCCGGCCAGGCCCGTGATCCAGAACGCCGCACGCCAGCCGTAGGCGATGGCGATGCCGCCGATCAGCGGCGGTGCCAAGGTGGCGCCGATCATCGCGCCGGCGGTGTACAGGCCCAGGGCAAGGCCGCGCTGGCGCGGCGGGAACTGCTCGGACACCACCTTGGTGCCGACCGTGTAATTGCCCGGCTCGCCCAGGCCCAGCGCGAATCGCGCCGCGCCCAGTTCCACCGCACTGCGTACGAAGCCGGTAGCGATGTTGGCCAGCGACCACCAGCCCACGAACAGCAGCAGCGCCACCCGAGCGCCCAGCCAGTCGGTGATGCGACCGGCCATGACGTAGGCGGCGGCATAGGCGAACAGGAATACCTGCACCACCCGCGCGTACTCGATGTCGGACATGTCCAGGTCGGCCTGGATGGTCGTGGCCAGGATCGACAGCGCCTGCCGGTCCAGGTAGTTGATGACGGTGGAAAAGAACAGCAGTCCCAGCAGGACCCACCTGGTCTTGCCCGACCCGCTCACGCGTTCCACCGCTTGGCCATCGACGACGCCTCCCCATCGGAAGGCTGCAACGTATTGCTATTGTAGCAACAGGTCAAGTCGCACTGCGGCAGCTCTGCCGCGGCGCCTCAGCCGATCTCCGCCGCCGCCGTGCGCATGGCCGCCACCAGTTCTGCGGTAGCCGATTCGGGAATCCAGCCAGACATGGCGATGCCGGCGTGGACCGGGTCGCCCATGGCGATGGCGACGATGTGGTGGTCGCGTTCGTCGGCGACGTGCACCCGGGCATGGCCCTGCGCACGGGTCACCGCCAGGGTCGCCAGCAGCTGCTCGATGCCCTCGGGGAACATCGGGATCGGCTTGTCCTGGTAGATCTCGCGCACGTCGTCATCGCTCAGCTGCGCCAGCAGCACGATGCCGATGCCGCTGGTGGTGGCCGGCAGCAGGCCGATGCGGCCCAGGCCCCGTGCCGCCTCGATGCCCGGCGGCGCATGGAACAGGTAGCTGACGCTGTCGTTCCACAGCACGCCCAGGGCCACGGTGTGGCCGAAGCGGCGCAGGCTTTCCAGCACCGGCAGCGCGCGGCGGATCAGACCGGAGGCGAACAGGCTCTGCGCGGCCAGCACGTGCATGCCCGGGCCGGCGGTGTACTTGCGGTCGGCGGTCTGCCGCGCGATGCCCAGATAGGCCAGGGTCTTGAGCAGGCGGTTGACCCGCGTCGGGTTGGCGTCGAGCTGGCGGGCCAGTTCACGGCAGCCCACCGGCTCGGGCGACGACGCCAGTGCCTGCAGGGTGGCGATGCCGTCGATCAGGCTCTGGTTGGGCTGGGCGTTGGGCTTGGTTCGCATGCAGGAAGCGTACTGGCCGGACCCGTGCAATGCCACCAATAGCAACACGTGGCTGCATTCGCGCGGCCTTCTGCGACCGGCGCCCATACTGGCCGCCCCACCCGCGAAGCCCCCGATGCGACTGCTGGCCCTGACCTATGGAACCGAAGGCGACACCCGGCCGCTGGTGATGCTCTGCCATGGGCTGCGCCAGGCCGGCCACGAGGTACTGCTGCTGGCCGAACAGGGCACGCTGGGCAGCGCGCGCGAACTGGGCGTGCCGCACGCGGCGCTGGAAGGCGACATCCACGACGAAGTGGTGGCCCTGGTGGCGCGCGGCAACAACCTGGCCGCCGCCTCGCGCGGCCTGGCGCGGATGGCCGGTCGCCACGTGCCGGCCTGGATGGCGCAGGCCGATGCGGCGGCCGCCGGCTGCGATGCCGTTTTGACCGGTGGGCTGGCCGCGCTGGTCGGCCTCAGCGTGGCCGAGCGCCACGGCCTGCCGGCCATCGGCACCGGCATGATCCCGCTGACGCCGACGCGCGCCTTCGCGTCGCCCTTCCTGCCGACGATGCCGCTGCCGGGCGTCCTGCGCCGGGCCAGCTACGGACTGGTCAACCAAGCGGTGTGGCGCACCTTCCGCGGGCCGATCAACGCCGCGCGCGCCGCACTGGGGCAACCGCCTCGCCGTACGCTGTGGACCGGCCTGCCGATGCTGTACGGCATTTCCCCGCAGCTGCTGCCGCCGCCTGCCGACTGGCCGGCCGACCATGTGGTGTGCGGGCAATGGCGGATGCCGGAACAGCCGTGGTCGCCACCCGCCGACCTGCAGGCCTTCCTCGATACCGGGCCCGCGCCGGTCTATCTTGGCTTCGGCAGCATGACCGGCTTCGACCGCGAGCGCGTGCTGCCGGCCCTGCTGCAGGCGCTGGCGCCACGCCGCGTGCTGCTGTTTCCGGGCTGGGCCGGATTGCCCTCAGGTGCATTGCCAGCAAACGTGTTCATGCTCGGCCCGACGCCGCATGAAGCACTGTTCCCACGCTGCGCGCTGGCCATCCACCATGGCGGCAGCGGCACCACGCATTCGGCCTGTCGCGCCGGTATTCCTTCGCTGGTGATGCCGTTCGCCGCCGATCAGTTCTTCTGGGCGCGGCGCCTGCAGACGCTGGGTGTGGCGCCGGCGGCGCTGTCACCTGAGCGGTTGGATGCGGCCTCGCTTGCAGCGGCGATTGCGTTCGCCGAGGACAGCGCGACGCGTGCGCGTGCTGCTGCAGTGGGCGTAGCGATGGCCAGCGAGGATGGCGTGGCCACTGGCGTGGCGATGATCGAGCGTTGGCTGGACCCGGCGTAACGCCGCGCCGCCATCAACGCAGGTGCGGAATCACCTGCGCCAGCAGATGCGCATCCTTCAGCGCGCCGTGCAGGCCGCGATTACCGGGAATGCGCAGGCGCTGCAGCACATCGTCCAGCTTGTTGCCTTGGCCGGGCCAACGCCCGCGCGCCAGCTTCAGGCTGCAGGTGATGCGGCAGTACTGGGCCAGGCTGGCAGGCATGCCGGCCAGGCGCAGCTCGTTGTCGAGGAAGCCCACATCGAAGGTGGCGTTGTGCGCGACCATCTCGCTGCCATGCAGGAATTCCAGCAGCTCGGCGGCCTTGCTGGAAAACAGCGGCTTGCCGACCAGCATCGCATCGCTGATGCCGTGCACGCGCTGCGCGCCCCAGTCTACCGAGCGCTGCGGCTGCAGGTAGGTGTGGAACTGACGGCCTGTGAGCCGGCCATCGATCAGTTCGACCGCGCCGATCTCGATGACCCGATGGCCCATGCGGTGGGAAATGCCGGTGGTTTCGGTATCCAGTGCGACGATGCGGCTCATGCGTGTGGCGGTTTCCTGATGCGTGCAGTGATGATTTTCGCATGCCCGGCGCGTGTCACCCCAACACCTCCAGCGCCCAGTCAATGAACACCCGCAGCCGCTGGCTCATGTGCCGGTTCGGCGGAAACATCACGTGCATCGGCATCGGCGGCAGCTGCCAGTCCTGCAGTATCGGCCGCAGTTCGCCGCTGGCCACGTGTGGATCTGCCATGTAGCTCGGCAGCGCGACCACGCCCAGGCCCGCCACGCCAGCGGCCAGGTAGGCATTGCCATCATCGAAGCCCACCGCATGCCGACCCTGCACTTCCATGCGCTCATCACCGCGCTGGGCGAGGAACACGCGTGCGCGGCCCGTGCGCGGGCTGAGGAAGCCGACCATGTGATGGTCCGGCCCTTCCAGCACGCGCGGGTGCGCGGGCACACCGACGCGCTGCAGGTAGGCGGGGCTGGCATGGAAGCCGATCGACAGGCTGGCCAGCGGCCGCGCGACCAGCGCCGGATCGGCGGGCGCACCGCCGCGGATCACGCAGTCCACGTTGTCGGCGATGACATCGACCTCGCGGTCGCTGACGCCGATGTCCAGCCGGATGTCCGGATAGCGCGCATGGAAATCCGGCAGCGCCGGCACCAGCCGCAGCCGCGCATACGGACCGGGCACGTCGACGCGCAGTCGCCCGCGCGGCTGGCTGACGGCATCGCCGAGGCCGCCCTCCACCTCTTCCAGCTCGGCCAGCAGGCGCGCGATGCGCGGGTAGTAGGCCGCGCCATCGGCGGTGACGCTGACCCGCCGCGTGGTGCGGTTGAGCAGGCGCAGCCGCAGGTGCGCTTCCAGCTGCTGCACCAGCTGGGTGACCGTGGTGCGGCTGACCTGCAGGGTGTGCGCGGCACGGGTGAAGCTGCCGGTTTCCACCACGCGGGCGAAGGCGCGCATCGCCTCGAAACGGTCCATGGGCCGTGCCGTGATTGTTTGGGATTGGCAATCAATCTAGGCCGATCATCACTATTTATCCAGACAGAGCCAGCGAGCAGCATGGAGGCCTTCCCCTTGGAGCCTCCCCAATGACCCCTCGTGATGTCGTTTTCCCCGCCGGCCGCCAGGCCCTGTACGAGCGCAACCGCTACTCGCCGGCCATCCGTTCCAACGGCTTCCTGTTCGTCTCCGGCCAGGTCGGCAGCCGCGAGGACGGCTCGCCCGAACCGGACTTCGAGACCCAGGTGCGCCGCGCCTTCCACAACCTCAATGCCGTGCTGGCCGCCGCTGGCTGCAGCTTTGGTGACGTGATCGACGTGACCGTGTTCATGGTCGACCCGGAAACGAACTTCGAGAAGGCCTGGGCGATCGTGCCCGAGTACTGGGGCGAAGCGCCGCACCCGACCCTGACCGGCATCGGCGTGACCTGGCTGTATGGGTTCCAGTTCGAGATCAAGGTGATCGCGAAGCTGCCCTGACGTCTGCTGTGGCGCCGAGCCCATGCTCGGCTCATGACATGAAACCAGCCGAGCATAGGCTCGGTTCTACAGCCCGCAGCCTCAGTCGGAAGCAGATTCCAGCGTGCGGCGCCAACGCAATGGCGTCTGCGCACGCGCCGGGTCAGGACCAAACCGGGTCAGCCACCCGGCCGCCAGCGCGCGCTCACGCAGGCGCTCGCCGACGCCTTCGGCGGTCTCCACCTCGACATGGGTCACCTTGCCAGCGGCATCCACGTCCATCGCCCAGACCAGCTTGCCCACCCACTCGGCCGGTGGAATGGAAGGGTCGTAGTTCGGCCGTCCTGCCACGTAGGGCTGGTCATGCCGCCGGTACAGGGGTGACGCCTCCAGCGTCGGATCCACGCGGATCTGCGCGCTGCCACGGCGTCCATCCCCCAGCACGGCATCGACGGTTCACATTCCGGCCGCGCCGGTACTGCCGAGGTCAGCGGCATAGCACTTCTTGCGGCCCCGGTAGTCCTCGTGGGCCGTGCGCGAGACCTGCACGCCCTTGGCATCACGGATGTCGATGTGCAGGCCCGCCACGTCGGTATCGACGAGATTGGCGGCCACGCAGATGCGGTGATCGCGGTGGCCGTCGGCAATGAACAGCTGGGTCTGCGAGCGTGCGAGGGCATCTGCCGGGGTCGGCGCCCACAGGAATTCCACGTAGACATCCTCGGCGGCGACTGCGACGGGACTGGCCAGTATCAGCAGCAGGCCTGCTGCGGCAATGCGTGCGGTCATCGTTCCTTCCCTGGTGACGAATCCCGATCCTCGACGATGGTGCGTGGCGGTGCAACGGTCGCACGGGAGCAGCCGAGCATGGGCTCGGCTCTACAGGGCGATCCGACCCGGCCATTGATATTGTATCCACCGGAAACTGCTTGCTAGCCTGCCCTCCATGCGCTGGATTGCCCGCCACCTCCGTTCGACCCTGCTGATGCTGCTGATGGCGGCATTCGTGGTCGTGCCGGTGGCCGACGTGCTGGCTTGCACGGTCGAGCCGCATGACACGGTCGCGGCCCATGTTGAAGCCGCGGCCGACGACGCAGACGGCGACAGTGACGGCACGCATACCGGTGCCTGCAGCCATAACCACTGCCACCATTCCAACCTGAGCCTGCCGGCCGGCACCGTTGCCGCCTTTGGCGCGCCGCTGCCGGCACGCTGGATGGCGGACGGTGACAGCGCGACCTATGCCGTCGCGCAGGATGAACTGAAGCGTCCTCCCCGGGCGTGAGTTGAGCGCGTCCCGCGATCGCGGGCTTCCGTTTCACTCACTACCGGACATCCTTCATGCCGAACTCGACACCTCGGTCGCTGCGTGCGGCCGGGCGGGTCATCGCCGTGTTGCTGGGCCTCGCCCCGGCACTGCAGGCGATGGCGCAAGCCGCCCCTTCCTATGACACCCTGCTTGAACGCCTGGACCAGCTGCCCGGCGCCCGCGTTGGCGCGGCCCTGGCCGACGCTGCCGAGGCACGCGCCGAGCAGGCCCGCGCCCTGCCCAACCCATCGCTCTCCTACACCACCGAAAATGCCTGGGGTACCGGCAGCTATGGCGGCATGGGCCGCGCCGACAGCGTGCTCACCCTGTCCCAGCCGCTGGAAATCTGGGGCCAGCGTGGTGCACGTGTAGGTGCTGCCCGCGCCGAAGCACAGGCCGCAACACTGCGTGGGACGCAGAGCCGCAGTGATGTAGCCAGCCAGCTGGCAGCGTTCTACGCGCAGGCCGAGAGCGCGCTGCGTCGTTACGCCCTGGCCAAGGAAGCGCTGGCCCTGACCCGCGACGATGCTGTGGCCGTCGACGCGCTGGTGGAGCAGGGCCGCGAACCGCAGCTGCGCGCGGTGCAGGCGCGCAGCGAAGTGGCCAATGCCACGGCAGCACTGGATGAAGCGCAGGCCTTCCGCGATGCGGCTTTGGCGCGCCTGACCAGTGCGGCCCTGCTGGATACGCCGGTGCAGTCGATCGACAGCAGTCTGCTGGACCGCACACCGCCGCTGCCGCGCGGCGCCGCCGACGCCGCGCTGGCGGTACGTATCGCCGAAGCCGAGGCACAGGCCAGCACCCGTCTGGTTGACGTGGAACGCAAGCGTGCCCTGCCCGATCTCAGCGTGACCGCCGCGCAGACCCGCTTCCGCGAGAACCGCGAACAGGCCTATACGCTGGGCGTGAGCCTTTCGATCCCATTGTTTGACCGCAACCGCGGCGGCATCCGCGCGGCCAGCGCCGAACAGCGTGCGGCCGAAGCACGGCTGGACCAGCAGCGCCGCGACAGCGAGGCCGAACGCCTCTCGGCCGTGGCCGGGCTGAAGGCCGCCGGCAGCCGCACACGCGCCGCCGATGACAGCGTCGTGGCTGCTGAGGAAGCCTACCGGCTGGCCCGCATCGGCTTCGACGCCGGACGCATCTCGCAGCTGGAACTGCGCAGCACGCGCAGTGCCCTCATCGCCGCACGCAGCAGCGCCGTGGATGCACGCCTGTCGCGCGTGGCGGCAGAACTCGATCTTGCCCGCCTGGAAGGGCGCCCCCCGTTTGTGGAGGTTCGCTGATGTTCCACCGTACTTTTTCGTTGATGGCCGCTGCCGTGTTGGGCGCGCTGCTGGCCGGCTGCACTGGCACTGCACAGCCCCCGACTGCTGCTGCCGACGATGGCCATGGCCATGCCCCGGGCAGCGCTGGAACCGCGCCCGACGCCGCGACCGAAGCCGATGAAGGCGTGGTCGCGCTGACGCCGGAACAGATCAAGGCGTCATCCATCGAGGTGGTCGCCGTCGGTCGTGGCGGTGGCGGATCCACGCGCCTGTCCGGCCGTGTCGAACCGTCGATCGGCGCGCGCGCCTCGGTAGCGTCCAGCGTGACCGGCCGCGTCGAGCGCGTGCTGGTGGCACCGGGCACGGTCGTGAAGCAGAACCAGACGCTGGCCATCGTGCTCAGCGGCGAGGCCGCGGTGTTCCGCGCCAATGCGCTGGCGGCCGCCGCCGAGGCCAAGGCCGCACGCCTGGCCCACGGTCGCGACAGGACGCTGGTGGAACAGGGCGTGGTCGCGCGCCAGGATCTGGAAACCTCGCATGCACGTGCCATGGCTGCGCAGGCGCAGGCCGCAGCGGCACAGGCACAGGCAGCGGCCAATGGCGCGCCCGATGCCAGCGGCCGCGTACGCATCACCAGCCCGGTGGCCGGCATCGTCGGCAATGTGCAGGTCACGCCGGGCGGTGTGGTCACTGCCGGCAGCGTGGTGGCCGAGGTCGCCGATCCGGCGATGAACGAGCTGGTGTTCACCGCGCCACCGGCGCTGGCCGCACAGGTCACGCCGGGCATGACGCTGGAAGTGAGCGGGCCGGGTGGCAGCTTCAGCGCTACCGTCACCGGCTCGGCCGCGGATGTGCGCCAGCAGGGCGGCGTGGCGGTGATCCGTGCCATGCCGGTGAACGCCGCGCTGCCGCCGACAGGTTCGCCGGTGTCGGCCGTGGTGGTCACCGAGGCCCAGGGCGACGCGCTCAGCGTGCCGGCCGCTGCGGTGCAGAACGTCGATGGCCGCAGCGCGGTGTTCGTCGCCGTCGACGGCGGCTTCAAGGCGCAGCCGGTGCTGGCCGGCCGCCGTGCCGGTGACCGCATCGAGATCCTCGGTGGGCTGACCGGCGGCGAACGCATCGTCGGCGCCAACGCCTTCCTGCTCAAGGCCGAGCTGGCCAAGGGCGAAGCCGAGCACGGGCACTGAGGACACGACCATGTTCAAGCTGATCATTGAAGCCGCGGTCCGCCACCGCTGGCTGGTGGTGGTGGTTGCCGCCCTGCTCGCGGCGGTCGGCCTGCTGCAGCTGGGCAAGCTGCCGATCGACGCGGTGCCGGACATCACCAACCGCCAGGTGCAGATCAACACTGTGGCACCGGCGCTGACGCCGGAACAGATCGAGCGGCAGGTGACCTACCCGCTGGAAACCGCGCTGGCCGGCATTCCCGGCCTGACCACCACCCGCTCGCTGTCACGCAATGGCTTCTCGCAGGTCACCGCCATCTTCACCGATGCGACCGACATCTACTTTGCCCGCCAGCAGGTGGCCGAGCGCATGCGCGAGGCCGCCGACGATCTGCCCGACGGTGCGTCGCCGCTGTTGTCGCCGGTCACCACCGGCCTGGGCGAGGTACTGATGTGGACGGTGGATTTCACCGCGTTCGATCCGGCCCAGCTGGCCAAACCCGGTGCGGCCGGCTGGCAGGCCGGCGAGGTCTACCGCACGCCGGAAGGCACCCTGCTGCGCACGCCGGAAGAACGCGCCACCTACCTGCGCACCGTGCAGGACTGGATCATCGCGCCGCAGATGCGCTCCAGCCCGGGGCTGGCCGGTGTCGACACGGTCGGCGGCTACGTCAAGGAATACGGCGTGCACCCGGACAGCGCGCGGCTGGCCGCGCATGGCCTGGGCCTGGCCGACCTGGTCACTGCCCTGCAACGTTCCAACGTGCAGGCCGGCGCCGGCTTCGTGCAGCGCGCCGGCGAGGGCCTGGTGGTGCGTGCCGATGGCCTGGCGCTGACCACCGACGACCTGGCGCAGGCCCCGGTAGCCACGCGCAATGGCGTGGTGGTACGCGTGGCGGATGTGGCCGAGGTGGCCTTGAGCCGCGCGCCACGCCTGGGTGCGGCCAGCCGCAACGGCCACGAAGCCGTGCTCGGCACTGCGCTGATGATTGCCGGCGGCAACAGCCGCACCGTGGCCCAGGCCGCCGCGGAACGCCTGCAGCAGGTGAACACCTCGCTGCCACCGTCCATCGTGGCGGTGCCGGTGCTGGACCGCAGCGAACTGGTCAACGCCACCATCAGGACCGTGGCGAAGAACCTCAGCGAAGGCGCGCTGCTGGTGGTGGTGGTGCTGTTCCTGCTGCTGGGCAACCTGCGCGCAGCGGCGATCACCGCGTTGGTGATTCCGTTGTCGTTCCTGTTCGCAGTGATCGGCATGAACCGCTTCGGCATCAGCGGCAACCTGATGAGCCTGGGCGCGCTGGATTTCGGCATCCTGGTGGATGGCGCGGTGATCGTGATCGAATCGACGCTGCTGATGCTGGGCCAGCGCCGCGCCGAACTTGGCCGTGCGTTGACCGCGATGGAGCGCCTGCGCGTGGCTGCCGATTCGGCCATGAAGATGGCGCGGCCTGCAGCCTTTGGCCAGCTGATCATCCTGCTGGTGTTCGCACCGATCCTCACCCTGGAAGGCGTAGAAGGCAAGACGTTCCACCCGATGGCGGCCACCTTCATGCTGGCCCTGGTCGGCGCCTTCATCTTCTCCTTCACCTTCGTGCCGGCGATGGCCGCGCTGCTGGTCCGCGAGCCCACGGTGAAGCACGGCGACGCGTATGCTGGCGACGGCAAGCACGAGACGAAACTGATCCGCGTGCTGCGTGCGCGTATTGAGCCGGTGGTCCGTCGTGCGGTCACGCATCCGCGCACGGTGCTGGCCGGTGCGGTGATGATGGTGGTGGTCGGCATCGCTTCGTTCTCGCTGCTGGGCCGCGAGTTCATGCCCACCCTGGACGAAGGCAACGTGGCGATGCAGGCCCTGCGCGTGCCGTCCACTTCGCTGGAGCAGTCGCTGGCGATGCAGCTGGCGCTGGAAGAAGCGCTGGCCGGACAGCCGGAAGTGGAAACGGTGTTCTCGCGCACCGGTACCGCCGAAGCGGCCATCGACCCGATGCCGACCAACATCTCCGACAGCGTGATCGTGCTGAGGCCGCGCGCGCAGTGGCCCGATCCGTCGCTGGACAAGGAAGCGCTCGTGCAGCGTTTCGAGCAGCTGGCCGGGCAGCAGCTGGGCAACAGTTTCGAGTTCAGCCAGCCGATCGAACTGCGCTTCAACGAGCTGATTTCCGGCGTGCGCACGGACCTGGCGGTGATGGTGTACGGCGATGATTTCGCCACACTGCAGAAGGTGGCCGATCAGGTGGCGTTGAAGCTGCGCGCGGTGGACGGCGCCGCCGACGTGCGGGTGGAGCAGATTTCCGGCCTGCCCACGCTCAACGTCAAGATCGACCACGTGGCAGCCGCGCAGCATGGGCTGACCGCGGCGGACGTGAGTGATGCGTTGTCCACCGGCATCGGTGGTACCGCGGCCGGGCGGATCTTCGAAGGCGACAGACGCTTCGATGTGGTGGTGCGCCTGGACGATGCCGCACGCAACGATCCGGACCAGCTGGCCGCGCTGCCGATCGCCACGCCGGCAGGCCAGGTGGTGCCGTTGTCCTCGCTGGCACGCATCAGCGTCAGCGAAGGGCCGAACCAGATCAGCCGCAGCGACGGCAGCCGGCGGGTGGTGGTGCAGGCCAACGTGCGCGGCCGCGATCTCGGTGGCTTCGTCAGCGAAGCCCAGGCGGCGGTGGCCGACGTGGCGTTGCCGGCCGGTGCCTACCTGCGCTGGGGCGGCCAGTTCGAGAACCTGCAGCGCGCGGAGAAGCGGCTGGCCACCGTGGTGCCGGTGGTGTTCCTGCTGATCGGCGGCCTGCTGTTCATGGCCCTGCGCAGCGGCAAGGAAGCGCTGCTGGTGTTCAGCTGCGTGCCATTGGCCCTGGTCGGCGGCATCCTCGCCCTGCTGCTGCGTGGCATGCCGTTCTCGGTGTCGGCCGCAGTGGGCTTCATCGCCGTCTCCGGCGTGGCCACGTTGAACGGCCTGGTGCTGATGCAGGCGATCCGCGAGCGGCTGGAGGGCGGCGACCTGCCGATGCAGGCGGCCATCAATGGTGCCGCCAGCCGCATCCGCGCGGTGCTGACCACGGCCCTGGTGGCCATCGTCGGCTTCATACCGATGGCCATCGCCAGTGGTGCCGGCGCGGAGGTGCAGAAGCCGCTGGCGACGGTGGTGATCGGTGGTCTGATCACCGCCACGCTGCTGACGTTGCTGGTGCTGCCGACGTTTTCCGGGCGACTGGTAAAGCGCTGAGGTGCGTTGGGGTCGGAGCCCTTTCCGGTGGAAAGGGATCCGACCCCGGATCAGAGTCGGATCCCCGCCAACGGCGGGGCTCCGACCCGGTCACCTGACCCTCAGGCCTTCTTCCGCTCGGCGATGTACGTCTGGATCTGCTGCTCCAGCACCGGCAGCGGCACCGAGCCCTGCTTCAGGATCACATCGTGGAAGCCCTTGATGTCGAACTTCTCGCCCAGTTCCTTCTCGGCCTGTGCGCGCAGGCGCACGATGGCGATCTCGCCCAGCTTGTAGCTCAGCGCCTGGCCCGGCCAGGAAATGTAGCGATCCACCTCGGTGGTCACTTCATGCTCGCTCAGCGCGGTGTGATCGCGCAGGTAGGCCAGGGCCTGTGCGCGGGTCCAGCCCTTGCTGTGCACGCCGGTGTCGATGACCAGGCGCGCGGCACGCCACATTTCGTAGGTCAGGCGGCCGAAATCCTCGTACGGGGTTTCATAGATGCCCATTTCCACGCCCAGCTTCTCGCAGTACAGCGCCCAGCCTTCGCCATAGGCGGAGATGTAGGCGTTGCGGCGGAACTCGGGCAGGTCCTTCTGCTCGGAGGCGATCGCGCCCTGCAGCGCATGGCCCGGGTCGGACTCATGCAGGGTCAGCGCCGGCAGGTTGTACAGCGGGCGCGACGGCAGGTCGTAGGTGTTGACCCAGTAGGTGCCCATGCCACCGCGACCGGCCGTCCAGAACGGGGCGATATCCGGCGGCACCGGCACGATGGTGAAGCGCGCACGCGGCAGCGTCATGAACCGGCCGAGCTGACCATCGGCGCGCTTGGAGATCCACGCAGCGCGCGACAGCAGCTCTTCCGGGGTCTTGGCGTAGAACTGCGGATCGGTGCGCAGGAAAGTCAGGAATTCAGCGAAGCTGCCCTTGAACTGCACCTGCTGGATGATGTCGTTCATCTCCTTCTGGATGCGCGCCACTTCACCCAGGCCGATGCGGTGGATCTCATCGGGCGACAGGTCCAGCGTGGTGTATTCGTGGATCTGCTGCCTGTAGAAGGCCTTGCCACCGGGCATGGCCTCGGCGGCCAGGGTGGTGCGCGCCTGCGGCACGTATTCGCTGACGAAGAAGGTGCGCAGCTGCTGGAACGCCGGCACCACCTTGCCGCTGATGGCCTCCGCGGCCTGTTCGCGCAGGGCGGCCTGTTCGGCGGCCGGGATGCTGGCGGGCAGCTTCTTGAAGGGCGCGTACAGCGGCGAGGTCGTCGGGTCCTTCAGCTCGGCGACGGTGGCGATGGAGACCTCGCGGCCGTCCAGCACCGCGCGCGGCACGCTGAAACCGCGCTTGAGGCCGGCGCGCATGTTGTCGGTCTGCTGGCCGAAGTAGCGCGGCACGTCGTTCAGGCGGGCGATGTAGTTGCGGTAGTCCTGCGCGGTCTTCATCTCGCGCCGGGCCATGAAGGACAGGTTGGACCAGAACGAGGAGTCCGAATTGAACGGCATCTCGTAGGTGCGCAGGCGCGTGGCTTCGGCCAGGTTGAAGACCTGGTCGCGGTAGATCGCGTAGTTGACCTGGTTGTCGGCCGACAGGGCCTTGACGTCGATCTTCTTCAGGTCGGCCAGGGTTTCGTCCCAGACCTTCAGGCGGGCCTGCTGCGCGGCCGGGCCGACATCAGGCATGCGGGTGGCGTTGGCCGGCGCGTCCTCGTCCTCGCTGGCTTCGCCACCGCCATCCTGGCGCCACTTCCACTCCTTCTCGTACAGCGCACGGAAGGCAGCATCGGCGGCCGATTCGGCGGCCATGCTGGCCGGAGCGGCGGCCGGCGGCGCAGCCAGGGCGACCGCAGGAGCGGACAGGGCAATCAACAGAGCTACGGCAAGGCGGGTTTTCACGAGCACAGGTTCCCGGGAAGGCAGATCCCGATGATCGCACCGTGCACAGCCTGTGGCATGGGACGAAGGTCCTGCCTGCGCCCGGTAGCGCGGGGCCATGCCCCGCGAGCGCGCAGCGCGGACAACGGATCCATCCGCCGGGCATGGCCCGGCGCTACCGACGAACGTGCGGCGTCGGGGATCCGGACGGGGTCAGAGCCCTTTCCTGCGGAAAGGGATCCGCCCCCTGGCCTCAGTGGCTCGCCTTGTCCCGCTTCCAGCCGCGGTGCTGGATATCCAGGTGCAGGCTGTACAGGGCGGTGAACGCCGGGAACAGGTTCTGCAGCACGCCCACCGAGTCCTGCTTGGCCGAGAACAGGAAGTAGCTCAGGGTCATCAGGCTGCCGACCACGCTCATGTACCAGAACAGGCGCGGGATGACCGGCTTGCCGGCACGCTTGGACGCCACGAACTGCACCAGCCAGCGGCCGCCGAACATCAGCGCGCCGGTGTAGCCGATCAGCTTCCAGCCGGTGACGTGCAGGCCGGTCCAGTACAGCCAGGTCAGCGGCTGGTCGAGCCAGTGCAGCTCCATCAACGCTCCTCCACCGCAGTGCGCTTGCTGCGGGTGATCAGCCACGCCACGCCGCGCAGGTCGCGGATGCCGACCAGGGCGCGGCCCAGGTTGTTGTATTTGGACACGCCGGCGGTGCGGTGGCGGTGGTTGACCGGCACGCTGGTGGTCTTCCAGCCGGCGCGCTGCATCAGAGCCGGCAGGTAGCGGTGCATGTGGTCGAAATACGGCAGGTCGAGGAAGGCCTCGCGCTCGAACAGCTTGATGCCGCAGCCGGTGTCGGGGGTATCGTCGCGCAGCATGCGCGCGCGGATCGCGTTGGCCCACTTGCTGGCCCAGCGCTTGCTCCCACTGTCCTGGCGGTTGACGCGCCAGCCGGCGAACAGCTTCACCTGCGCGTCGGCCGACTGCCGTGCAGCCAGCAGCTTGGGAATATCGGCCGGATCGTTCTGGCCGTCGCCATCGAGGGTGGCGATCCACGGCGCGCGGGCGTTGCGCACGCCGGTGCGGACGGCGGTGCTCTGCCCGCTCTGGCTGACATGGTGCAGCACGCGCAGTTCCGGGGTGCTGGTCTTCAGGCCCTGCAGCACGGCCAGGCTGTCATCGCGCGAGTTGTCGTCCACATAGACGATCTCGAACGGCAGGTGGCCGCGCAGCGCGGCAACGATCTCACCGACCAGGGGCGCGACATTGTCGCGTTCGTTGAACACCGGGACGACAACGGAAAGCTCGGGTTGGCTCATGGGTCACTCGGCCAGCAGGGATACAAAGACCGCGCATTCTCCGAAGCCGAGGTTATCCGAAGATGAATCCGGCTGCGTGAGGGTCCGTCCTCAGGCGCGATCGCCAAAATAGTCGCGGCACCACGCCACCACCGGCGGCAGGCCCTGTTCGATCGGGGTCACCGCATCGAAGCCAAAAGCGTCACGGGCGCGTCGGGTGTCGGCCATCGTGCGGACCATGTCACCCGGCTGCATCGGCTTGTAGACCTTCTGCGCGGGGCGCCCGGCGGCCTGCTCGATCACGCTGATGAAGCGCTCCAGCTCGACCGGCGTATGGTTGCCGAGGTTGAACACCCGGTGCGGCACCGTTTCGGTACTGGGGTGCGCGAGGGCGCCGAGGATGCCCGATACGATGTCGGAAACATGTGTGAAATCGCGCTGCATGCGCCCTTCGTTGAACACATCGATCGGCCGCCCGGCCAGCACCGCGCGCGAGAACAGCAGCGGCGCCATGTCCGGCCGGCCCCACGGGCCATACACGGTGAAGAAGCGCAGGCCGGTGGCATGCAGGCCGTACAGCTGCGCATAGGTGTAGGCCATCAGCTCGTTGGCGGCCTTGGTGGCCGCGTACAGCGAGCGCGGCTGGTCCACGCGCTGGTCTTCGGAAAACGGCGGCGTGGCCGAATCGCCATACACCGAGCTGCTGGACGCATACACCAGGTGCTGCACGCCACGGTGGCGGCACAGCTCGAGCATGTTGACGAAGCCGGTCAGGTTGCTGTCAACGTAGGCATGAGGATTTTCCAGCGAGTAACGCACGCCGGCCTGCGCGGCCAGGTGAATCACCGCCGTCGGCTGCACCTCATCGAACAGCGCGGCCAGGCCCTGCTGGTCGGTCAGGTCCAGGATGCGCAGGTCCAGGCCCGGGCACAGCGCGGCCACGCGATCGCGCTTGATCTGCGGGTCGTAGTAGTCGTTGAAGTTGTCCAGCCCGACCACGGCCTGGCCTGCCCCCAGCAGCGCGCGGGCGGTGTAGGCACCGATGAAGCCGGCAGCGCCGGTGAGCAGGATGGTCATGGCAGAGACTCTGTAACGAAGTTCAGACGGTGGATGTTACCGGTCTCAGAAGAAACCGAAGCGCTTTCTGGCGACGTTTACCCGACCCGGCACGATCACGTCCTGGATGTTCTTCGCATCGAAGCGATCCAGCAGGGCCTCGGCGTCCTTCTTCAGCTTCAGGTCCATCTCCTCCGGGTACAGCGGGACGATGGACATGAACTCGATGGTCCTGGCGTCGTCCAGCTGCAGCGTGCCGAAGCCCTCGGGGGCGGTGACCGGCGGCAGCACGATGGCGCCATCGAAACCCACGCCCGGGGCGTAGGGCTCGGCCGGGTGGCCGTTGGGAATGGTGTGGCCGAAGCCGAGCCAGGTGTCGTACTCGTGCGGCAGCCGTGCCAGCGTCTTCAGCAACCGCACCGGCCAGTAGTTGCGCTCGTCCTCGAAGGCATCAGCGCTGATCGGCCAGTCGGCCGGCAGGGTCACCATCAGCTCCATGTATGCCGAGCCGGGCGCACCTCCGGGCAGGGTCATCGGCAGGTCGCTCATGCCTGAGGTCACCAGGCGCAGGTACGGAAACGGCTCACTGGCCGGCACGACATGCACGTCGATATGCACGAGGTCGGAGATGATTTCGTGGAATACGCCCGAGATCGGCCCCAGGTGGCGCTCGATATGTGCGCTGATGGCCTCGATGTGCGATTCACCCTGGGCCGGGGTGAAGTCCTTCTCGCGGCTGTGCACCAGGATCGGGCTGCCGCCCGGGCTGACGTCGTCGATGTCCATGCTCATTCCTGCTCCGTGGATGAGCCGCGGCACGAAGCCGTCCCGCGGCGTGCGCGTCCTGTTGCCTGGCGCTGCTGCAGCGCTGCCGCGCTCAGCCCTGGCGGGTGCGCAGCTTTTCCAGCACGCCGTCCAGCGTGTCCAGATCGGTGTAATGGATGATCAGCTTGCCCTTGCCGCCGCGGCCATGGTTGATGGCCACCCTGGTGCCCAGCGATTCGGACAGCTCGGTTTCCAGCGAGGCGATGTCGGCCTGCTGCACCTTCGGCGTGGCCACCGGGCGGTTGCTCGGCACCTTGCCGGCGGCGAAGGCCTGCGCACGGCGCTCGACCTCGCGCACCGACCAGCCTTCATCGGCCGCTTCCTGGGCCAGCTTGCCGGCCAGTTCCGGGGCCAGGGTCAGCAGCGCGCGGGCGTGGCCCATTTCCAGGCGGCGGGTTTCCAGCAGCAGGCGGATGGCCACCGGCAGCTCCAGCAGGCGCAGCAGGTTGGACACCGCCGCGCGCGAGCGGCCGACGGCCTCGGCGGCCTCGGCGTGGGTCAGGGTGAATTCGCTGATGAGGCGCTGCAGCGCTTCGGCTTCTTCCAGCGGGTTGAGGTCTTCGCGCTGGATGTTCTCGATCAGCGCCATCGCGATGACGGTGCGGTCTTCCAGCTCGCGCACCACCACCGGCACTTCGTCCAGCCCGGCCAGCTGCGATGCACGCCAGCGGCGTTCACCGGCGACGATTTCGTAGTTGCCCGCCGGCAGCTGGCGCACCAGGATCGGCTGGATCACGCCCTGCGACTTGATCGAATCGGCCAGCTCGGAGAGCTTGCCCTCGTCCATCTCGCGGCGCGGCTGGTACTTGCCCGGCTGCAGCTGGCCCACGGCCAGCTTGCGCAGCACTTCACCCGGCAGGGGCTCGATGACCGCAGTGGTGGCCTGCACCTGGCTGGCTGCGCCCTTGGGGCCCAGCAGGGCGTCCAGTCCGCGGCCGAGGCCTCGCTTCTTGGCTGCAGGCTTGCTGGTCATCAGGCGGTCTCCACGGCCTTGGCGGCCTTGTTGCGTTCGTTGTTGCGGCGGATGATCTCGCCGGCCAGGCCCAGGTAGGCCACGCCACCGCGCGAGGCGCGGTCGTAGCCGACGATGCTCTGGCCGTGGCTGGGGGCCTCGGCCAGGCGCACGTTGCGCGGCACGATGGTGCGGAACACGCGGTCACCGAAGTGCTCGGTCAGTTCGGCCGACACCGCGTTGGCGAGGTTGTTGCGCACGTCGAACATGGTGCGCAGCACGCCCTCGATCTCCAGCACCGGGTTGAGGTTGGTGCGCAGCGCTTCGATGGTTTCCACCAGCGCGCTCAGGCCTTCCAGTGCGTAGTACTCGCACTGCATGGGCACCAGCACCGAATCGGCGGCGGCCAGCGCGTTGAGCGTCAGCAGCGACAGCGCCGGCGGGCAGTCGATCAGGATGTAGTCGTACTCGTCGCGGATCGGCGCCAGCGCGCGCTTCAGGCGCTGCTCGCGCTCTTCCTGCGCCATCAGCTGGATCTCGGCCGCGGTCAGGTCGATGTTGCCCGGCAGCAGGTCGTAGCCCTCGGCGGTGGCCACGCGCACGTCCGCTGCCTTGGCTTCGCCCAGCAGCAGATCGTAGGTGGAGGAGACCAGCTCGCGCTTGTCCACGCCACTGCCCATGGTCGCGTTGCCCTGTGAATCCAGGTCGACCAACAGCACGCGCTTGGGTGCGTTGGCCAGGGAAGCGGCCAGGTTGACGGCTGTCGTGGTCTTGCCGACGCCACCCTTCTGGTTGGCGATGGCGATGATGCGGGCCATGCGGGTGTGCCTCGTCGACGTGTGCTGGGGCCGGTCATTATGCGTACAACCGGCCCCGTG
Source organism: Stenotrophomonas testudinis (assembly GCF_024499815.1). Taxonomy (NCBI): domain Bacteria; kingdom Pseudomonadati; phylum Pseudomonadota; class Gammaproteobacteria; order Lysobacterales; family Lysobacteraceae; genus Stenotrophomonas; species Stenotrophomonas testudinis. The sequence goes on along the minus strand of NZ_JAMOKY010000011.1, from coordinate 10,701 downwards.
CGGAAATCATGGATCGCCAACCCGTTGTTTCGCAAAGGGCGGGCGGCGGGGTTCAGGGGCCTGTAACGGTAACCAGATGGCGTTCGCCGGCCAGGCCGGGCACGCTCAGCGGGGTCACCTCGCGCACCTGCCAGCCTGCCGGCAGGGCCGCGATCTCGTCATGCGGGTAGACGCCCTTCATGGCCAGCAGCACGCCACCGGGGCGCAGCAGGTGGCCACCGACGCGGACGATGCCGGCCAGGGTGTCCATCGCGCGCGCGGTCAGCTGGTCGTAGCGGCCGGCCTCGTCCAGCGCCTCGGCACGCGATTCGGCCACGCGCGCGTTGGTCAGGCCCAGCTGGCGCACGGCTTCGCGCATGAAGCGCGCCTTCTTGCCGTTGCTCTCCACCAGGGTGACCTGCAGGCCCGGGCAGGCGATGGCCAGCGGGATGCCCGGCAGCCCGGGGCCGGTACCGAGATCGGCCAGGCTGCCATCGGCCACGAACGGCTGCATCGCCAGGGAATCGAGCAGGTGGCGGGTGACCATTTCCTGCGGATCGCGGATGGCAGTGAGGTTGTAGGTGCCGTTCCAGCGGTGCAGCAGCGCCAGGTAGCGCAGCAGCGGCGGCGCCAATGCGGCCGCCAGGCCCATGCTGGCCAGGCCCTGTTCCAGCGTGGAGACCACGCCGGCGGGAAGATCGTGTTCGCTCATGCCGGCATTATCGCCGGTTTTGCCCGCCGGTTCGCCGCTTTCACTGCGGATACCAGGCCAATGCGGCGCGGAACTGGCCGCTGGCCTGCCATTCGTGCAGGTGCCAGCGCTCGGCCTGGCCCAGTTCGGCGTCGCACCAGCGCAGGTGCAGGGCACCATCGGCGGCGGGTGCCAGCTGCAGGCGGTGCAGGCCGAAGGAGATGCCCTGGCCGTGCGCCTTGAGCAGCGCTTCCTTGGCGCACCACACGCGGAAGAACCAGTGTTCGCGCTCGTCGGCGGCCAGCCCGTGCAGCCACGCAACTTCATCGGGGTGGAAGAAGCGATGGATGATTTCCAGCAGCCGCGGGCGCGGGCGCAGCAGTTCCAGGTCCACGCCCAGCCTCACGCCCTCGCCCAGTGCCACCAGCAGCACCTCGCCGCTGTGGCTCCAGCCGGTGCCGTAGTGGGCCAGCGCGCCGGCCAGCTCTGGCCGGCCCTTGTCGTCGCGCACCAGCGGCAGGGCATCGGGTTCGCCGCCCAGCGCCTGCGCCAGCACCTGCCGCGCCTGCGGCTCACCGCGCTGGCCGGGCACGTGCGGGCAGCGCCAGACCGTGACCGGGCCAAAGCGCCAGGGGCCGTCCAGGGTGGCAGGCAGGCTCATCCGCACGCGCCCGTCACGGGATTGCACGACGGGTTCACAGCGCTGCGCGTCAACTGGCGCTCGTCCCTTCCCCTTCCCGAGGTCACGTTCATGGGCATCATCATCTGGCTGATCGTTGGCGGCATCGTGGGCTGGCTGGCCAGCATCATCATGCGTCGCGACGCCCAGCAGGGCATCATCCTCAACATCGTGGTGGGCATCGTCGGCGCGCTGATTGCCGGCTTCCTGTTCGGCGGCGGCATCAACGATGCCATCACCCTGCGCACCTTCCTGTTCTCGCTGATCGGCGCGGTAATCCTGCTGGCCATCGTCAACCTGTTCACCCGCAAGAGCATACGGTGAAGCAAGGGGTAGCGCCGGGCCACGCCCGGCGTCTCCCTACCGCCGCTGCGGTCGCCGGGCATGGCCCGGCGCTACCGCCTCAACCCACTTCCACCCACGCCGGCGCATGGTCGCTGGGGCGTTCCCAGGTACGCGGCTCGCGGTCGATGCCCGAGGCCACCGCACTGGCCTTCAGCGCATCGGAGACCAGGGTCAGATCGATACGCAGGCCCAGGTTGCGACGGAAGCCGGCGGCGCGGTAATCCCACCAGCTGAACACGCCGGCCTCGTCGTTGTGCAGGCGGAACGCATCGTGCAAGCCCAGCTGCAGCAGCTTCTGCAACGCGCCGCGCTCGGCGGTGGAGGTCAGGATGTGGTTCTCGTTCCAGACCTCGGGGTCGGGTACGTCGCGCACGTCCGGGGCGATGTTGAAGTCACCCATCACGATCAGCTTCGGATGGCGTTGCAGTTCCTGCGCGATCCAGGCATGCACCGCCTCCAGCCAGCGCAGCTTGTACTCGTACTTTTCGGTGCCGACGTCCTGGCCGTTCACCACGTACAGGTTGATTACCCGCAGGTCGCCGAAGGTGCCGGCGATGACGCGCTTCTGCTCGTCCTCGAAGCCAGGGATGCCGATCTGCACGTCCTGCGCCGGCTCACGCGACAGCAGGGCTACGCCGTTGTAGGTCTTCTGGCCGGCAAACACGCTGCGGTAGCCCGCGGCGATCAGCGCCGAATCGGGGAACTTGTGGTCCTCCAGCTTGGTTTCCTGGATACCGACGATGTCCGGGCCGAAATCCTTGAGCCACTGCTCCAGGTGCGGCAGGCGGACATTGAGCGAATTGACGTTCCACGAGGCGATTTTCATGGGGGGCATTCTACCCGGCCCTGCTTTGGTAGACGCCAACCTTGGTTGGCGCGTGAATCTCCGTGTGCCAACCAAGGTTGGCACCTACCAGCAGAGCCACGCCATGCGTGGCTTCACCGCAGCAGGAATCGCAACAACCCCGCAATCTTCGAATACGGCGGCTGCAGCCGGTCACTGGCCGCCCAGCGCGACTGCCACAGCACCGGCAGCCGCTTGCTCATGGCATCGAAGCCGGCCCGGCCGTGGTACGCGCCCATGCCACTCGCCCCCACCCCGCCAAACGGCAGGCCGTCGGCGGCGAAGTGCAGCAGCGTGTCGTTGACCGTTACCCCGCCCGCCACCACCTGGCCGAGAATGCGCTCCACCGTGGCCGTGTCATGGCTGAAGGGATACAACGCCAGCGGGCGGTCGCGCGACAGCACATCGGCCAGCGCGGCTTCCAGGTCCGGGTAGGCCCGCACCGGCAGGATCGGCCCGAAGATCTCCTCGCGCATCAGGTCCAGATCATCCGGCGGGTCCAGCACTACCGTCGGCACCAACAGGCGCTCGCGGTCGGCGCGCGCCTGGTCCACCTGCGCCAGCGCAATCACCGGAACACCGCGTTCGCGCGCCTGCGCCAGATAGCCCTGCAGGCGCTGGTACTGGCCTTCGTTGATGATCCGCGTGTAGTCACCCGCATCGCTGAAACCGCCGTAACGCTCGCGCACCTGCTGCTGCAGCGCCTGCACGAACTCACGCTGGCGCGCCGTGTCGATCAGCACGTAGTCCGGCGCGATGCAGGTCTGGCCCGCGTTGAACCACTTACCAGTGGCCAGTCGCGCGGCAGCCTTTTCCAGCGGGAAATCGCGGCAGACAATCGCCGGGGATTTGCCGCCCAGCTCCAGCGTCAGCGGCACCAGATGCTCGGCCGCGGCGGCCATCACCTTGCGGCCCACCGCCGTCGAACCGGTAAACAGCAGATGGTCCAGCGGCAGCGAGGACACCGCCGCAGCCACGTCCGCCCCGCCCTGCACCACTGCTACCCGGTCGAACGGGAACACGCTGGCCAGCAGATCGGCCAGGAACGCGCTGGTGCGCGGGGTGTGCTCGGAGGGCTTCAGCAGCACGTGGTTGCCGGCGGCGATGGCCGTGACCAGCGGCACCAGCGCCAGCGTGACCGGGTAGTTCCAAGGTGAGATCACGCCGACCACGCCGAGTGGCGTCGGCCGCAGCTGCGCGCGCGCCGGCCACAGCTTCCATCCCGCCGATGCCCGCTGCGGCTTCGACCAGCGCCGCAGGTGCCGACGCAGATGATCGATGGCCGACAGCACGCTCATGCCATCGGCCAGCTTCGATTCAACGTGGGCGCGGTGGCCGAAGTCCTCGGCGATGGCCTGGGCCATTTCATCCATGCGCGCCTGCAGCGCCTCGCGCAAGCGGCGCAGGTCGGCTTCGCGCTGGTCAAGCGAAGGGCGCTGGGCCTGCCAGGCGCTGCGCAGGGTGTGCAGGATGGCGGGGAGGTCGGCGGCTGAGATGCTCATTCCGCGACTATACGGCGTGCGCACGTGAGGCGGCGGTCTCGATGGGGTCAGATCCCTTTCGCGCGCGAAAGGGATCTGACCCCGGGCGCGAGAGGGCGTGTCGCTTCGGATGCTTGTCAACCGCGATGACGGCATTGAGCGCTGTCTGTTCGCGTCTGCGGAGTTTTGTGCCGCGCGTTGCGCGGTCGCCGAGCATGGCTCGGCGCTACAGGGAAACGAAAAGGCCGTGGTCTTCACCACGGCCTCTCCTTCACCCAATGAACATCATTCTTACTTGGTGATGTCCACGTTCTTCGTTTCACGCAGGAACAGGCCGCCGATCATCACCGACATCAGCGCGATGATGATGGGGTACCACAGGCCGTAGTACAGGTTGCCGGTACCAGCCACCAGCGCGAAGGAGATCGCCGGCAGGAAGCCACCGAACCAGCCGTTGCCGATGTGGTACGGCAGCGACATCGAGGTGTAGCGGATGCGGGTCGGGAACAGTTCGACCAGGTAGGCGGCGATCGGGCCGTAGACCATGGTCACGTACAGCACCAGCAGCCACAGCATGAAGATCGTGCCGGCGATGTTGATGCGCGAGCCATCGGCCTTGGCCGGGTAACCCGCACCGGTCAGCGCGGTTTTCAGTTCGGCACCGAAGGCATCGGCCTTGGCCTTGCTTTCTTCCTTGGTCAGGCCGGCCCCCTCGTACGAGGTGACGCTGGCGCTGCCCACATTGACCATGGCCAGCGAACCGGCAGCGGCCGGCTGCACGTCATACGGCACGCCCGCCTTGGTCAGCGCGGCAGTGGCGATGTCGCAGGAGCTGGTGAACTTACGCACGGCGACCGGATCGAACTGGAACGAGCAGGTGTTCGGATCGGCCACAACCAGGGCCGGTGAGTTGCTGCGGGCCTCTTCGATGGCCGGGTTCGCGAAGTGGGTCAGGCCCTTGAAGATCGGAATGTAGGTGACGGCGGCCAGCAGGCAGCCGGCCAGGATGATCTTCTTGCGGCCGATACGGTCGGACAGCCAACCGAAGAAGATGAAGAACGGCACGCCCAGCGCCAGCGCGGCGGCGATCAGCAGGTAGGAGGTGGTGGCGTCGACCTTCAGCATGCTGCTCAGGAAGAACAGCGCGTAGAACTGGCCACCGTACCAGACCACGGCCTGGCCGGCTGCGGCGCCCAGCAGGACCAGCAGCATCAGCTTCAGGTTGCCGCCCTTCAGGCTGTCACGGAACGGGGTCTTGGAGCCCTTGCCCTCGGCCTTCATCTGCTGGAACAGCGGCGATTCGCTCAGCTGCAGGCGGATCCACACGGAAACACCCAGCAGCAGGATCGAGACCAGGAACGGAACGCGCCAGCCCCAGGCTTCGAAGGCTTCGTTGCCCAGGAAGTAGCGGCAGGCCAGGATGATCAGCAGCGACATGAACAGGCCGAGCGTGGCCGTGCACTGGATGAAGCTGGTGTACAGGCCACGCTTGTCTGCCGGGGCATGTTCGGCCACGTAGGTCGCAGCGCCACCGTACTCACCGCCCATCGCCAGGCCCTGGGCCAGGCGCAGCACGATCAGGATGACCGGTGCGGCGAAACCGATCGAGGCGTAGTTGGGCAGCACGCCGACCAGGAAGGTCGAGATACCCATGATGAGGATGGTGACCAGGAAGGTGTACTTGCGGCCGATGCGGTCGCCGAGGCTGCCGAAGAAGGCCGCGCCGAACGGACGCACGAAGAAGCCGGCGGCGAAGGCCAGCAGGGCGAAGATCATGCCCGTGGTTTCGTTGACGCCACTGAAGAACTGCTTGGCGATGATCGCGGCAAGCGAGCCGTACAGGAAGAAGTCATACCACTCGAAAACGGTGCCCAGGCTGGACGCGAAGATGACCTTCTTGTGGCCCTGGGTGAGTTGGGCTTTCGCCGGTGCAGGTGTTGTTGACATGAGACGTTTTCCCTCTGTAGATGCCGACCGTTGGTCGGCATGCAATCCCGGTAGGTGCCGACCGTTGGCCGGATCCGTGTTCTGGCAGGTGCCGACCGTTGGTCGGCACTCATCTAGAAGCTGTACTTCGTGGTGAACTGCAGACGGTTGATATCGCCCTTGCGCCCATCTTCGATCTCACGCACGCCGTACATGTACTCGGCACCGATATCGACCTTGGGCATCGGCGTGTAGAAGATGTTGCCGCGGATGCTCTGCACGCTCTTGGTGACCAGCGGCCCCAGGCTGCCATCGTTGTCGTAGTCGCTGCGGGCGTAGATCAGGTTGGTGCGCAGCTTCGGCGAGAAGGCATGGCGCCAACCCACGTAGCCGGCCAGCACGCCGGTCGGGTTCAGTTCGTCGCGGGCGATGTCATAGGCGGTATCCGCAGTGACGCCCAGGCCGATGTAGCGGGCGATGCCCTCGCCACCGGTCAGCTGGTAGTGCAGCGAATCGTTGCCGCCCATCACCCACTTGCCGCCCAGGGTCAGGCCGCCGGCCACCTTGTCGGCCTTGGCGCCGGTAGCCTGGTTGTCGACCTTCAGCTGGCGGACGATGCCGCCGACGCCGAAGGTGCCCCAGTCACCCTTCCAGCCATAACGCATCGTCAGGTCGGGCAGGCTGCCACGGTCGGAGTTGGCGCTGGCGTTGGTCCACACGCCGGTGACCGGATTGCGGGTACCGGTAAGGGTGGTGGTTTCCGGGTTTTCCAGGGCGACGCTGAAGCCGCCCTGGGTGTAGCGCACCTGGGCCTGGCGCACGAACACCACGCCATCGGTCGGGCCGACGAAGTCGACCGCTTCCGGCAGTGCCGCCGCATCCATGAAGTTGGACCAGGTCTGGCCGGCCAGCCAGTTGTTCCAATACATGTAGGCGTGGCGCAGGGTCACGCCGTAGGTGTTGGTGGCGGTCTGGTTGCCCAGCGAGTTGCCGAAGAAGTCCATCTCGAACATCGCGCCGGCCTTGTTGCCCGATTCGCTGACGTTGTCGATGCCGATGTTGAAGCGCGAGAACTTGGCGTGGGCGTTGTAGTCCACATCCGAGCGCTTGCCCGAGCCGCCGGCACCGGCCACCGGGGTCTGGCCCGGCAGGTACAGCGCGCGGCCGGTGGCATCGTCGGCCAGCTGGCCATCGCTGGTCTGGGTGGCCATGAAATCGGCCTTGATGAAGCCGCCGATCTTGACCGTGGTGCCCGGCGCGGCGCCCGGGGTGATGGTGGTGACCTGGATCGGCTGCTTGCCGGCCGGCACCTGCGCGAGCGGCTTCTGCTCGGCCTGGACGGCGCGGACATCGGTCACGGCCTGCTGGGTCTGCACGATCTGGGTCTGCTGTTGCTGCTGCGAGGACAACAGCGCCTGGACCTGGCGCTCCAGCTCGGCAACGCGTGATTCAAGCGCTTTCTCTTTGGCGGTCTCTGCGAACGCCATGCCCGGTGCGACCAAGGCGACCAGCAGGCAGGCCGCCAGAGGTTTGCGCACGGCTTTCAACGTACGGTGGCTCATGTTGCCCTCTCTCCCAAGTGGCAAGGTGATGCCGCGCGTGGGGCACGGTCGAGCCGAGACTGCGGGGCGTTTATGTATAGCGGTATTCGCCATTGGTCGAACCCGGGCCTGCTGGGCGCCGACTTTCGACCATGGTCTAAGCGCCGTGGTGACGCGACCGGGGGTGGATGGGGCAAACTGGTGGCGGAGGGTCGTTGCGATGCTGCGACCGCACATACAAAGTCAACGTGCAAGTGAGGGTGCCATGGCTGATATCTACCCCGTCGATCCGCAGTTCGCCGCCAAGGCACGCATCGACAAGACGTCTTACGAGCAGCAGTACCAGGCTTCGGTGTCCGACCCGGATGCGTTCTGGGGCAAGGCCGCCGAACGGCTGGACTGGATGCGCAAGCCGACGAAGATCAAGAACGTCAGCTACGACCTGGCCGACTTCCACATCCAGTGGTTCGAGGACGGTGAGCTCAACGCCAGCGTGAACTGCCTGGACCGCCAGCTCGAGAAGCGCGGCGACAAGACCGCCCTGCTGTTTGAACCGGACGGCCCGGACGCACCGGCCCAGCACGTGACCTACCGCGAGCTGTACGAGCGCACCTGCCGCCTCGGCAACGCACTGCGCAACCTGGGCGTCAAGAAGGGCGACCGGGTCACCATCTATCTGCCGATGATCGTCGATGCGGCCGTGGCCATGCTGGCCTGCGCGCGCATCGGCGCGATCCACTCGGTGGTGTTCGGCGGCTTCGCTCCGAACTCGATCGCCGACCGCGTCAGCGACTGCCAGAGCAAGCTGATCATCACCGCCGACGAAGGCCTGCGCGGTGGTCGAAAGATTCCGTTGAAGGCCAACGTCGATGCCGCGCTGAAGCTGCCGGGCACCAACACGGTTGAGACCGTGCTGGTGGTGCGCCACACCGGCGGCGCGGTCGACATGCAGGCCCCGCGCGACCGCTGGTTCCACGACGTGGTGGACAGCCAGCCGTCCACCTGCGAGCCCGAACGCATGAACGCGGAAGACCCGCTGTTCATCCTCTACACCTCCGGTTCCACCGGCAAGCCGAAGGGCGTGCTGCACACCACCGGCGGCTACCTGCTTTACGCGGCCTACACCCATGAAGCGGTGTTCGACCTGCGCGAGGACGACATCTACTGGTGCACCGCCGACGTCGGCTGGGTCACCGGCCACAGCTACATCGTGTACGGCCCGCTGGCCAACGGCGCGACCTCGCTGATGTTTGAAGGCGTGCCGAACTATCCGGACACCTCGCGCTTCTGGAACGTGATCGACAAGCACAAGGTGACGATCTTCTACACCGCCCCGACCGCCATCCGCGCACTGATGCGCGAGGGCGAGGAGCCGGTGAAGAAGACCTCGCGCGCCTCGCTGCGCCTGCTCGGCAGCGTCGGCGAGCCGATCAATCCGGAAGCCTGGCGCTGGTACTACGAAGTGGTCGGCGACAGCCGCTGCCCGATCGTCGATACCTGGTGGCAGACCGAAACCGGCGGCATCCTGATCTCGCCACTGGCCGGCGCGATGGACCTCAAGCCGGGTTCGGCCACCCTGCCCTTCTTCGGCGTGCAGCCGGCGCTGGTCAATGCCGATGGCGAAGTGCAGGACGGCCCGACCGAGGGCAACCTGATCATCCGTGATTCCTGGCCGGGCCAGATGCGCACGGTGTACGGCGACCACCAGCGCTTCATCGATACGTATTTCCGCACCTACCCGGGCAGCTACTTCACCGGCGACGGTTGCCGCCGCGATGAGGACGGCTACTACTGGATCACCGGTCGCGTGGACGATGTAATCAACGTGTCCGGCCACCGCATCGGCACCGCCGAAGTGGAGAGCGCACTGGTGTCGCACCCGAAGGTGGCCGAGGCCGCGGTCGTCGGCTTCCCGCACGACGTCAAGGGCCAGGGCATCTACGCCTACGTGACCCTGGTGGCCGACGAGGCCCCCAGCGACGAGCTGCACAAGGAACTGGTCGCCTGGGTGCGAAAGGAAATCGGCCCCATCGCCACGCCGGACCACCTGCAGTGGGCGCCGGGCCTGCCCAAGACCCGTTCGGGCAAGATCATGCGCCGCATCCTGCGCAAGATCGCCGAGAACGCGCCGGACCAGCTTGGCGACACCTCGACCCTGGCCGATCCGTCGGTGGTGGCGTCGCTGGTGGACGAGCGCAAGGTCCGCTGATGTACTACCCGGGCAGGGGACCCGGGGTCGGATCCCTTTCCGTCAGGAAAGGGCTCTGACCCCAGTGAACTCCAGCCGCCAAGGGGTCAGAGCCCTTTCCTGACGGAAAGGGATCTGACCCGCACTGTTTTCCCCCACGGTTCCCCCCGACCATGACCACCCTCCTGATTGCCGATGACCACCCGTTGTTCCGCGAAGCCCTGCGAGGGGCCGTGCAGCGGGTCATCCCGGGCGTACAACTGTTCGAGGCCGACAGCGTGGAAGCACTGTACGCGCTGGCCGATCAGCACAACGACGCCGACCTGGTCCTGATGGACCTCAACATGCCCGGCGCGCAGGGGTTCAACGCGCTGGTGCACATGCGCTCGCTGCACCCGCACCTGCCGGTGGTGGTGGTGTCCGCACGCGAAGAAGCCACGGTGATGCGTCGCGCGCTCGACCACGGCGCACTGGGTTTCATTCCCAAGTCGGCCGACTCGGACACGATCGGCCACGCGCTGGGCACCATCCTCGACGGTGAGACCTGGGCGCCGCCGGAAGCGCACAACGTGCCACCCACCGGCAGCGAGGAACGCGAAGTCGGCCAGCGCCTGCGCGAGCTGACCCCGCAGCAGTTCCGCGTGCTGCAGATGCTCGGCGCCGGCCGGTTGAACAAGCAGATCGCCTACGACCTCAACGTCTCCGAAGCGACGATCAAGGCCCACGTCACCGCCATCCTGCGCAAGCTCGGCGTGACCAACCGCACCCAGGCCGTGCTGATGGCCGGCAAGCTGGCCATCGACGACGACGCCATCGTACTGCCGCCGGAAGAAGACTGAACCTTCCGTTGTAGAGCCGAGCCCATGCTCGGCTGCTGTTCCCCGAAGGTCGCGCTACGCGCGTGAGCCGAGCGCAGGCTCGGCGCTACAGGACTCCGCGGCACCTGCGTTTGTAGCAACTGTCTTGTTAGGCGGAGGCCATCTGGGCCTCCGCGTCCCGCTTGCGGGCGTTGAGGATCACCAGCATC
>NZ_JAMOKY010000010.1:0-113016 GCF_024499815.1 Stenotrophomonas testudinis | reverse complement strand
GAGCGGTAGTTCAGCTGGTTAGAATGCTGGCCTGTCACGCCGGAGGTCGCGGGTTCGAGTCCCGTCCGCTCCGCCAGCAGAGTTTGAAGTGTCAACGAAGATGCCCGTCGGTCCTGGACCTGCGGGCATTTTGCTTTTTCGGGGTCTGTGCATGTCCCTGGCCGCCGGGCGTGGCCCGGCGCTGCTGCTTGAGCGAAGCGACGCGGTCGAGCACCGACTCCACCGCCATATGCCGCTGCACCGAGGCCTGCAGCGCAGCCAGCCCCGGGAACGCATCGGGCTGCAGCCCACGCGCGAACAGCGCAGGCAGCTGCTCCAGATCGCGCAGCCACAACCCTGCGCCTGCCTCCTGCAATCGCGCGGCGTGGTCGAACTGGTCGTAATCCAGCGGATGGACCAGCGATGGCACGCCGGCGCGCAGTGCGTGGTACATCACGCCGGCGCCACCGTGGTGCAGCACGCGGTCATAGCGGTGCAGGTGCCGCGCGTAATCGACGAACGGCAGCCGGTGCAGGTTTGGCAGCGGCTGCAATGCATCGCCTATTTCATGCTGGTGGCCGTCGCTGACGTGGATCTGCCACTGCGGGTGCAGCGCCGCCAGCGCCGCCGCCGCCTCGGCCAGACGTGGCTTGATCCAGTCCTGGTGGGTGCCGGCGGTGACCAGCAGATGCCGGGCGCCATCCACGAACGGCGGCGCCGCGTGCGTGCTGGGCGGGGTGTGCAGCATCGGCCCGATGAACTGCAGCGCGCGTGGCCAGGTGCGCAGGAATTCCAGCTCCGGCACGCCCAGGGCGAGGATGCATTCATCTGAATACACCCGTTCGCTGCCATCTGCGCGATAGATCGACGGCACGCCCAGCCGCTGCATCGCCGAGCGCTGCCAGGCGTGCACCCCGCGCTTGAACAGCCGGGTCAGCTGCCGGCCGCCGGCGTGCTGCAGTGCCTGCCAGCGCGTGCGCGCCGGGCCCTGGCCGCCCAGATACGGCGGCGGGCCGTCGGCGCAGTCCAGCACGCAGGGCGAGGGCAGGCTGGTCCACCAGCGGATACCGAGCTCGGCCGCCAGCAGGCCCGCAGGCGGCAGGGTGAAATCGACGATGGCCAGATCCGGGCGGGCGTGTTGCCAGCGCTGCTGCAGCGCCGTCCGCATCTGCTCCATCAGCCGCAGGGCCTGGGTCAGCTGCGCGTGCAGTCGCAGCGGGTTGGCCTTGACCGGCTTGGACGGGTTGGCGATCTGCCACAGCGCCGCTTCCTGGTCTGCCGACAACAGCACGCCACCGTTGAGCCCGCTGGCCGAGATCGCTGCCTGTGCGCCGGGCGTGCTCAGCACGGTTACGTCGTGCTGTGGCTGCAGCTGGCGGGCGATGGCGAGGATCGGGTGCAGGTGGCCGCTGTAGGGCGGGGCGAGCAGTTCGATCTTCATGCGTGCTCCTGCTGCAGGCGCGCGGCCAGTGCACGGGCGATGGCCAGCACGTCCGGCTGCTGCAGATAGTCCATGTGGCCGCTGTCCACCCACTGCCGTGCACCGCGCCAGCCCAGCCGCGAGATCCAGTCCTGGCGGCCCACCAGTACCTGCAGGTGCGCCACCTTGGGTGCGCGGCGTGCGACCGGCCCGTAGGCCAGCACGCTGCAGCGCTGCGCCAGGGCGGGCGGCAGGGCCAGGTTGGCCAGCAGTTCCAGCCCGCAGCTGCCCACCAGCAGCAGGGTGTGCGGTGCGGCGTGCAGCAGCTGGGCCAGTGCCGGGCCATGCGCTGCGGCGAAACCCGGCTGGCGCGAGCGCAGGTAGTGGCGGCTGTTGTGCCAGCTGGCCGCCAGCAGCGCGGCTGGTTGGTGATCGGGCGTGGCGGCGTTGTAAGGGAAATTGCAGGGATGCAGCACCCGGCCGGGTGCCAGCAGGGCATCACCGAATGCGCGCTGGAGCGGGCTCAGCGCACAGCGCGTCGGATCGCTCTGGCCGGTGAGGAAGGCCAGCTGCAGTTGCGGTGCGGCCGTGGGCATCGGCTCAGCCGCCCTGGAAATCATCATTGGCGTGCACCTGGTACAGCCGCGTGCGCCAGCGGATGCGCCGCACGCAGACCGCATGCAGCAGGTGCAGCGGCTGCAGCAGTTCGGCCAGCAGTGAGGCCAGCGGACGATGTCGGGCGTGGCCGCCGGCTTGGCGTTGCAGGTGCAGCAGCAGGGATGTGCGCAGCACCAGCACCAGCGTGGCAACGAGCGCCGGCAGCCCGATCGGTGGTAGTACGGCCAGCACCAGCAACGCCCACAGCAGCAGCGGTGGCAATCCATGCAGCACGCCGATCAACAGGCGCAGGCGCGGTGATTCATCGCGCAGCAGCAGCACGGCAAACAGCATCCAGCGGTGCATCTGCTGGCGGTAGCGCTGCAGCGTTGGCACGTGGGTCTGCACGTCCACCGGCGCGGTGGACTGGAACAGGCGCGCCCCCTGCCGGCGCAGCGCACGGGCCAGGGCGAGGTCGTCGGCCAGCATCCGCAGCAGCGGGGTGAACCCGCCCAGGTCACGCAGGCGTTCGCTGCGCAGCGCGTAGCACATGCCGTTGATCGACAGCGGCGGCAGCCACGGCAGCAGGCCGAGGTAGGTCAGCACCGCATTATTGTTGACGAACTGCGCCATCAGGCGTGCGCCGCGCGCGCCGTCGTCGCGGTAGCAGGGCAGGGCGGTGACCAGGTCGGCGTCGGCCGCGCCCAGTTCATCGACCAGCTGCGCCAGCGCTGCGGCCGACAGGCGTGCATCGTCGTCCAGCACCAGCAGCACCGGTTCGCGCACCTGCGGCAGCACCGCGTCCAGCTTGAAGGTCTTCGGGTTGGTCCCTTCCGGCGCGGCCGGGTAGACCAGGCGCGTGATCTGGTGGCCGCGGTGTGCCGCGTACAGCGCATCCGCAGTGGCGCGTCCGATGGCGTCGGCCTCGTCCAGCAGCCAGTGGAAATGCGCGCCGGGTAGCGCCTGCAGGTTGTGCTGCAGCACCTGCGCCAGCAGCGGGTCGCCGCCGAGGATGGGCTGCAGGATGGCCACGCCGCGGCCGTCATGGCCCGCGGGCGCATGCGGCCGGGGCGGATGCTGGCCGAGGATGCGCAGGGCGCCGGCAGCCTTCAGGCCCATCAGCAGCAGGTACAGGGCCGCCAGCAGCAGGCTGGCCAGGGCAATCCCGTTCACGCTCAGGCTGCCCATTGCGCACGCTGCTCGGTGATGAAGCGCTCGATACCGTTCTCCAGCGAGATCTGTGGTGGCCCCAGGTCGGCCAGCATGCGCCGCGGATTGAAGGTTTTTGAATAGGCGAAGGCGGCCACGCCGAAGCGGGTGACTGGTGGTTCGCTGCGCAGGCGCAGGACACGCCAGCCGGCTTCGATCACGCTGGCTGCGCGCAGGGCCAGCCCGGTCGGCACGCGGCGGCGTGGGGCTGGCAGCTGCAGGGCGGCCAGCAAACGCTGCACCAGGGCGTGCAGGTCCACCGGGGTGGCATTGGTCAGGTTGTAGGCCGGGCCGAGCTGCGGGGCTTGGGCGGCGCGCAGCAGGTACTCCACCAACGTGTCGATGTGGATCAGGTCGATCTTCGGCGGGCCACCGGGGCTGACCAGCAGCGGCACGCCACCGCGGCGCGCGGCCGCCAGCAGGCGCGGCAGCAGCACGGTGTCACCGGGGCCGAACACGGCTCGCGGTCGCAGGATGCAGGTCGGGCCGTCGTAGCGGCTCAGAAGGCGCTCGGCCTCGGCCTTGCTGCGCGCGTATTCATTCAGGAAAGCGGGACCGATCGGGCTGTCCTCGTCCAGGTCATGCTGGTGTGCCTCGCGGTAGAACACGGCGGTGCTGGACACCAGCAGCAGGCGCGGATGGCCGTTGCGTCGGCAGAACTCGATCACCTGCGCGGTGGTGTCCACGTTCTGCTGGCGGAACTGCGCCGGGCTGCCCCACGGGGCGACGCGGGCGGCGGCATGCACCACCACGTCGGGCCGGAACGGCAGCTCGAACGGCTGCGACAGGTCGCGCGCGGCGTAATTGGGGAGGGGCAACGGGCGGCGGGCGACACCGAAGGCCTGCACGCCGGGCACGTCGGCAAGGCGGCGCAGCAGGGCACCCCCCACGAAGCCGGAGGCGCCGGTGACCAGGATGCGCATGGACGGGGTCCTCCTTGTGCCTGTGACGCGCCGCAGCCGGGGCATGCCGCCCATCTGACCGGCCAGTATGCGCCTGCTGCCGCGTCTGCGCCCAGCGCTGGCATGGGCGTGGCGGCTGCGCATGCGGTGCAGATCCTTGTCCCGCCTGCCTCCGCGCCGTTTTTGGTGCGGGCCGCGAAGCGGGTTACACTGCCGGGCTCGCCAATCAGGCCATGTGATTCCTCACCATGCTGCAGAAACTCCGCGACAAGACCTCAGGCTGGATCGTCACCGTGATCCTGGGGCTGCTGATGATTCCGTTCCTGTTCGTGATCGACAACAGCTACCTCGGTGGTGTCGGCGCACAGAACGTAGCCAAGGTTTCGGCACCGCCGACCTGGTGGCGCTCGGCGCCGTCGTGGTGGCCGGTGCGCATGCTGTGGCAGCACCATGAGATCAGCGCGCAGGATTTCCGCACCCGCTTCGAGCAGGAGCGCATGCGTGAGCGCCAGCAGCAGGGCGAGAACTTCGACCCGCGCGCGTTCGAGAGCACCGAGAACAAGCTGGCCGTGCTCGACCAGCTGATCGACGAACAGGTCGTGCGCCTGGTGGGCGAACAGGCCGGCGTGGTCGTCGGTGACGGCGCCGTGCGCGACTACATAATGACCATCCCGGCCTTCCTCGGCAGCGATGGCAAGTTCAACGAGAACAACTACCGGCTGGCACTGGGCGGTGGCAATCCGCCGCGTACCCCGTCGCAGTTCCAGGAAGAAGTGCGTGCCAGCCTGCAGCAGTCGGTGATCCCGGCCGGCCTGCAGAACTCGGGCTTCGTCACCCAGGCCGAGACCGAGCGCCTGCTGAAGCTGCTGGGCGAGACCCGTGACGTCGAGCTGGTCGCGCTGCCGGAAGTGCCGGCCGATACTGCGCCGGTCACCGACGCGCAGATCAAGCAGTGGTACGACAGCCACGGCAAGGATTTCCGCCAGGCCGAATCGGTCTCGCTGGAATACGTCGAGCTCAACGGTGCCAACCTGCCGGCGCCGGTGCCGGCCGACGAGGCCACCCTGCGCAAGCGCTATGAAGAAGAGAGGGCAAAGTTCGCGACCCCGGAACAGCGCCAGGCCTCGCACATCCTGATCACCGGCGACGGTGCCGAAGCCAAGGCCGCCAAGCTGGCCACCGAAGCCAAGGCCGCCGGTGCCGACTTCGCCGCGCTGGCCAAGGCCAACTCGGAAGACCCGGGTTCCAAGGACCAGGGCGGTGACCTGGGCTGGGTCGAGCGTGGCGCGATGGTGAAGCCGTTCGAGGACGCACTGTTTGCTGCCAAGGCTGGTGACGTGATCGGTCCGGTCAAGACCGACTTTGGTTACCACATCATCAAGGTCGCGGCCGTGCGCGGCGGCGAAGGCAAGTCGTTCGAGGAAGTGCGTGACGTGCTGGCCGCCGAGCAGCTGAAGGCCGACGGCGAGCGTGGCTTCAACGATCTGGCCGGCCGTCTGGTCGATGCCATCAACAAGAGCCCGAGCGACCTCGTTGCTGCAGCCAAGTCGGTCGACCTGCCGGTGCAGACCCTGGGCCCGATCACCCGTGCCACCGCCAGCGGTATCGCCGCTGATCCGGCCGTGCTGCGCGCAGCGTTCTCCGACGTGATGGTGCAGGACGGTACCGCCAGCGATCCGATCGCCCTGGGCGGCAGCACCAACCACAGTGTCGTGATCCGCGTGGCCGCGCATACCCCGGAACAGGCACTGCCGCTGGACAAGGCCCGTGAGCAGGTCATCGCCGCGATCCGTGCCGACCGCCAGCGCCAGGCAAGCGACAAGGCGGCTGACGCCGTGATGGCCAAGCTGAAGGGCGGTGCCAGCCTGCAGTCGCTGGTGGCCAGCGACAAGCTGCAGGTCAGCCCGATGCCGGGCCTGCCGCGCAGCCAGCCGGTGCCGACCCCGGAAATCAACCGCGCCATCTTCAGTGCGCCGGTGCCGGCCGAAGGCAAGCCGAGCTACGGCAAGGTCGACGTCAACGGCCACGCGCTGGTGTTCGTGGTGAACAAGGTCACCCCGGGTAACATCAAGGAAGTGACGCCGGAACAGCAGAAGCAGCTGAAGGACCAGCTGAGCCAGATCGACGGCATGGCGGCAGCCAAGGCCTACATCGACGCGATGCGCAAGAAGTTCGTGGTGCAGACCACCGAAGCGAACCTGTAAGCCGCCAGGCGAGCAGGACGAAGAGGGCCCGGCAATGCCGGGCCTTTTTTGTTGGCGCGTCCGCTGTAGGTAGAGTCGAGCCATGCTCGACTGGACGGGCAGAAGCAGTCGAGCATGGCTCGACTCTACAAAGGGCGGAAGAGCAGAAGAGCGGTCGAGCAAGCTCGACCTTTACAAAGAGCCGGTTGCGGCTGTCAGTCTTCGATGCGCAGGACGGCGCCGGGCTTCAGCACGCTGCTGCCGCTCAGGCCGTTCAACGAGAGCAGGGCCTTCACCGGCATGCCGTAGCGGCGGGCGATGGTCCAGGCCGATTCACCGTTGCGCACGGTGTGGCGGCGATTGCGCGGGCGGTCGGCCGCGCTGGCCACGGTCCTGGCGACCTGTGGGGCCGGCTGCAGGCTTGCGCTGGGGGCCACGGCGGTCGCTGCGGTCGCAACCGTGGCGACATCGTCAACCGGGGCAGGGGCGGCGGCCACCGGAGCCAGCACGCGGGTGGTGCCTGAGGGGCGGCTGCTGCCGGCCAGGGCCGGGTTCAGGCGGGCAATGCGGTTCGGGTCCAGCGCACGCTGCGCCGCCCACTGCTGCACGCTGGTGCCCGCTGGCAGGGTGTGGCCCTTCAGTACGGGCACGGTGCGGTCCAGCGAGGCCATCACGCCGGGTTCGTCTTCGGCATCCTCCAGCACACAGGCCAGGGCATGCAGCTTCTCGACGTAGGCATGGGTGACCGGCGACAGGCCGGGCAGGGCCGCCGGCTTGGCGTTCTGCGCGTTCATCCCCGCCTTGCGCATCGACTGCAGCACGCGGTACTCGCCGGCGTTGTAGGCCATGGTGGCCAGGCGCCAGTCACCGCCGAACATGCCGTGCAGGGTCTTCAGGTAGCGCACTGCGGCCTGGGTGGAATCCACGGCCGACAGGCGGCCGTCGTAGCCGTTGGCCATCGGCACGCGGTGGTTGCGCGCGGTGGTGGCGATGAACTGCCACAGGCCGGTAGGACCGCTGCCGTTGCGGGCGTTGGGGCGGTAGCCGCTCTCCACGAACGGGATGAGCGCGAATTCGGTGGGCAGGCTGGCCTTGCGCAGTTCTTCGACCACGTAGCCGAACAGCACCAGCGCGTCGTCATCCTGGTTGGCCAGGCGCGAGGGAGCATGGGCGAACTGCTTCTGCCAGCGCGGGCTGGTGGCCTCGGCGTCGCAGGTCGGTTCAGCCAGGCCCTCGCGGAAGCTGGCGAAGATCTCCTGGCCATTGCGGACCGAGGCGGCCGGCAACAGGGCCGGGTCCATCGGCACGGCCGAGGCGGCGGTCAGGTTCTGGCTGATGCCGGCGCCCAGCGACTGCGCGCCCGCGTTTCCGGCCAACCCCAGGACAAGGCCCAGGGCCAGCGGCAGACTTCGGCGCGTCATGCGCGGAAGCCGTCTTTCCAGTGCCGGAGACCGGCCATGACGTCGACATCGTCCACGACATCGCGCCCCAAGTGCGCTGATACCGCCGCGCGGATCGGCGCGCTGTGCACACGCAGGAACGGATTGCAGTCCAGCTCGTTGGCCAGGGTTACCGGCAGGGTGGAACGGTCATCGCGGCGCATGGCCAAAGCCTCCTCTTGGCGCTGCCACAGGGCAGCGTTGGCGGGGTCGACATGCCGCGCGAAGACGGCATTTGACACGGTGTACTCATGGGCGCAACAAAGCAGCAGTTGCACAGGCAAGGTACCCAGCTTGCGCATCGACGCCAGCAGCTGGGACGGCGTACCTTCGAACAGGCGCCCACAGCCCAGGCTGAACAACGAATCTCCGCTGAAAAGATGTTCAGCAGTGTGAAACGCGATGTGGCTGCGGGTATGCCCGGGCACGGATAGTACGTGGAACATCCGGCCCAGTGCCTGAACGCGTTCACCTTCGCCCACCCGTTCGGTGGCGGTCGGGATGCGCTCGTCGACCGGCGCGATCACCCGCGCGCTGGGAAAACGCGCCTGCAGCGCGGGCACGCCGCCGATGTGGTCGTCGTGGTGGTGGGTCAGCAGGATGGTGTCCACGCGCAGGCCTTGATCGGCCAGCGCCAGCACCGGCGCGGCATCGCCGGGGTCGACGACCACGGCGGCGCCATCGTCGGCGATCAGCATCCAGATGTAGTTGTCCGCAAATGCGGTCAGGGCAGTCAGTCGCATAGAATTGGACCATGCCCCTGCTGCAGAGCCACCGTCAAGCGAGCCTGGTGCCGTGGTTCGACAGCGAGCCGGCGGCAGCCCTGCGCCTGCTTGAGCGCCAGCTGCTGCTGCCACGGCTGGCCGGCCTGCCGTCCCAGCCTTGGCTGTGGATCGCACCCACGGCCTCCTGGATGGAGGATGCGCAGCTGGGCGGCCGCGGCCTGCGGCTGTACCGCGAGGGCGCCGGCTATGCCGGTGATACCCGCTGCGCGCTGCCGCTGCCGCTGGCCAATGAAAGCGTCAACGCCATCGTGCTGCAGCATGTCACCGCCGCCGATGCTGATTACCTGCTGGACGAGTGCTCGCGCGTGCTGATGCCCGGCGGCCAGTTGTGGCTGAGCAGCCTCAACCCGTTCAGCCCCTTCCGCACCCGCTGGCGACACCATGGTCTGGTGGTGCGCACGCCGCAGCGGCTGCGCCAGCTGCTGGCTCGGCATGGGCTGGAATGCGACGACACCCGCTACCTGGGGCCGCTGTGGCAAGGCGCCGGCAGCCGCCGTGGGGCGGGCTGGGCGCCACTGCGCGCGGCCTGCCTGTTCCATGCCGAAAAACGTACGCTGGCCCTGTCTGGGCCGACCCCGCTGCCGGTGCGCTGGTTGGGCACCGTTGCCACCTGATCTGGAGTTGTATTGAAAACCATCGAAATCCACACCGACGGTTCCTGCCTCGGCAATCCCGGCCCGGGTGGCTGGGCCGCACTGCTGCGCTACAAGGGCCACGAGCGCGAATTGAGTGGCGGCGAAGCGCATACCACCAACAACCGGATGGAGCTGATGGCCGCCATTTCCGCGTTGGAAAGCCTCACCGAAGCCTGCGAGATCGTGCTCTATACCGATTCGCAGTATGTGCGGCAGGGGCTGACCCAGTGGATGGCCGGGTGGATCCGCAAGAACTGGAAGACCGCGGGCGGCGACCCGGTGAAGAACCGAGAGCTGTGGGAGCGCCTGCATGCGGCCACGCTGCGGCACCAGATCGACTGGCGCTGGGTGAAGGGCCACTCCGGTGACCCCGACAACGAGCGGGTCGACACCCTGGCGCGCAATGCCGCGATCCAGATCCGCGACGGCAGCCCGGTAAACTGAGCCCATGCGTCAGATCATCCTCGATACCGAAACCACCGGCCTGGAATGGAAGAAGGGCAACCGCATCGTTGAAATCGGCTGCGTGGAGCTGTTCAAGCGCCGCCCGACCGGCAACAACTACCACCAGTACATCAAGCCCGACGTCGACTTCGAGCAGGGTGCGCAGGAAGTCACCGGCCTGAGCCTGGACTTCCTGGCCGACAAGCCGGACTTCGCGCAGATCGCCGAGGAGTTCCTGGCGTTCATCGACGGCGCCGAGCTGATCATCCACAACGCGGCGTTCGATCTGGGCTTCCTCGATTACGAGCTGTCCCTGCTGGGGCCGCAGTTCGGCAAGATCACCGACCGCTGCACGGTGATCGATACACTGGCGATGGCGCGCGAGCGCTTCCCCGGCCAGCGCAACTCGCTGGATGCCCTGTGCCGGCGCCTGGGCGTGGACAACTCGCACCGTGCGCTTCATGGCGGCCTGCTCGATGCGCAGATCCTGGGCGATGTCTACATCGCGCTGACCTCGGGACAGGAAGAGATCGGCTTCGGCCTGGAAGACGACAGCGGGGCCGATGGCGCCGCGCTGCTGGCCTTCGACACCAGCAAGCTGCTGCCGCGCCCGCGCGTGGTGGCCACGGCGTCGGAGCTGGAGGCGCACACCGCGCGGCTGGAGCGCCTGCGCAAGAAGGCCGGCCACGCCTTGTGGGATGGCCCGAAGGTGGAAGAGGTCGCGAGCGCGTAAGCGCGGTGGTAGTGCCGGCCGCTGGCCGGCATCCACGATGCGTCATCCACGCATGGCGTGGATCTACGGGTTAATGGCAGCGCACCAGAATCACGGTGATGTTGTCGGCCCCCCCGCCGTCCAATGCCGAGGCGACCAGGCTGTCCACGCATTCCTGCGCGCTGGCGTCGTCGTAGGCGAGGGTGCGGGCGATGTCGCGGTCGTCGACCTCCTCGGTCAGGCCGTCACTGCACAGCAGCAGCTGCATGCCCGGGCGCAGTTCGCCGCTGGTGGTGGCCACGTTCAGATGGTTCGGGTCGGTCACGCCCAGTGCCTGGGTCACCACGTTGCGGTGCGGGTGGGCACGCGCCTGTTCGGCGGTCAGGTTGCCCTGCGCGACCAGTTCCTGCACCACGCTGTGGTCCTGGCTGAGCTGGGCCAGCTGGCCGTCGCGCCACATGTAGGCGCGGCTGTCGCCGACCCAGGCCACTTCATAGCGGTTGCCCTGCACGCGTGCGGCGACCACGGTGGTGCCCATCGGCAGGGTGTCGTTGCGCCGCCGCGAGGCACGGATGATCTCCTCGTCGGCGGTGCGGATGGCGTGGGCCAGCGGGGCGCCACGGCGGATCTCGCGGACGATGGTCTCGCGTGCCAGGGCACTGGCCACCTCGCCGCAGGCGTGCCCGCCCATGCCGTCGGCCACCAGCCACAGGGCCAGCTCGCTGTCACCGTAGTAGGTGTCCTCGTTGAGCTCGCGGCGCAGGCCAGGGTGGGTGAGGTGTCCGAATTCGATCATGGTGGTTGCTGGGCGGGGTAGTGCCGGGGAGAACGGCATCATCACGGCCAAGCGGACATCCGGCAAGGCGTTCAGTCAGAAATTTTTTACATGATGAGGCGCAATGGCTTGTGGTCTGCCGCGCTTCCTCGTATGATGCGCGTCCCCGGTTCGCCGGGGAACACCTGGAGAGGTGGCAGAGCGGTTGAATGTACCTGACTCGAAATCAGGCAGGCGTTTATAGCGCCTCGGGGGTTCGAATCCCCCCCTCTCCGCCAGACGCATGAACTAAGCCCCTGATTTTCAGGGGCTTTTTTCATTTCAGAGCATTCGGGTATGCCATCGGGTATGCCGTTTCAGGTGGGCTGGCCCCGGATGTCATCGGACGTTCCCAGTCATTGATAATTGATAAGTTCGGGCGTGGCCCCATTGGTCGCCTTCAAGCTGGTCGATTGTTCGCCACCTATGGTTTTGAGCAGCGAGCACCGATCCGACTCGGTTGGATCCGCTTTGATCGTAGTCGGGGACGCTATCAAGGATAGTTTCTACATGCTCATCAGCCTGGGCGTGCCCAATGACTTCGCAGATATCCAGCGAGAGCGACAGCAATGCACACGTAGGGTGCCTTTGGTTGCTCAAGGATCATAGCCAATGAGCTACGATTCCAATGCAGAGAAAAGGGATGCCTTGTGGGAGTCGAGATTCATTGTCAATGCGGGTTTTCGCGTCGCGGAGTTGTTGCATCTCCGGGAGCGAAGTGGGGGAGCCCGCCATGCTGGGCATCCATTGGATGTCGCCAAAGAACTTCCTCCGTCATTTCATCAGTTAGCCGTAGCCGATCCATTAGCTCTGGCTCCATGGCTGTTGCCCGCCGAGGAGGCGGGTTGAAGCCATGTTGATCGACGCTTCCCACTCGCAGACGTTACCAACCGAATACCACTGGACGCACCCTTTGAAGCAGTACCAAGCCGATCTATCCGCCGGATCCCTGATGCTCCCCGAGAGCCGGATCATTGCCGGGCTTTTGCTTCAGCGGCTCGACGATGCCGCGTGGCAACACGCGCTACGTGTGGAGAACGTGCTGCAGAAGTCGGCGCCGGCCACGGCGGTACGCCAGGCGCGGTTGATCCGTCTTCGACTGGAGTCCATCGATGCGTCGGTCTGGAGTGTTATCAGGGATGGGGACAATGAGATGGCGACTCAGCTGTTGTTTGCTGCGGCGCTCAAGCACAGCGAGCTCTTCAAGGACTTCCTGCGTGAAGTCGTGGCTGATCACGTCCGACGCTTGGAACACTCTCTTTCGGTCACCGTCTGGGAGTCCTTCCTGCACGATTGCGCAGCGCGCGATCCTGCCGTTGCCACGTGGAGCAATTCGACGCGGAAGAAGCTGCTGCAGGTAATTATTCGGATCCTAGCCGAGGCCCGGTACCTGGAAAGTACTAGATCCCTTCGACTGCTACCTCCGCACCTCCACCCGGTGGTGCGGCGGTCCTTGCTGGCTGCCGGGGAAGGACAGCTCGTTCAGATGATGGAGCTTCGTGTATGAGCGAAAAATTTCGCGAGCGCCTCAATCGCATCCTGCCCAAGCTCAGTTCCGCCGACTTCCTTGCCAATAAAGGGTTGGGCAACGAGATCGGTTTCTGGGTCTTTGACTACCTGCCTGAGCAGGAAATGGAGATGCGTGACTTTATCGCCGAAATCCTGTTGCCCGGTCTGGCCCGGCAGCAACCGGTCTTGCGCCCCGTGGTCGTCAACCTCTTCGATCTCATCGTCGACCTGCTAGAAGACCGCAAGCTCTATGACCGCGTCCTGGCCATCCAGGCCGACAAGGGCAATGACGCCGCTCTCGCTGCGCTCAGACCCGTGCTCAAAGAAGACAAGCTGGCCCAGCGCATCGCCAGCAAGATCGACTTCGACCAAATAGACATGCTGCTGCTGACCGGCGTAGGGGCAGCGTATCCGATGCTGCGCTCGCACACATTGCTGACCGCCTTGCAGCCGATCATGGACCACACGCCGGTGGTGATGTTCTATCCAGGCCGCTACGACGGCTTCTCGCTGCGCCTGTTCAACACCTTGGCCGATGACCACTACTACCGAGCCTTCCGGCTCGCGGAATGATTCACAGGGAATGACTAAGAACATGAAAATCAGGGAGCTTTTCCGCAAGCCGATCGACCGCCCGATCAACGGCGTTATCAAGGCTGACCAGCGTGATGTCGAAAGCATCTGGCAGGAGCTGGACGAATACGTGGTCACCAAGCAGCTGGCCGACTACTTTCGTCGCTTCTTCGACGCGTACCTAGCGGCCGGCGACAATCCGAACAATTCGGTGATCACCGATCGTATGGGCGTGTGGGTATCGGGCTTCTTCGGCTCCGGTAAATCGCACTTCATTAAGATCCTGTCGTACCTTCTGGAAAACCAGGAAGCGGTCGACCCGTTCTCTGGCAACACCAAGCGTGCGGCTGAGTTCTTCGACGAAAACAAGGTCAAGGACCCTTTGTTGCTCGCGGACATCCAGCGCGCCACCCGCGGCAGCGCCGATGTCATCCTGTTCAACATCGATGCTAAGGCGGACAGCAAGTCCGATCGCGATGTGGTTCTGCAGGTGTTCCTGCGCGTATTCAACGAGAAGCTCGGCTTCTCAGGCGATGCGCCGCATATCGCCGAGATGGAGCGCTATCTCGTCAGCAAGGGCGCCTACGAGACGTTCCAGCAGGAATTCGCGCGCATCCATGGTGGCTCGTGGACAGCTGAGCGCGACGCGTTCGACTTCCTGCGCGACGAGATCGCCCAGGCCTTGGCCATTGCATTGAAGATGTCGGTGGAGTCCGCCCAGCGCTGGTTCGATGAATCCCGCGACAGCTACAAGATCAACATCGAGAACTTCGCCAAACTCTTGGGCGAGTACCTCAATACCAAGGGCAAGGACCATCGCATCATCTTCCTGGTCGATGAGGTCGGCCAGTTCATCGGTAATAACACGCAATTGATGCTCAATCTGCAGACCATCGCTGAGCAGCTCGGCACCCAATGCAAAGGTCGCGCCTGGGTCATCGTCACCAGTCAGGAAGACATCGAAGCGGCCATCGGCGAAGCGAATAAGGCCCGTTCCCAGGACTTCTCCAAGATTCAGGGCCGTTTCCATACGCGCCTGTCGCTGGCCAGTTCCAACACGGACGAAGTGATCGGCGTACGCCTGCTGGCGAAGACCGGGGCTGCCCATGAGGCGCTGCGCGACGTGTTCGAGCAGCAGGGCGACATCATCAACAACCAGATATCGTTCAACGGCAACGCTGTGACCCTGCGTGGCTACGCCGATTCTGTCAGTTACGTGGCCAACTATCCGTTCGCCCCATATCAGTTTGAGCTGCTGCAGAAAATCTTCGAGGCGATCCGCAAGGTCGGCGCCACCGGCCAGCACCTTTCACGCGGCGAGCGTTCCCTGCTGGACGCATTCCAGTCAGCTGCCAAGATCAATGCCGATCGCAGCATCCAGTCGCTGGTGCCGCTGTACGACTTCTATCCCTCAATCGAGAGCTTCCTCGATACCACGGTAAAGCGTGCCATCGACCAAGCCGAACAGAATCCCGCCCTCGAAAAGCAGGACATCCGCCTGCTGAAGGTGCTGTTCCTGATCCGCCATATTGCTGAGGTGATCAAGCCCACCATCGACAACCTGGCGGCGCTTTGCCTCGATCAGATCGATGCGGACAAGCTTCAGCTCAAGCGGCAGATCCAGCAAAGTCTGGAGCGCCTGGAACAGCAGCGGCTGGTCAATCGCAATGGGGATCTGTGGTTCTTCCTCACCAATGAAGAGCGCGACATCGCCCGCGAGATTGGCCATGTCGACGTGTCTGCCGCGGAGAAGTCCAAGCTGCTGGCCGAGATCGTCTTTGATGAAATCCTCAGCCAACAAACCAAAGTGCGCCATCGCGATACCAAGGCCGACTACGAATTCAACCGGTTGCTCGACGGTGCGCCATATCGGCAGGCCAACCACTCGCTCAGCCTGGATATCCGTTCGCCGCTGGGTGACGACTACGAAAGCCTCAAGTCTGACCGCTGCGTCATGCTCAGCGCCGAAGGCAACGGCAAAGCGCTGATCCGCATGGGCGAGGGAACTCGTCTGGATATCGAACTGACCTTGTACCGTCAGATCGAGAAATACGTCGACAGCCCCAAGGCCAGCGCGGCATCGCCGTCCTTGCGCAAGATTTTGCTTGAGCGCAAAGACGAGAATCGCGAACGCCGGCAGCGCCTGGTTGCCCAAATTGGCGACCTGATTGTGCAGGGCGATTGCTACGCCAAAGGCCAGCAGGTGCGTTCCAAGACGGCCACGGCACCCGCACTGCTGGACGAGCTGATCAATTACCTGATCACCAATACCTATAACAAGCTGCCGTACCTGAAGATCCGCAAGCCCGATACCATTGCCGAGATTCGCGTCCTGCTCAGCGCCGATAACGTTGGACAACAGGAGCTGGCGCTGGGCGGCGAGGACGGCAACCCGCAGGCCATTGATGAGGTTCGCCAATACCTGCAGCTCGCCGCTTCGCAGAATCGCGTACTGCTGTCTGATGTGGTCGATCGCTTCACCGACATTCCCTATGGCTGGAAGCCAGAGTGGGAAGTGGTGCTGCTGATCACTCGCTTGTTCATGGCCGGCGAAATCAAGCTCACGATGGGCGGCTCGGATCTGGAACCGCGTAGCGCGTTCGATCCGCTAACCAAGGCGGTGCAGCATAAGCAGATCTCGATTCTCAAGCGCAAGACCGCCGATGCCGGCAGCATCGCGCGCGCGTCCGATCTGTACCGGCAGCTGTTCTCCTCCTTGCCACGCAAAGAGGAAGATGGCGTTGTCACCGATTTCCGCAGCAAGCTGGTCGAGTGGAAGGAAGATCTGAAACGCTGGCAGCTCACCGCCGGGCATTTGCACTATCCCGGCAAGGCAGTTATCGACGCCTTGCTAGTGCGCTGTGAGCGACAGCTCGCCATCCGCGATCCGTTCGAGTTCATCGAGGCGCTGAATAAGTCGCGCGATGAATGGCTGGATGCCGGTGAGGATCTCAACGATGTCCGCGGCTTCTACACCAACCAGTTGGCGACCTGGCAGCGCTTTCTGGCCACGCTCAACCGTTTCGAGCCGAACCGGGACGTGCTGGCTACCGACCCTAAGGCCAGCGTCGCGCTGAAGGATCTGCAGCGCATCCGTGAGGAGCCGGCCCCGTACGCCAGCATCAGCCGGATCGAACCGCTGCTGGCCACGTTGGAAGCGAGCAACCAGGCTTTGGTGCAGGCCCAGCGCGAAGCGGCGCTGCGCATCGTCGAACAGCGCATCGACGAGGCCAGCAAGGCGTTGGTGCAGGCGGCCGCGCATGCTGATCTCAGCAATGCCGCATTGCATCCTCTACAACAGCTGAAGCTGAAGATTGCCGGCGCGGTCAGCATTCCGGAGATCCAGTTTCTCGCTAACGGCGCCGGCGACAAGCTTGAAGATGCCATGGATCTGATCCGTGAAGCCTTGTTGAAGGCACACGCGGCGGCACAAGCCGCCAGTAAGGCGGCTACAGCTAGCGGCGCGGCTCAAACAACATCGAGTTCTACCACTGCTTCAGCATCGGCGGCCGCTGCAGCAGCACCGAAAATCTCCCAGACGATCCGCCCGGCCGACTTGGCCACCAGTACGTATCTGGAAACCGAAGCTGAGGTCGAAACCTACCTCGCTGATCTCAAAGCCCACTTCATCGCCGTGCTCAAGTCCGGCAAACGTATCCGGATCCAGTAAGCAATGAACACAGTCAATCTCAAGAGCTACGCGCCGCAGGCGCGCAAGGATTTCATCGCGGCGGTGACGGCCCGGGCGAACCTGCTGGGACTGAGCGAGGCCAAAGGCGCGCTCCAGATCACCGAGGCCGAGGTCAAGAACGACATCGTAATGATCGCTGGCCGCCCGTGGCCGGTGAAGGTCAACGAGCAGCGCACCAAGCTCATCGCGCGGATGAAGCTGCAGGGCTTTGGCCACACGGTCGAAGCCGTCGCATACGCCTGGTTCAACCGGCTGGCCGCGCTGCGCTACATGGAAGTACACGACTACCTCGGCCACGGCCGGCGTGTGTTGTCGAACCCGCAGGGTGGCTTGCCCGAAGTGCTGGCGCACGCGCTGGATCTGCTTGAGTCAAACGCGCTGCCGGGCTTGTCCGCCGACACGGTGCGCCAGCTGAAGTTGGCCAATCAGGATCCCGAGCTGTACCGGTTGATCCTGATCGCCCAGTGCAATGCGCTGCATCAGGCCATGCCGTTCCTGTTCGAGCAGTTGGGTGATGAGACCGAGCTGCTGTTGCCGGAGAACCTGCTGCTCACCGATTCGGTGGTGGCCAAACTGGTGCAGTCCATTCCGGAAGCGGACTGGCAGCAGATCGAGATCATCGGCTGGCTCTACCAGTTCTATATCTCGGAGAAGAAAGACCAGGTCATCGGCAAGGTGGTGAAGTCCGAAGATATTCCGGCGGCGACCCAGTTGTTCACGCCAAACTGGATCGTGAAGTACATGGTGCAGAACTCGCTGGGCGCGCAGTGGCTGGCGACCTATCCGGGCTCGCCGCTCAAAGCGCAGATGGCGTACTACATCGAGCCGGCCGAGCAGACCGACGAGGTCAATGCCCAGCTTGCGGCGATCACGCCAGCCTCGCTCAACCCTGAAGAATTGACGCTGATCGACCCCGCGAGCGGTTCAGGGCACATCCTCGTCGAGGCCTACGATCTGTTCAAGGCGATCTACCTGGAGCGGGGCTATCGCCAGCGCGATGTGGCTAAATTGATCCTGGAGAAGAACCTGTTTGGTCTGGACATCGACGAGCGGGCAGCCCAGCTTACAAGCTTTGCGTTGATGATGAAGGCGCGGGCAGATGACCGGCAACTGTTCGAAAGAGGGGTGAAGCTCAATGTGATGGCTCTGGTGGATAGCACGGGGTTTGATGCGGTTCTGCTCGCACAAGCTGCGAATTTGGCCGACCATGGGCTGACTACCGACGATCTCATGGGGTTGAAAAAGTTGTTTGACAACGCCACGACATTTGGCTCGTTGATTCAGGTGCCTGCGGGGCAGGTAGCTAAGCTGTCGGCGCTCAAGCGGCTAAGTGAGACGACCAGTCACGACATATTTATGGCGAACGAGCTCGAGCGCCTGCGGCCTTTGGTGAGGCAGGCAGAATTACTGGTGGCGCAGTACGACGCGGTAGTGGCGAACCCGCCGTACATGGGGCGGAAGTATCTCAACCCGCTCCTGAAAAGATTCGCAT
This sequence comes from Stenotrophomonas testudinis, assembly GCF_024499815.1. NCBI lineage: Bacteria > Pseudomonadati > Pseudomonadota > Gammaproteobacteria > Lysobacterales > Lysobacteraceae > Stenotrophomonas > Stenotrophomonas testudinis. The sequence goes on along the minus strand of NZ_JAMOKY010000010.1, from coordinate 94,632 downwards.
CTACGCATTACGAGAGCGGCCAAGCTGACCTCTATGCCATGTTCATAGAGCGCACCATTGCCCTCTGCAAGGGAGGTCATCACGTCGCCATGATCTGCATGGATAGCTGGTTGTCCGGTGAAGACTTCCAAGGGACAAGACAGAAATTCGCCGAGCAAGGGACCTTTGTTTCAATGTGCCACCTTGGCCCTTATGCCTTTCCAGAGATCACGGGGGAGGTGGTTCAAGTTGCATCATTCGTCGCGTCCGTTGGTACCACGAGCAGCTATGAATGCACCTTCGTTGATTTAGTCGATGAAAAAAGCTCTGGCGCGAAAGAGCAGAAACTTATGAGTGGCGATGGAAGGTCTATCGTTGCAATCTCGGCTTTCGCTGACGTTCCTCGGGGAGTCTTTACGGCGTATAGAGCAAGCCCCCCCGTCCTCGCTGTGTTTGCAGACTCAGTTCCACTGAAAGAAATCGCGGAGGCTTTTACAGGTCTTCAGACTGGAGATAATCCCCGGTTTATTAGGTACTGGTTCGAGCTGCCGTTTCATTCAATCGCGTTCGGTCACGGAGATCACGACGCAGCCTATACCTCGGGGAAAAGGTGGTTTCCCTATGTGAAGGGAAGTGACTACCGCAAGTGGTATGGAAATCAGTTGTGCGTGGTCGACTGGGAGGATGCCGGCAAAGAGATTCGCAGCCATCCAAGTGCCACCGTTCGTAATGCGGATCACTACTTTAGACCTGGAATTGCCTACAACAATATTGCTAAACGCTTCTCAGCTCGGAGCGTCGATAGCGGATTCATCTTCGACCAAAAGAACTCGATGTTCTTTGCGGATTCTCCGAAAAACTTACCGTTGACCTTGGGGCTTTTGCATTCCGACGCTATAGGTCCGTTTCTACGGATTCTCTCACCCAAAGACTTTGGACCAGGGGCTCTGAAGATTATGCCGGTTCCTAAAGCTCTCTTGCTTAGGCGCGAGGTCGATGATTCAGTCACTCGGCTAGTTAAAAGTCACCGGAAGGATTGGGATTCGTTCGAGGAGTCTTGGGATTTCGAATCCATTCCCATGCTGACGGCCTCCTTCGAGCCCGCGCGCACCCTCGAATCTAGCTACACGGCCTGGATCACCCAGAACCGCGACACTATCGCTGAGATGAAGCGCCTCGAAGAGGAGAACAACCGCCTGTTCATCGAAGCATACGGCTTGCAGGACGAACTAACCCCTGACGTCTCCATCGAGCAGATCACCCTTACGGTGAACCCCGCCTACCGTTACGGCGGCAAGCTCATGGACGAGCAGCTGTGGACCCGTTTCCGTGAAAACACTATGCAGGAGCTAGTCTCCTACGCTATCGGCTGCATGATGGGGCGCTACAGCCTGGACGGGCCGGGTCTGATCTACGCCAACAGCGGCAACGTCGGCTTCGACGCCTCGCGCTATACGAAGTTTCCTGCCGACGTCGACGGCATCGTGCCGGTCACTGAAGAGCTGTGGTTCGAGGATGATGCCGCGCTGCGCGTGCGCGAACTTCTGCTCGCCGTATGGGACAAGGACTCGCTGGATCAGAACATGGCTTTCCTGGCGGAGAATCTGGGCCTCAAGGCCAGCGAATCGCCGGAACAGACGATTCGCCGCTACCTAGCGGACAAGTTCTTCAAGGATCACCTGCAGACCTACAAGAAGCGTCCGATTTACTGGTTGTTCTCCAGCGGTAAGCAGGGGGCGTTTCAGGCGCTGGTCTATCTGCATCGTTACAACGCCGGCACCCTATCGCGTCTGCGCGCCGAATACGTGGTGCCGCTGACCGGCAAGATGCAGACCAAGATCGAAGAGCTGGAGCAGGATGTCGCTGCGTCCAGCTCCACCGCGCAACGCAACAAGCTAACCAAGCAGCTTGAAAAGCTGCGCAAGCAACACCTGGAGCTGCTGGCCTATGACGAGCAGCTGCGCCACTACGCCGACCAGCGCATCACGCTGGATCTGGACGATGGAGTGAAGGTGAATTATGGCAAATTCGGCGACCTGCTGGCCGATGTCAAGGCAGTCACGGGCGGAAAGAGCGATGACGAATGATTGCCGCCGGGCTCACTCCCGTCGTGACGTCCTGGCTCAAGACGGCGCAAGGCGAGGTGATGCATGGACGTGAATGAACGCCGCGTGGTCGAATCGCTGCGCGCTCTGTTTACGACTGAGCGCGTGGTGTTTTGGCACGACACGGATTCACAGTTTGCCATCACGCTCGAATCGCTGGAGCTTGGCAGCGACATCGCGATCGTGCGGCTGGATCAAACGCCTGTGCTGGCGGTCAAACGGCAACTGGAGCAGCAGCCCGCTTCCCAATTCTTGCTGTACAGCACCTACCCGGAGCCCGATCCCGCCGTCGATTGGCTGCTGGATGTACGCCTGCGCGCCAAGTCGTTCCGCGCCGATCTGACCACGCTGCTGATCGACGACCTTGGCCTGACCTCGCTGACGCTGGCGCCGTATATCCGCTCGCGCAGCAAGTTCCTCGGCGCAGAAGCGCGGCGCGGCAAACTCAAGCGCCTGATCGAGTCCGGTGACGGGGAGGTGGAGCTCGACCGCAAGATGATGGCCGTGCTGTTGCGCAGCGACGAGTCCGAGCCGCTATCCATTGCGCATCAGCTGTTGCTGGGGCTTTGGGTAGAGGGTCAGCCCCGTATCGGCGAGCCGGCCAAGCCTTGGACTGATTTGCAGGGCTACGGCCTGGAGCCGGCGTTCTGGACACTGATGCAGCGCACGTTCGGCTATGAAAGTGACGAGCCGACCCTTGCCGATTTGTGGCTGCGTATTCTGGTCACCGACTTCGCCCGCGCTATCAGCGCCGAGGTGCCACAAGCCTTGCGCCATCTGCTGTTGGAGAATCCGCAGCTGGCAAATAACGCGACGATCCTGGCCGCGCGGTGGCGCAGCGATCTGCACAGCCATGCGGCCTACGCGGATCTGTCCGCCGCCGTGGCGCAGATGCTCAAGCTGGGCGAGCTGATTTCCGGCTGGCACGCGGAGGATTTGCTGGAGTGCATGACCTTCGCTGCGGTCGAACGTCAGATCATCTATGACTTGAAGACCAGGGTAATGCAGCTGGGGGGTGCGTCGCTGGGCGACGTGCAGGCGGTCACCGCGCGCCGTCGTGATGGTCACTGGAGTAATGCGGTGATCAGCGACGCAAGCGATGAGATCCGCGCCCTGTCTGCTTGCTATGACGCAATCGAGGCAGCAGCCGAGTTCTTAGCTCTGAAGGAGCGTCATGCTGCCGGCTTCAGCTTTGCCGAGGCGGCTACGGCCGTGCAGGCGTATCGGGACGAGTTGTATCGCTTTGACCAGTGGTATCGCTGCTTCCATTTTGCGGCTGACAAAGTGGAGCCGATGGGTTGGGGCGTGCTGCACGAACTACGCGGTGCCATCGAAGATGCCTATTCCGGTTGGTTCATTCCGGTCCTGTCATCGGCCTGGGCTGGCGTGCTGGCTGGCGAAGGTGGTTTGTTGGCCGCCTGGCGCGTGCCAGGTACTACGCCGCAGCAGGATTTCTTCGATAACCATGTAGTCGCGGCACTCAGTGCTGGCCCGACCAAGCGCGTTTTCGTGCTGATCTCCGATGCATTCCGCTACGAAGCCGGCGAGGCCCTTGTTCGCGAGATCAACGCCAAGAACCGTTTCACGGCCAAGCTCGATGCAATGCTGAGCGTGCTGCCCAGCTACACGGCGCTCGGCATGGCGGCGTTGCTTCCGCACCAGAGCATCGCCTACAAGGCTGGCGACAGCCTTGATGTTCTGGTCGATGGCCAATCGACCGCGACGCTGGAGAGTCGCAACGCACAGCTGGGCCGCTATGACGGTATCGCGGTGAAGGCGGATGACTTGCTGGGGTTGGGCAAGGCGAAGGGGCGTGAGTTGGTCGGTGAGCACCGGGTGATCTACGTCTACCACGACCTGATCGACATGCTGGGTGACAAGCAAGGCTCCGAGGGCCAGACATTCGACGCTGTGGCCAGGACGCTGAAAGAGCTGAGTGGTGTCATTTCGCACATCATCAACAACCTCAATGGTTCGATCGTGCTGGTGACGGCCGATCACGGATTCCTCTATCAGGAGTCGCCACTGGATGACGCCAGCCGTGCCGCATTGCCGGAGAAGCCTGCCGGGACACTCAAGGCCAAGAAACGCTATTTGATAGGGCGCGATTTGCCGGTTAGCGATAAGGTCTGGCAAGGCAACACGACACTGACGGCGGGAACGCTGGGCGGCGAAGGCAGTGTGGACTTCTGGCTGCCCAAGGGTGCCATGCGCTTCCACTTTGCCGGCGGCGCCCGCTTCGTACATGGTTCGGCGATGCCGCAGGAGGTGATCGTGCCACTCCTGACCGTACGCGTGTCCGACTCCCACAAAGCGCGTACCCATCCAGTGGAGATCAGCCTGATGGGCTTCTCCAACAAGGTGGTGACCAATACCCAGCGCTTCGAGCTGATCCAGACGGAGCCCACTTCCAGCCGTGTGTTGCCGCGGACCGTGCGGATTTCGTTGCTCGATGGTGAGACCCCGGTGAGCGACGAACAGGTGCTGACCTTCGACAGCACCTCTGGCGTGCTGGGGGAGCGCGTTAGGTCGATCATCCTGACGATCCGTTCCGGCAACTACGATCGGCAGAAGGACTACTTCCTTGTCGCGCGTGACGCGCAGACCAAGGTCGAGGTGCTGCGTGTTCCCTTGAAGATCGATCTGGCGTTCTCCAATGACTTCTGACTCCTCCGACATGACCCAGTCCACCGCCGCCGAGACCGCCGTGCCGGATCTCGATCAGCTGCTCAACCTTCACTTCAGCGGGAAGGTGGTACGCAAGGATCTGACCAAGCTGATCAAAGAAGGTGCGAACGTGCCGGTCTACGTGCTGGAGTACCTGCTCGGCATGTACTGCGCCTCGGATGACGAAGCGACGATTCAGGCGGGCTTGACCACGGTCAAACGCATCCTGGCCGAGAACTACGTGCGGCCAGACGAGGCCGAGAAGGTCAAATCGAAGATTCGCGAAAGCGGCACTTACAAGGTCATCGACAAGCTGACCGTCAAGCTCAACGAGAAGCGTGATCAGTACGAGGCGTTGATGTCTAATCTTGGCGTGAAGAACGCCGAGATCTCCGATGCCTTCGTGCGTGAGTACGAGAAGCTGTTGGCCGGCGGTATATGGTGCATTGTGACGCTGCGCTACGTGTATGAAGAGGGCCAGAAGAGCTCGCCCTTCATCGTCGAGGATCTGAAACCGATCCAGATGCCCAACATGGATATGCAGGACTTGTTCGAAGGGCGCCGTGCGTTCACCGATGAGCAGTGGATCGACGTGCTGTTGCGCTCTACCGGCATGGAACCCACTGTCTTAGAGAAGCGCGCGAAGTGGCACCTGCTGGCGCGCATGATTCCGCTGGTTGAGAACAACTACAACTATTGCGAGCTGGGGCCGCGCAACACCGGCAAGAGCCACATCTATAAGGAAATCAGCCCCAACAGCATTCTGGTGTCTGGTGGGCAGACCACCGTGGCGAATCTGTTTTACAACATGAGTGCGCGCAAGGTCGGCCTGGTGGGCTTGTGGGACGTGGTCGCCTTCGACGAAGTGGCCGGTATCACTTTCAAGGATCACGACGGTGTCCAGATCATGAAGGACTACATGGCCTCCGGATCCTTTAGCCGGGGACGCGAATCCATCAACGCCAATGCATCAATGGTGTTCATCGGCAACATCAACCAGAGCGTTGAATCGCTGGTGAAAACCTCACACCTCCTGGCCCCGTTCCCTGAAGTGATGATTGACTCGGCGTTCTTCGACCGCTTCCACGCCTATGTGCCGGGTTGGGAGATTCCGAAGATGCGCCCGGAGTTCTTCACCAACCAGTTCGGGTTGATCGTGGACTACCTGGCTGAATATCTGCGCGAGATGCGCAAGTACAGCTTCTCCGATGCGATCGACAAATACTTCAAGCTCGGCAACAACCTCAACCAGCGCGACGTTATCGCGGTGCGCCGTACGACCTCAGGGCTGCTGAAGCTGTTGTGCCCGCACGGCGAGTACGACAAGGGGCAGGTGCGGCAATGCCTTGAATATGCCTTGGAGACGCGTCGCCGGGTCAAGGAACAGCTCAAGAAGATCGGCGGCATGGAGTTCTACGACGTCCACTTCTCCTACATCGATCTCGAGAGTAGTGACGAGCGCTTCATCAACGTGCCGGAGCAGGGCGGTGGTGGGCTGATCCCCGAAGGCCGGATGGCCCCCGGTACGCTTTACACCGTCGCGATGGGCCCAGGCAGCATGCCGGGCGTCTACCGCCTGGAGATCCAGACCATAGCAGGAAACGGCAAGCTCATCACCTCAGGCTCCGGTTCTCGCGAGTCTGTGCGCATCGCCTTTGACTACTTCAAAGCTAACGCTAGCCGGGTCAGCGCCGGAATCAAAACTTCCGTTCAGGACTTTCACCTCCACCTCGTCGAACTCCAGCACAGCGGCAGCCCTGAGACACTCACGCTTTCTAGCTTTGTCGCGCTGTGCTCCGCTGCTTTGGGTCGTCCGGTACAGAGCCAGATGGTCGTGATGGGGGATATGTCCCTGGGGGGCACTACCGCCCCAGCCCGCAACCTCGGCGAATCGCTCCAGGTGGCTTTCGATGCAGGTGTGAAACGGATCCTTCTTCCGATGTGTAGTGTGACCGATATTCCGACGGTCCCGGGCGAATTGTTTGCCAAATTTCAAACAAGTTTCTATTCTGATCCAGTGGATGCAGTGTTCAAAGCACTTGGTGTAGATTGAATTAATGTTAGGTGGGGGGCGATTTTGTAGCGGCTTCGATGTGTGGGTCGATGTTGTTGTATTCTTCATTTCTTTGCTGGCCTGGTTGATCTTTCGTGCAACAGGTTTTGTGATGGATATTCCGGCAGAAGGCGAATGCATTTCGTGTGCGCAATGAGCTTTCATTAAGGTGAGTGCAAGGGGTTTGGCTGAATGTGAACTCCTGTTCCGTTTACTTTTAGGATTAAAAGGATTTTCCGTATGCCTCGATTTGTTTCAGATGCTCTGGATTGGCTCAGCGTTGCAAAAGATGCTTTTGAAGACATGGCAAGCGAGATCGGTGCCGCCACAAAGGATTTCGCAAGCGAAGTTGGAGGCATCGCTGCTGACGCGGCTGGGGAAGTAAAGGACTATGTTGTTGATAATCCGGGGAAGTGTGCAGCTGTGGCGGTCGCCACCGTAGCCACCGGGGGCGTTGCTTTCGTTGCTGCTCCCGCTATTGCTGCTACGGCGGGAGGTCTTGGTTTGCTTGGGGCTGCCAGCACGGGAACCGCGATCAGCACCCTTTCAGGGGCGGCCCTTACCAATGCCTCGCTAGCGGCGCTAGGCGGAGGGGCGCTAGCGGCGGGCGGCGGCGGCATGGCAGCTGGTAGTGCTGTTGTTGCCGGCGTTGGCGCAGCAACCGGATTGGGAGTTTCCGCAACCGCTGCGAAAGTCTCCGGTAGGTCCGACGCCATCTCGTCCTAATTTTCCCTTGCGACCTACTTTAGGCACGCATCGCCGCAAACGATACCAGGCAATGGTTGGGCCCTGCCCTTGCCTGCGGTTCCCCGCCCCCGTCGGGGTGCCCCTTCGCAGAGGGGCTTGTTCCACATAACGCTTATTGGGTCACGCGGGATTGCGGTCCGCGATGCGGGTTACCATGTGCCATTACCTGCTGGAGCGCTGCCATGACCGCTGAAATCCTTGTGCCTGTTTCTTTTGGCGAACTGCTGGACAAGATCTCGATCCTGCAGATCAAGTCCGAGCGCATCAGCGATGAAGGCAAGCTGGCCAACGTGCGCCGCGAGCTGTCGGCGCTGGATGCCACCTGGATGGGCCATCCGGCGGCGGTGAAGGACATCGCCAAGCTGCGTGCCGAACTGAAGGCGGTCAACGAGCAGCTGTGGGATATCGAGGACGAGGTCCGCCTGAAGGAGAAGGCGCAGGCCTTCGACCAGGCCTTCGTCGATCTGGCCCGCAGCGTCTACCTGCGCAACGACGAACGCGCGCGCATCAAGAAGGCGATCAACCTGGCGCTGGGCTCGGCGTACGTGGAAGAGAAGTCGTACAAATAACCCCACGTCCTGCGTGGAGGGTGCGGGCCACGGGCGGCCCGCACCGGTCGCTCAGCCGAGGTGATCGGCGACGTAGCGCTCGAAGGCGGCGATGCCGTCCTCGACGGTGATCAGTTCCATCACATCATCGAACTCGATCTTGGTGCCCCACTTGAGGTCGGGCGCCTGCTTGCCCAGGTACTTGCGCGCGGCATCGTCGTAGCGGTCCACGCAGTAGCGCCGGTCGGAGTAGGGGCCGCTGCGGTGCGGGTTGCTGGCCGCATGCAGGCCCAGCACCTTGGTGCCCATCGCATTGGCGATGTGCATCGGGCCCGAATCGGGCGTCATCACCAGGTCGGCGCGGGCCAGCAAGGCCGGCAGCTGCTTCAGCGTGTCCCGGCCCACCAGGTCCAATGCCGGTGTTGCCAGCTGGGCCTGGATGGCATCGGCCATGCTGCGCTCCAGCTCGCTGCGGCCACCGCACAGCACCACCTGCCAGCCGCGCGCGCTGGCATGGTTGGCCACTGCCGCATAGCGGTCGGCGTACCAGTTGCGCATGACGTGGCTGGAGCACGGCGAGATCATCAGCACCGGGCGACCATCGTCGGGCCACTGCGCAGCGGCCCACTCGTAGGCCGACGGCGGCACTGCGAGGTCCCAGCTCACTTCGGTCTGGCGCAGGCCCAGCGGCTCGCAGAAGCTGCCGATGGCATCGAGCACGTGGATGCCCGGGCGATCGGGGATGCGTTCGTTGATGAACAACCCATGCAGGTCCTTGGAGCGGCTGCGGTCGTAGCCGATGCGGCGCTCGGCCGGGATGAAGGCCGACAGCAGGTTCGCGCGGAACGCCACCTGCATCTGCAGCAGCGCATCGAAGCGCCCCGGCGGCAGCTGCCGGCGCAGTTCCTTGACGCCGGCCATGCCGCTCTTCTTGTCGTACGCATGGAAGACCACGCCGGGCAGGCCATCCAGCAGCTTGTGGCCGGCCTTGTCGATGATCCAGTGGATCGGCGTGTCCGGGCGCGCGGCCTGCAGGGTGCGCACCAGGGGCACAACGTGGGTGACATCCCCCAGGGCAGACAGGCGCAGGAGGCACAAGGATGAGGACGCTGATGCCATGTGTTGTTAGACTCAATGGAATGGTCGTATTTGACGCCAATGAAGCGCTGACGCCATGCCGCGAGGGTCGCGGCATCGGGGCCATTCTGTTCGACCGCGAGCGGCTGCGGCAAGCCGAGGTCGGCCTGTTCTCGCCCCAGCACTGGGGCAGCAGGGCCCGGCCGGTGGCGGAAGGCGGGCGCGGCAGTGCCTGGTTCGTCGATGCGTCCTTCGGCCCCGGCGTGCTGCGGCACTACCTGCGCGGTGGCCTGGCAGCCAAGCTCAGCCGGGACCAGTACATCTGGCGCGGCGCGGACCGCACCCGCAGTTTCGCCGAATTCCGGCTGATGCGTGCCCTGCGCGCGCAGAAGCTGCCGGTGCCCCGGCCGATCGCCGCCTTCTACATACGTGAAGGCATGCGCTACCGCGCGGCCATCCTGATGGAGCGCATCGAGGGCGTGCGTTCGCTGGCCGACCGCGCGCTGGTGGCCGGCCGTGGTGCACCGTGGGAAGAAGCGGGCCGGCTGATCGCGCGCTTTCATCGCGCTGGCCTGGACCACGCCGACCTCAACGCCCACAACATCCTGTTCGATGGCAACGGCCATGGCTGGCTGATCGACTTCGACCGCGGGGTGATCCGTATTCCGGCCACCGCCTGGCGCGAGCGCAACCTCAAGCGCCTGCTGCGCTCGCTGGTCAAGCTGCGTGGCGAGCGCAGCGTGGAAGACGTGCAGAAGGACTACGCGCGCCTGCGACGCGCCTACGACATGGCCTGGAACCGGGGCACCTGATGGACTGGTCATTGCGTTTCCTCGGCGTCGGCAATGCGTCGGCGGTCGAGCTGGGCTCGCCCATGTCGGTGATCGAGCGTGATGGCCGGCCGTGGCTGACCATCGATTGCGGCGGCGAAGGCCTGACCGCGTTCAAGGCGCACTACGGGCACCTGCCGCAGGCGGTGTTCGTCACCCACGTGCACCTGGACCACGTGGCCGGCTTCGAGCGGCTGTTCGTGGACACCTTCTTCAACACGCACCGGCGCGGCAAGGTGCGCCTCTACGTGCCGGCCACCGTGGTGCCGCTGCTGCACAAGCGGGTGGCCGATTACCCCAACGTGCTGGCCGAGGGCGGCGCCAACTTCTGGGATGCGTTCCAGCTGATCGTGGTGGGCGATGCGTTCTGGCACGAGGGCGTGCGCCTGGAAGTGTTCCCGGCGCGCCACCATTGGCCGGAGACGGCCTACGGGCTGCGCCTGCAGGGCGCGCTGACCTGGAGCGGCGATACGCGGCCGATCCCGGAGATGCTGGCGCGCTTCGCCAATGACAACGAGCTGATCGCCCACGACTGCGGCCTGCATGGCAACCCGTCGCACACCGGCGTGGATGACCTGGAGCGCGAGTACAGCGCCGAGCTGCAGTCGCGGATGATGCTCTACCACTACGCCAGTGCGGCCGATGGCCAGGCACTGGCCGCGCGTGGGCACCGCGTGGCGCAGCAGGGGCAGTGCGTGCCGCTGGCGACGCCGACGGCGCCGCGCGTGCTGGCGCAGGATCCGCCGTGAACACCACTGGCCAGCCTGCTGATGCAACGCTGGCTGCCGAGCTGGAACATCTTGAGCGCGCGCTGCACACCCCGCAGGTGCGCGGTGATCGTTCGCGGTTGTCGGAACTGCTGGATGAGGATTTCAGCGAGATCGGCAGCTCCGGCCAGTGCTACGGCCGTACGGCGGCGCTGGCGGAGATCCCGCTGGAGCGGGCACAGGTGCAGATCGAATCGGAGCAGTACGCAGTCTCGCTGCTGACGCAGGACCTGGCCCAGGTGCGTTACCGCAGCCGCTACCACCTCGACGGCCAGCCGCAGCGCTGGGTGCTGCGCAGTTCGCTGTGGCGCAGGCATGCGCAGGGATGGCGGGTGGTGTTCCATCAGGGAACGCCGGAGGCGGGGTAGCGCCGGGCCATGCCCGGCGAAGAGCGCCAACCAAGGTTGGCATCTACCAGAGCGCGGCACGGCCCAAAAAGGCGGTGGCCCCGCCGGCTGACCTCGGCGCCCGCGTCGATCGATACCGTTGCTGCCTTCCGGCCCTGGCGGGATTTTCGACCTAGCGTCGCGAGGGGCCGACGGGGCCACCATAGAGACGTTGGCCGCCCAAGGGAGGCCGGTTCACGGATCAGGGGAAGCAGCGCGTCGCGCGCCGGAGACCATAGCCGGACTGCACATCGGCTGGCCGATGGCAGGCGCGCATTCTAGCGCAGACGCGGCCATCGACGCCAGCTTCATGCGATGAATCGGCTGTAACCCGTGCACAGGCGGCACGGCCGGCGCGAGCCCCCGTTGCTAGAATGCGGCCGCAGGAGGAACGACCTCCCCCGCATCGGGAATGAATGACCAGGACGGCCTGGCCCTACCAAGAGGAGGGCCGTCATGGCCTGGATCTGTCTGTTGCTCGCCGGCCTGCTGGAAATTGTCTGGGCCGTGTCCATGAAGCAGTCCGAAGGCTTCAGCAGGCTCACCCCCACCGTAGTCACCATCCTCGGCATGATCGCCAGTTTCTGGCTGCTGGCCGTGGCCATGCGCACGCTGCCGCTGGGTACCGCCTACACCATCTGGACCGGCATTGGCGCCGTGGGCGCCTTCGTGGTCGGCATCGTGTTCCTCGGCGAGCAGGTCAGTGCGATGCGCATCGGTGCGGCCGTGCTGATCGTCTGCGGCCTGGTGCTGATGAAGCTCTCCAGCAGTTAAGGCTGCGCGATCAGGCGGAAATGCCTGCCAGCGCCGCGTACATCACCACCACGTTGACCAGGAAGAAGTAGACGCCGCCGATCAGGGCGTAGCGCAGCACGGTCAGCAGCTTGTTGCCGCCGTACACGCGCTGCTGCATCCACAGCAGGTAGACCGGCACCGCCAGCCACAGCAGTGCCGTGATCCACAGGCCGAGCGTGGCGGCCGGCGGCGAGGCGAGTGCATTGCTGATGCTGGCGACCAGGAAGGTCGCCAGCACCACCATCATCAGCCAGCAGTGGCTGTACAGCGCCACCACCAGATGTTCCAGGTAGCCCATCGGCCGCGGGATGTAGACAATGCGCAGGACCAGCGCGAACACCGGCATCAGGAAGAACAGCGCGCCGGGCAGTGCGGTCAGGATGGCCTGCATGTACAGATCGGTCTTGCCCCCCATGCGCTGGATGTTGGCGTTGCCGTTCTGCAGGCGCCGGTTGAGCCAGTTGTTGGCGAACTGCGGCAGGCCGGCGAGCACGATGGGATTGGTGTCCGCATCCCAGGGCTTGCCGTTGATGCTGTAGTTGAAAAACGTGCCGTGATCGTCGTTGGCTGGCGGCGTGGGGGTGTCGGTGGGCGCGCCGAGCTCGGCCCTGCGCTGCGCGGCGGCTGCATTGACGGCAGCCCGGGCAATGGCGAAACCGGGGTTGCCGGTGTTCGTGGAGCTGGCCTGCTGGTCGATCAGTGCCATCTGCTGCGCGCGGACTGCTTCGACCTGTTCGGCGGTGGTGGCCTTGCCGAACGCCGAATCGCCGCTGGCGCCCACGCTGAAGTCGTCGACGTGGACGAACATCTTGCCGATGAAGAAGGTGAACAGGGTGAGGATGACGAACAGCCGCAGCGGCTGCACGTAGCCCACCCGGCGGCCCTTGAGATAGTTCAGTGCAATGCGGCCGGGTACCCACAGGTCGCGCAGCGTGCGGAAGATGCGCCCGTCCAGATGCCAGAACGATTCGAAGACTTCCTCGATGGCGTGGCCGACATGCTTGAGCGGGTTGTGCGCGGACTGCCCGCAGTGATGGCAGTAGTGGCCCCGCAGGGCGGTGTCGCAGTTCTCGCAGGTGCCGTGTGCCGACGGAACGGCATCGGGCAGGGCGGCGTGCACGCGGTCGATCGAGCTCATCGGGGCAAAGGGCCGTGCGTAGGGTGAAGGCGCCTACGATAGCGATTTTTCAGGTTTCGTTCAGCTTTTGGGGCAGGGTATTGTGGGTGCGTAAAGCGTCTCATCCACGAATGGCGTGGATCTACTGCAGGCGTGCTTCCATGTGCACGGCGTGGATTCCCGGGCCGTGACCGTCCGTTACCCGTTGGGTGACGCGGAAGCCCAGCGCGGCGTAAAAGCCCTCGGTGTGCTGGCTGGTGCTCAACGCAATGCGCTCCACGCAGGGATCGGTGGCGGCCTGCTGCAGGCGCACCCGCGCAAGATGGCGGCCAAGTCCTTGTCCGTGCCGGGATTTCTCGACCATCCCCCAGCAGAACCCGGCGGTCCCGTTCGCGGGAGGAGACAGCCCTCCGCAGGCGACGACGCTGCCGTCGAGTTCGATGACCTGGTAGGCGTGTTCTCCCGCCAGCTCGCGCAGGAACGACTCGAAGTCCGGGCGTTCCTCCGGCGCGAAATAGGTCGGCAGATTGCTGTCAAAGATCGCCAGGCAGGCGGCCAGATCGTTGCGGTGGTAGGGCCGGGTCCTCATGGGGTGACCATAGCGCATGGGGCCGGCAGGGAGCGGGATCGGGCGGCATGCCATCCACGCATGGCGTGGATCTACTGGCCGTGCCAGATAAACAAAAAAGGCCACCCGAAAGGCGGCCTTTTTTGTTTATCTGGCGGAGAGAGGGGGATTCGAACCCCCGAAGCGCGGTTTAGACGCTTACACACTTTCCAGGCGTGCTCCTTCAACCACTCGGACACCTCTCCGGATCCCTGCCATCGGCAAACGCCTCAGCAGGGGCGCAGATTCTAGCGGGCGGCGCGGCAGTACACAAGCACCCCCAGTCATCCATGTGCAGCGGGTGTGTCGGAGGCGAGGGGGCTGGACAGGCATGGCACAATGGAACATCCGATGGAAGACGGTGGCCTGATGTCCTATCTCGTGCTTGCCCGCAAGTGGCGTCCGAAGCGTTTTGCCGAGCTGGTGGGCCAGGAACACGTGGTCCGTGCGCTCAGCAATGCGCTGGACAGCGGCCGGGTCCACCACGCGTTCCTGTTCACCGGTACCCGCGGCGTGGGCAAGACCACCATCGCGCGCATCTTCGCCAAATCGCTGAACTGCGAGCAGGGCACCAGCGCCGACCCGTGCGGCCAGTGTGCGGCCTGCCTGGACATCGACGCCGGCCGCTACATCGACCTGCTGGAAATCGATGCCGCATCCAACACCGGCGTGGATGACGTGCGCGAGGTGATCGAGAACGCGCAGTACATGCCCTCGCGTGGCAAGTACAAGGTCTACCTGATCGACGAAGTGCACATGCTCTCCAAGGCGGCGTTCAATGCGCTGCTGAAGACGCTGGAAGAGCCGCCGGAGCACGTGAAGTTCCTGCTGGCCACCACCGACCCGCAGAAGCTGCCGGTCACCGTGCTCAGCCGCTGCCTGCAGTTCAACCTCAAGCGCCTGGACGAGGACCAGATCCAGGGACAGATGACACGCATCCTCGCCGCCGAGGAGATCGAGGCCGACGGCAGCGCCATCGTGCAGCTGGCCAAGGCCGCCGACGGCAGCCTGCGCGACGGCCTATCGCTGCTGGACCAGGCGATCGCCTATGCCGGCGGCGCGCTGCGCGAGGACGTGGTGCGCACCATGCTGGGCACGGTCGACCGTACCCAGGTGGCGGCCATGCTCGACGCGTTGGCCGAGGGCGATGGCCCGCGCCTGCTGCAGGTCGTGGCCGCGCTGGCCGAGTTCTCGCCGGACTGGAGTGGCGTGCTGGAAGCGCTGGCCGAAGGCCTGCACCGCATCCAGGTGCAGCAGCTGGTGCCCGGCGCCGCCGCCCCGGTCGAAGGCCTGGACGCTGCCGCGTTTGCCGAGCGCCTGCGTGCGGAAGTGGTGCAGCTCTGGTACCAGATGGCCCTGAACGGCCGTCGCGACCTGCCGCTGGCGCCGAGCCCGCGTGCCGGCTTCGAAATGGCGGTGCTGCGCATGCTGGCGTTCCGTCCGGCCGCTGCGGTGCCGCCGGTGCCGAAGTCGGTCGAAGGTGCGACGGGTGGGGGTGCTGCGGGCGGCAACGCCGGTGGTGGCCATGCCGCCGGTGCCGGCAGCAACGACGCCGCACCTGTGGCTGCTGCTGCGGCGGCGAGCTCGTCGGCGGTGGCTGACGTGGCTGCCCCGATGCAGGCTGCGCCGCGAGAGCCCGAACCCGAACCTGATCCGGCCCCGCAACCGGAGCCGGAGCCGACCCCGGAGCCTGAGCCGGTTCCGGTGGAAGAACCCGTGTCGCCGCCGCCGGTGAAGGCCAAAGCGGCGCCGCAGGTGGCCGAGGCGGATGATCTGCCGCCGTGGGCTACCGATGAAGCCGACGCGCGCGACCAGGCGCTGGCGGCGGAAATGGACGCGCCGGTCGCGATGGCGACGCCGGAGGCGGCCATGGTCGCCCCGTGGCAGGAACCGCCGGCCCCGGTGGCCGTGGCAGCCGCGCCGGAGCGCCCATTCCATGCCGAGGGCATCGAGATCGCTCCGGCTGCACCGGTGGCAACACCGGCGCCGGCAGCGCATCAGGGCAGCATCTCCGACCTGGCCAGCGCTGAAGACTGGCTCGATCTGGTGGCCAACAGCGGCCTCAGTGGTCCTTCGCGGCAGCTGGCGGCCAACGCGGCCTTCATCAGCTGCCAGGGCGGCACCTTGAAACTGGGCCTTTCGCCCGGATTTGAGTACCTGCGTTCCGAACGCGCGCTGTCCGCCCTGGGCGACATGCTGGAAAAGGCCCTGGGCCAGGCGCCGAGGATCGTGGTCGAAACCGTGGAAACCGAGCAGGTCCCGGCCGAGACCCTGCACCAGCGTGCCGACCGCCAGCGTGGCGAGCGGCAACAGGCCGCCGAGGCCATTTTCATGGACGATCCGGAAGTGCAGCTGCTGATCCAGCAGCATGGCGCCCGGGTTGTTTCCGACTCCATCCGTTCTTTTGACGAGTAAGACACTATGCGCGGCAACATCGCCCAACTGATGCAGCAGGCCCAGAAGATGCAGGAAAACCTGCAGAAGGCCCAGGAAGAAATCGCCAAGATCGAAGTGACCGGCAGCGCCGGTGGCGGCATGGTCAGCGTGACCCTGACCGGCGCCAAGGAATGCCGCAAGGTGCGCATCGATCCGTCGCTGACCAGCGACCCGGAAATGCTGGAAGACCTGATCGCCGCGGCCTTCAACGATGCCTCGAACAAGATCGATGCCGAGTCGAAGTCGAAGATGGGTTCGGCCACCGCCGGCATGCAGCTGCCGCCGGGCATGAAGCTGCCGTTCTGATGTTCAGCGTGGCACCCGTGCAAGCGGGTGCCACGAACCTCGTAGAGTCGAGCTTGCTCGACTGTTCCAACCTTCAGTCGAGCATGGCTCGACTCTACAAAGCCTGCCGCCGTGTCCGCACCCCTGCTTGAACAATTGATCGATGCACTGCGGGTGTTGCCTGGCGTCGGGCAGAAGACCGCGCAGCGCATGGCCTACCACCTGCTCGAGCGCGAGCGCGAAGGTGGGCAGCGGTTGGCCGAGGCGCTGGCGCTGGCGGTCGAACGCATCGGCCATTGCGCGCAGTGCCGCGATTTCAGCGAAACCGAGCTGTGCCCGACCTGTGCCAACAACAGTCGCGAGCGCAGCCAGCTGTGCGTGGTCGAATCACCGGCTGATCGCCTGGCCATCGAAAATGCCACCGGCTTCCGCGGCGTCTACTTCGTGCTGCAGGGCCGTCTGTCGCCGCTCGATGGCGTGGGCCCGCGCGAACTGGGCCTGGAGCAGCTGGAACAGCGGCTGGCGCAGGGCGAAGTGCAGGAAATGATCATCGCCACCAGCGCCACCGTTGAAGGCGAAGCGACTGCGCACTACCTGGCCCAGCTGGCGCGCGCGCGCCAGGTGCAGCCGAGCCGTCTGGCGCAGGGCCTGCCGCTGGGCGGTGAACTGGAATATGTCGATCGCGGCACGCTGTCACATGCCTTCGGGACGCGCAGCGAATTCCGCGACTGACCGCGGCCGCGCGTGGCGTGGCCGGCCTACAATGCGGAAGAGATCCCGCCGAGGCCGACCATGACCACCGAAACCCTCTTCAGCAAGATCATCCGTCGCGAGATCCCGGCCACCATCGTCTACGAGGATGACGAGGTGCTGGGCTTCAGGGACATCGCACCGCAGGCGCCGGTGCACGTGTTGTTCATTCCGAAGAACGAGATCATCCCGACCCTGGACGACCTGCAGCCGTCGCAGGCGCACCTGATCGGCAAGCTGGCTTTGGCGGCAGCCGCGTATGCGCGCAGCGAAGGCTTCGCCGAGGATGGTTACCGCATCGTGATGAACTGCCGCGAAGATGCCGGGCAGACCGTGTTCCACATCCACATGCACCTGTTGGCCGGTGCGCCGTTGGGCCATTTCGGTACGCCGGGGCGTTGAGGCAACGGCAGCCATGGCTTCCGTGCCGACCAACGGACGGCGCCCACCGTGGATGGTGCACCAACAAAAAGGCCGCCCGAGGGCGGCCTTTTGCGTCACGCGGGACGTGGCAGGTTTACCACCAGCCCCAGCCGCGGTAACCACCCCAGTACGGACCCGGGCCCCACGGGCTATACGGGTAGGGCACGACATCGACCTGGCGCTGTTCCGGCCACAGGTAGATGACGTCGGCTGCCAGCTTGGGCAGGCGGTAGTCGTACTCGCCGATGCGGGTGTTGGCGTAACCGTCGATCTTGCCGATGAAGGTCACGTCGCGACCGGCCTCGAACACCGCCGGGTCATAGAAGCCGGCGCGGCAGGCGATGAAGCGGCCGTCGCTGGCATCGGCCGAGCTGGTGTTGGGGCGGCCACTGCCATTGAGCGGGCGCGAGATGATCTGGAAGCAGGTCTCGCCCTGGCCGGGCTGGGTTTCGATGATGCGGCCACCCCAGCGAACGGGGGTGCCCACCTGCTGGGTGGCAACCGAGTCGCGCGGGGAAACCACGCTGAACTGACCCTGCAGCGGCTTGGGGGCCGTGGCGCAGGCCGACAGGGCCAGGGTGGCCACGGCGGTGAGAAGGAACTTGGTGTTCATGAAGTAGCTCCGGAAGTCGGGCGATGCCTGCGCAGGTCTTGCAATAATGGGGCGAGCTCGGTACGAGTGCCAGCGTAGCGCGCTTCGGCGAAACGCTGGCTGAGTGCGATGAGGGCAGGTTCGGGGCGCTGGGCATGGACCCGCTGGGCCCAGGCCAGGGCGGGTTCGTGCGGCTCGCGGGCCAGCCCCAGCCGGGCGTAGCGGCGGCCCAGCCGGTGCCAGGCGCGCAGCAGCGGGTCGCGCTCGCGTTCGCCACGGGCCAGCAGCCAGGCCATCCAGCCTATCGCCAGCAGGGCGGTGGCCACGAAAGCGGCCAGCAGCTGGCCGGGCTTCAGCTCATCCAGGCCCAGCGGCTGCAGCAGCTGCTGCTGGCGGCGCGCGTCGAAGGACAGCACCAGGTCGTTCCAGCCACGGCGCAGCCAATCGCCGATCTGCCCGGCCTGCAGCCAGCGCTGCTGCAGGTCGAGGTCGGCGCCGGCCGGCAGCCGGTCTTCCAGCGTGTCGAGGATGCGCTCGGGCGCCACTGCAGCGGTCGGGTCCACACGCACCCAGCCACGCTGGGGCAGCCAGACTTCGGCCCAGGCGTGGGCGTCCATGCGCCGCACGATCCAGTAGTTGCCGAGCCGGTTGCGGGTACCGCCGGCGAAGCCGGTCACTACGCGTGCGGGGATGCCCGCGTTGCGCATCAGCACCACGAAGGCCGAGCTGAAGTGCTGGCAGAAGCCGGCCTTGTAGTCGAACAGGAACGCGTCCACCGGGTCGCGCCCGGGCGCCGGGGTTTCCAGCGTGTAGGAGAAATCCGCGGTGATCCAGTCCAGGGCGCGGCGGACGACGGCGGCATCGTCGTCACCGGCTTCCTGCCGCCATTGCCGGGCCAGCGTTGCCGTGCGCGGGTTGAAGTTGGCTGGCAGCTGCAGCGCCGCACGCCGCTGGTAGGGCGACAGCTCGGCATCGAAGCGCGTCGCCGGTGCCGAGTGCAGGCGCCAGCGGGTCAGTGCGGAGAGCGGGCGCTGGCTGGCCAGGCTCATCTCAGAGTTGAGCGCGGTGCCTTCCGGGGCAGCCGTGGGCAGGTCCAGCGCCACCAGCAGGCGGCGGTCGGTGGGCTCGTAGTCGATCTGGTAGTCCCAGCCCTGGCCTTCGTGGGACACCTGCGCTGGCCGGCGGAAGTCGACGTTGCGGTCACGCGTCCAGACGTGGCCATCGAAGCGGGTCAGCACCGGCCCGCGCCAGTAGCGCTGCTGCGGCTGCGGCACGGGGCCGAAGAACTGCACGCGCAGCGCCGGGGTGTCATCGGCCATCAGGTCCAGCCACTTGTCCGGCTCCATCGAGTCGGACAGGCCGGGGGTGCCGACCGCGCGTTCGGGTACGCCCCACAACGGCGAGGACAGCCGCGGGAACAGCCAGAAGCAGGCCAGGGCCAGGGGCAGGCCGATCAGCAGCAGGCGGCCCACGCCGCGCAGCTGGCCGGGCAGCGGCAGCGCCGCGCTGCGGCCTTCATTGTGGGCCAGCCGCTGCAGGGCGAGCAGGCTGCTGATGCCGGCCAGCGCGGCCAGCAGCGTGGTCAGGGGCCCCTGGTCGAGCAGGAAGGCGGCAAACGGCGCGAACAGGGCGAAGCCGAGCAGGCTGCGCGCATCACGCACGCTGCGCAGTTCGCTGGATTTGATCGCCAGCATCGCCGCCAGCAGGGCGCAGCCGGTATCGCGCCCTGGCCGAACCCCGCCCATCTGCCAGACGATGGCGCCCAGCATGGCCAGTACCAGCAGCAGGCGCACCGGCATCGGCAGCACGCCTCGCAGCGACAATGCGGCGGTTGCCAGGCCGGCCACCGCGATCAGCGCGGCCAGTGCGCTGGGGAGCTGCAGCAGCAGGGGCAGCAGCGCCAGCGCGGCGCTGGCCAGGGTCCAGTTGCGCGCGTTGCGGTCCAGCAGGAGGGCGGGCTCAGTCATGGGGCATCAGCGCCAGTGCGCGCAGGCACGCATGATGGTGGCTCGCGCCCTGGCCGGGGCCAAGCGCGGGCTGCGAGGGCAGCAGCAGGGTGTAGCGCCGGCCTTCGCGTTCGGCGCTGTCGACCCAGCGCGCCAGGCGCGAGATGCGCGCTTCCGTCGGCAGGGTGGAGAGCGCGCGCCAATCCAGCACCACTTCGATGCCGACCGGCTTTTCGTATTCGCGCACCAACAGCGTGTCGCGTCGTGCCGAATGCTTCCAGGCGATGCTGCGCGGCGGGTCGCCTGCACGGTAGGGGCGCAGCTGGTGCAGCTCCTCGCCGCTGGCGTGGGCGCGGGTGTGCAGCAGGTCGCTGCCCTGTTCGGGCAATGAGGGCGCCACCGCCTCGGCCACCGGGTGCACCAGCAGCGGTTGTTCCGGCCACACCCAGGACCACGCACGCACCAGGCCCAGCGGCTGGGTGCTGGACAGGCGGATGCGCGGCAGGTCAAGCCAGCCGCGCCGCTCGGTGGGCACGTCCAGCTCCACTTCACCACGGCCCTGTGCGGGCAGGTCGGTCCAGGCCTGACTGCCGCCGACCTGCAGTTCCAGGCCGTGGCGCGGCCGCGGGTCGCGCAGCGACAGGTCGATGCGCAGGCGCAGCGGCTGGCCCGCCGGCACCGGTTCGGCCGAGATGGCGTCGATCTGCACGCCCGACAGCTGCAGGTGGGCAGCGATGGCGCTGGCGATGGCCGCCGCAGCCAGCAGCAGGGCCAGCAGCAGGGCCGGGTTGTTGTTGTAGTTCAGCGCGCCCAGCAGCATCGCCGACAGCAGCAGGGCCACGAACAGGCCAAAGCGCGTGGGCAGCACGTAGATGCGCCGGCGGTCGAGCCGCTGCGGCAGGGCTTCGGGCGTGCGCGGACGCGCCAGGCGAAGCAGGCGTGAGCCGCGTGCGGGCATCCTCAATCCACCGCGACGGTCTGCAGGATGGCGCGCGCCAGCGCCGGGCCCGTGCTCGATTCGGACTCGCCCACCAGACGGTGGCCGGCCACGGCGACGAACAGGGTCTGCACGTCTTCGGGTACCACGTGGCCGCGGCCGAGCAGCAGCGCGTGGGCCTTGGCCGCACGCAGCAGGGCCAGGCCGGCACGCGGCGACAGGCCCACGCGCACGCCAGCATGCTGGCGGCTGCGGGTCAGCAGGGCCTGCACGTAGTCCACCAGCGCGTCGCTGACGTGGATCTGGCCGACCGCTTCACGCAGCTGGCGCACCTGGTTGTCATCCAGCTGCGGCACGGCGCGCGCGATCAGGTCGCGGCGGTCGGTGCCGCGCAGCAGCTCGCGTTCGGCCTGCGGGCTGGGGTAGCCCATCGCCAGCCGCAGCAGGAAGCGGTCCAGCTGCGAATCGGGCAGCGGGAACGTACCGGACAGATCGACCGGATTCTGCGTGGCGATCACGAAGAACGGATCGGGCAGCGCATGGGTCTGCCCGTCGAGCGTCACCTGCTGTTCGGCCATCGCTTCCAGCAGCGCGCTCTGCGTGCGCGGCGGTGCGCGGTTGATCTCATCGGCCAGCAGCACGTGCGAGAACACCGGGCCGGGATGGAACTGGAACTGGCGCGTCCCGGCGTCATACACCGATACGCCGAGCACATCGGCCGGCAGCAGGTCGGAGGTGAACTGCACGCGCTGGAAGCTCAGCCCCAGGCTGCTGGCCAGTGCATGGGCCAGCGTGGTCTTGCCCAGGCCGGGCAGATCTTCGATGAGCAGGTGTCCACCGGAAAGCAGGGCGACGAAAGCCAGCCTGACTTCCGGCACCTTGCCGAGCACCAGGGCATTGACCTGATCCTGTGCCTCCCGCAGGGCCTGGCGCAGTTGATCGGTTAGCATGCTGGGCATGGGGGACGGAGCTGGCATGTTCGTCTCACGTTCGGGAACCATTCGATTCTATCCATAGAGCAATGCAGGGCGAACAGCGCGCACGTACGATTTTTCTCTGGTTATGGACGCTGGTCACAGCGGCCAAGTTGCTTGTGGCCGCGCGTCTGCCCCTGTTCGTGGACGAGGCGTTCTATTGGCAGGAAGGCCAGCACCTGGCGGCGGCATACTCCGACCTGCCGGGATTGACCGCGTGGCTGGCGCGCCTGGGCGTGGAAATCGGCGGCCAGCACGTGCTGGCGCTGCGTCTTCCGTTCCTGGCCATCGGCGCGCTGCTGCCGTTGCTGGTCGCGCGCGTCGCCACGCGCTGGTTCGGCAACGTGGCCGGCTGGCAGGCAGGCAGCCTGACCCTGCTGATGCCGTTGTCGGCCACGCTGGGCCTGCTGGCCGTGCCCGATGTGCCGATGGCACTGGCCGCGGTGCTGTGCCTGGACGCCGGGGCACGCCTGCTGCGCAGCATCGATGCGTCGTCTGCGATCAAGTTGGGCCTGGGCCTGCTGATCGGTGCGCTCAGCCACTACCGCTTCATCGGCGTGATCGGCGTCGGCTTCATCGCGCTGCTGGTATTGCCGCAGGGTCGGCGCATGCTGGCCGATCCGCGCGTGTGGGTGGCGCTGGCGGTGGGCGTATTGGCCTGGTTGCCGCTGCTGGCGTGGAATGCCGACAACCATGATGCCGGCCTGAAATTCCAGGTGGTCGAGCGCCATCCCTGGGCGTTTGAATGGCGCGGGATGTGGTTCCTGGTGATCCAGCCGATGCTGGTCACGCCCATCCTGTGCATCGCGATGTGGAAGGTGGCGTTGGCCGGTACGCGCAGCGGCGGTGGCGCGCGCACGCAGTGGCGCTACTTCGGCCTGGTCGGCGGCGTCTCAACGCTGAGCATTTTTCTGCTGGGCTTCTTCACCGATGTCGAGCGCATCAGCTTCCACTGGCCGCTGTCGGGCTACCTGGCGCTGCTGGTGGCGGTGCCGGTGGTGCTCAACGGCTGGCCGCGCTGGCTGCGCCGCACCGGCTGGTGGCTGGCCGGCTTCGGCATGGCACTGGCCTTCGGCTATTACCTGATGGCGTCGACGCCGTCGCTGCGCGAACAGCTGGCCGGTGACAAGTACTACCCGCGCAACTTCGCCGGCTGGGAACCGCTGGCGGCCGCCGTGCGCGACGAACTGCAGCAGATGCCGGAAGGCACGCGCGTGCTGGCCGGCAACTTCAAGGTGGGGGCCGAGCTCGGCTTCCAGCTTGGCGACGGCAACATCACGGTGCTGCCGCACCCGCTCAACGACAAGCACGGGCGCACCGCGCAGCTGGCGCAGTGGGGCCAGGTGCACGAGGGCGAACGCAGCGGACCGATGCTGCTGGTGCTGTCGCCCAGCGACCAGCGTTTCCGCGACCTGGTGCCGCGCTACCACGCGGTGTGCGCGCAAGTGGGGCCGCTGCCGCCGCCGAGGGTGGTCAGCAACGATCATGGTTTCCAGCGCTTCCTGTTGTTCCGCCTGCCTGCGCAGCGCGTTGAAGGCGAGTGCGTGACGCCGGCCGTCGCCTACCTGGATTCACCGGCCAACGGCGAAGCGGTGTCGGGCACGCTTTCGGTGAAGGGCTGGGCGTTCAAGGACGGCGTCGGCCTGGCGCGCGTGGAAGTGCTGGTGGACGGAAAGCCGGTGGGCGATGCGCAGTACGGTCGCGAGCTCGACATCCGCCCGTTGTGGCCGATGTCCAATGATCCGCAGCACCCGAATGCCGGCTTTGATGCCAGCCTGGATACGCAGGCGCTGTCACCCGGCCGGCATTGGCTGGGCCTGCGCCTGCATGGGCGCGATGGCAGCGTGGAAGACTGGCAGGAACAGCCGTTCGAGGTGGAGCGGTAAGCGCGCCATGTAGAGTCGAGCCATGCTCGACTGCTCTTCGCTCTTGGTAGAGCCGAGCCTATGCTCGGCTGGCTGTGAGAGGCAGCCGAGCATAGGCCCGGCTCCACAGAGCAGAAACAGTCGAGCATGGCTCGACTCTACAAAACAGCAGAAGCAGCCGAGCATGGGCTCGGCTCTTCAAATTACGGCACAGCGAAGCCGGCCCGGCGCATCAGCCCGCACAGCGCGATCAGCGGCAGCCCGACCAGGGCAGTGGGGTCGCGGTTGTCGATGGCCTCGAACAGGCTGATGCCCAGACCCTCGCACTTGAAGCTGCCGGCGCAGTCCAGCGGCTGCTCGGCGGCCACGTAGCGGGCGATCTCCCGCGCCTGCAGCGGGCGGACGCGCACCTCGGTCAGGTCCATGGACGCGAACGATTCTCCATCGCGCGTGAGACTGATGGCGGTGTGGAAGCGCACCGTCTGCCCGGCCATTGCCGCCAGCTGGGCGCAGGCGGCCTCGGCCGTGCCCGGCTTGCCCAGCGGCTGGCCGTTCAGGTCCGCCACTTGGTCCGAGCCGATCACCCAGACGCCGGGGTGGCGCGCGGCGACCTCGGCGGCCTTGGCAGCCGCCAGCCTCCCGGCCAGGGCCAGCGGGGCTTCGCCCGCCTGCGGGGTCTCGTCCACCGCCGGGCTTGCGCAGTCGAAGGGCAGGCCGAGGCGCTGCAGCAGCTCGCGCCGGTAGCGGGAGGTGGAGGCCAGGAGCAGGGCAGGCATGCGACAATTCCGGGGCAGGGTGCGGAAGTCTGGCCCGGCGCCGAGGCTGCCAGCAAGCCCCTGTATGGCGGGCATTTGACAGCGACGGTCCCGATCCTTAGTATTCAGCGGCTTATGTCCGCGAACGTGCCCGAAACGCTGGATGCTTGGCGGATGGTCGTAGCGCGAAGGCGCTTCGACGGCCAGGTCTCTTTGGCTGATTTGACTCGCCTGCAAGGGTTGGTCGCCGATACCGACGGTGAGTGTAATTACTCGCTTGAATTCGGTCGCGACGACGTCTTGCGGGTATCCTATGTGGAACTGACCATCGATACCGCGTTGCCGCTGACCTGTCAGCGCAGCATGCAGCGATTCCTGTTGCCGGTGAAGATGACCCAGAGGCTTGGCCTGATCCGCGACGAGGACGAGGAATCGTCCCTGCCCGAGGAGTACGAGGCGTTGCTGGTGCCGGAAGATGGGCAGCTGCGTCCGCTGGACCTGGTCGAGGATGAATTGGTGCTGGCGGTACCCGTGGTACCGCTGTCGCCGGACGGTGAGGCAGTCAACAAGGACTGGGCACCGACCGAAGAAGAAACGAAGCAGGCCAACCCGTTTGCGGCGTTGGCGGCACTGAAGAAAGAGTAAAAGCATTAGCAGCCGGATTGTCGTCGGCGGCTGCGGCGAAAGCGAAAGTGTGCTGGGCGCTGGCGTCCTGCGCGACGATACGACGAAGCAAATCGAACCGAGTTTGGAGCAATCCCATGGCTGTCCAGAAATCCCGTGTCACCCCGTCCCGCCGCGGTATGCGCCGTGCGCATGACGCCCTGAGCGCCAAGCAGCTGTCGACCGACCCGACCACCGGCGAAGTGCACCTGCGTCACCACATCACTGCTGACGGTTTCTACCGCGGCAAGAAGGTCATCCAGACCAAGACCTCGGCCGTCGAAGAAGATTGATGTGCCGAAAGGCCGCTGCCCCAGGGCAGCGGCCTTTGCCTTCTTCCCCGGGCATGCCGGTGATCGGCAGCCTGCGCAACAGGAAACATGATGAGCAAGCGGATCTACTCGAGGATCGCGGGCACCGGTAGCTATTTGCCGGAAAAAGTCCTGACCAACGCCGACCTGGAAAAAATGGTCGAAACCTCGGACGAGTGGATCCAGTCGCGCACCGGTATTCGTGAACGGCACATCGCGGCCGAAGGCGAAACCACCAGCGACCTCGGCTACCACGCCGCGGTGCGTGCGCTTGAAGCGGCCGGTATCGACGCTTCCCAGCTCGACATGATCGTGGTCGGTACGACCACCCCTGACCTTATTTTCCCTTCCACCGCGTGCCTGATCCAGGCCAAGCTCGGTGCGTCGGGCTGCCCCGCCTTCGACGTCAACGCGGCCTGCTCGGGCTTCGTGTTCGCGCTCAGCGTGGCCGACAAGTTCATCCGTTCCGGTGATGCCCGCTACGTTCTGGTCATCGGCGCCGAAACGCTGACCCGCATCGTCGACTGGGAAGACCGCACCACCTGCGTGCTGTTCGGCGACGGTGCCGGCGCGGTCGTGCTCAAGGCCGACGAAGAAACCGGCATCCTCAGCACCCACCTGCATTCCGATGGCAGCAAGAAAGAGCTGCTGTGGAACCCGGTCGGCGTGTCGGTCGGTTTCAAGGATGGCAGCGGCAACGGCGGCGGTACCATCAACATGAAGGGCAACGACGTGTTCAAGTACGCCGTCAAGGCGCTGGACTCGGTCGTAGACGAAACCCTGGAGGCCAACGGCCTGGGCAAGTCCGACCTGGATTGGCTGATCCCGCACCAGGCCAACCTGCGCATCATCGAAGCCACCGCCAAGCGGCTGGACATGTCGATGGACCAGGTCGTGGTCACCGTCGACCGCCACGGCAACACCTCCTCCGGCTCAGTGCCGCTGGCGCTGGACGCCGCAGTGCGTTCGGGCAAGGTCGAGCGTGGCCAGCTGCTGCTGCTGGAAGCCTTCGGTGGCGGCTTCACGTGGGGTTCGGCCCTGCTGCGATATTGATAGCGTAGTTACGACAACGTGAAGTCTGTCGTTACGGCCCCTCTGGGGCCGTAACGCGTCCAGGAGATCCGTCATGGTTGAGCCCATCGTCATCGAAGGGCAGCGCGCCTGGCTGAAGCAGTACGGCAAGGGAGGCCGCGCATTCGCCCTGGGCCTGCTCAATTTCATCGCCCGCCGCTTCCACCTCGATGCCCTGCGCCCGCCGCCGCACCGCGGAGGCGATGCCGCGCGCGAGACCGAAGCGCGTCGCCTGGGCGAGCTGCATGCGCAGGGCGTGAACGTGCCCGAAGTGATCGGCAGCGGCCATGCCGCGCTGGTGATCGGCGACAACGGCGGTTCCTTCAATACCTGTCTGCGCGAAGCCGATGACGCCGGTCGTGACCGGCTGGTGGCCGCCGCGATGAAGGCCCTTGCCGAAGCCCATGCCCGTGGCGCCTATTTCGGCCAGCCGGTGCCGCGCAACCTCACCTGGGACGGCCAGAACGTGGGCTTCATCGATTTCGAGGAAGACCCGCTGGAAGTGATGAACCTGGCCGAGGCGCAGGCGCGGGACTGGCTGATGTTCGGTTACGGCGTGGCCAAGTACTACGCCGACCGCCCACAGCACCTGCAGGCGATGATGGCCGAGGCCATGGATGGCGTGCAGGCGCCGGTGCGCGCGCACGTGCATTCGGTCAGCGGCCGGCTGCAGGGCCTGGCCCGCGTCTGCATGAAGCTGGGCCGCTCGGCGCGCGCGCTGGCGCAATCGATCTTCATCACCCATGGCGCCACCACGCTGGGCCTGATCATGGTGGTGGGGCTGTGCGTCGACTGGTTCGCCGATGGCGAGCTCGACATCCTGCAGCTGTTCTGCTGATCGCGGTCCGCCGGGCATGGCCCGGCGCTACCGGACCCGTTCGCCGGGCAGGGGGCAAAGGAATCCGACCCCTTCGTGGGTCCATACGCCCTGCATACGCGCACGTACAGACGACACGAGGGATTCGCCCTTATCATGGCCCGCTTCGATTGCAACAAGCGGATGACCGCGTGACCGTATCCACCCTCGCATTTGTCTTCCCCGGTCAGGGCTCGCAGTCCGTGGGCATGCTGGCCGAGCTGGCCGAGCTGCACCCGCAGGTGCGTGAAGCCTTCACCGAAGCATCCGATGGTGCCGGCGTCGACCTGTGGGCGCTGTCCCAGGGTGGCCCGGAGGAAATGCTCAACCGTACCGAATACACCCAGCCGGCCCTGCTCGCGGCGAGCATCGGCGCGTGGCGCGCTTGGAACGCCGTCGGCGGTCCGCGCCCGTCGGTGCTGGCCGGCCACAGCCTGGGCGAATACACCGCCCTGGTCGCTGCTGGCGCGCTGAGCCTGCATGACGGTGCGCACCTGGTGCGCCTGCGCGGCCAGCTGATGCAGGACGCCGCGCCGGCCGGCGTCGGTGCCATGGCCGCCGTGCTCGGTGCTGAAGACCAGCTGGTGCTGGACGTCTGCGCCGAGGCCGCTGGCAGCCAGGTCGTGGTGCCGGCCAACTTCAACTCGCCGGGCCAGATCGTCATCGGTGGCGACGCCGCTGCGGTCGACCGCGCGCTGGCGCTGCTGGCCGAGAAGGGCGTGCGCAAGGCCGTGAAGCTGGCCGTCAGCGTGCCCTCGCACACCCCGCTGATGCGCGAAGCCGCCAACCGCCTGGCTGAAGTGATGGCCGGCCTTTCCTGGCAGGCGCCGCAGCTGCCGGTGGTGCAGAACGTCGATGCCAAGGTGCACGACGGTGTCGACGCCATCCGTGCCGCCCTGGTGCAGCAGCTGTACCAGCCGGTGCAGTGGACCGGTTGCGTGCAGGCCCTGGCCGCCCGTGGCATCACCCAGATCGCCGAGTGCGGTCCGGGCAAGGTGCTCACCGGCCTGGTCAAGCGCATCGACAAGACCATCGACGGCCGTTCCCTTGCGACCCCGGGCGACTTCGAAGGCGCCCGCGAGGCGTGGTCGGCCTGATCCCCCTGTTCCTGCCGACCGTGCCGGTGGCCGCTGCAAGCGGCACGGGCGCGGTCGCTGCCCACGTCTGAGGACAACATCATGAGCAAGCCCCTGCAGGGTGAAATCGCACTGGTCACTGGCGCCAGCCGTGGCATTGGTGCCGCCATCGCCGATCTGCTGGCCGCCCAGGGCGCCACCGTCATCGGCACCGCCACCACCGAATCCGGCGCTGCCGCGATCGGCGAACGCCTGGCGGCCCACGGCGGCCACGGCCGCGCGCTGAACGTCACCGACGCCGCCGCGCTGGACAGCGTGCTGGACGGCATCGCCAAGGAATTCGGCGCGATCTCGATCCTGGTCAACAACGCCGGCATCACCCGCGACAACCTGCTGATGCGCATGAAGGAAGACGATTGGGCGTCGATCATCGACACCAACCTGACCAGCGTGTTCCGCACCAGCAAGGCCGTCATGCGCGGCATGATGAAGGCGCGCAAGGGCCGCATCATCAACATCGCATCGGTGGTGGGCGTGACCGGCAACGCCGGCCAGGCCAACTACGCCGCTGCCAAGGCCGGCATCATCGGTTTCAGCAAGTCGCTGGCCAAGGAAATCGGCTCGCGCGGCGTCACCGTCAATGTCGTGGCCCCCGGCTTCATCGATACCGACATGACCAAGGCGCTGCCGGAAGAAGCCCGCACCGCCCTGATCAACGACATCGCCCTCGAACGCCTCGGTTCGCCGGAAGACATCGCCCATGCGGTGGCCTTCCTGGCCAGCCCGGCGGCCGGCTACATCACCGGCGAAACCCTCCATGTGAACGGCGGCATGTACATGCCGTAAGCAAGGGGCGCATGGATTGCGCCGCAAGTGGTTGATCTGCTGGGTTTTTTGCATGCATGCAAGGCCCCGCCGGTTTCCACTACACTATCCCACGGCCATCGCCATCCGATGGCGATCACTTTTGAACCACTACTCCATCTGGAGCGATACCCCATGAGCACCATCGAAGAACGCGTCAAGAAAATCGTCGTCGAACAGCTTGGCGTCAAGGAAGAAGAAGTCACCAACAGCGCATCGTTCGTCGATGACCTGGGCGCTGACTCGCTGGACACCGTTGAGCTGGTGATGGCCCTGGAAGAAGAGTTCGAGTGCGAGATCCCGGACGAAGAAGCCGAGAAGATCAGCACCGTGCAGGCCGCCATCGACTACATCAAGGCCCACGTCAAGGCCTGATGTCAGACGGCAGTGCGCGCGCGGGTTCCGCTCGCCGCGCACCGCACCCCATGGGGCCGCAGTTGCGGCCCCGTGTGTTTGGGCATCACATCGAAGCAAACCGAGTTGCCCGTTGACATCATCGGGTCAGGAGAATCAGCAATGAAGCGTCGCGTCGTCGTAACCGGCCTGGGTATCGTCTCGCCGTTGGGCAATGATCTGGCCAGCAGCTGGGAAGGCATCACCCATGGTCGTTCGGGCATCGGTCCGCTGACCAACGTTTCTGATGCCTACCTGGATCGGTTCACCACCAAGATTGCAGGTGAGGTCAAAGGCTTTGACATCACCGCCGACAACGAACTGTTCGGCAAGTACCGGGTCAGCGGCAAGGATGCCAAGAAGATGGACCCGTTCATCCATTACGGCCTCGGTGCCTCCTTCATGGCCCTGCACGATGCGGGCCTGGAGATCACCGAAGCCAATGCCGAGCGCATCGGCGCGATCGTCGGCGCCGGCATCGGCGGCCTGCTGGGTATCGAAGAGCAGACCATCGATTTCCATGAGGGCAAGAAGATCTCGCCCTTCTACGTGCCCAAGACCATCATCAACATGCTGCCGGGCCAGCTGAGCATCATTACCGGCCTGAAGGGTCCGTCGTTCTCGGCGGTCTCGGCGTGCGCGACCTCGAACCATTCGATCGGTACCGCGATGCGCATGATCCAGTACGGCGATGCCGACGTGATGGTGGCCGGTGGCGCCGAGCGCGGTTCCTCGCCGACCGCCCTGGGAGGCTTCTGCGCGATGAAGGCCATGAGCACCCGCAACGATGCCCCGGAACAGGCCTCGCGCCCGTGGGACAAGGACCGCGACGGCTTCGTGCTGGGTGACGGTGCCGGCATCCTGGTGCTGGAAGAGTACGAGCACGCCAAGGCACGCGGCGCCAAGATCTACTGCGAACTGGCTGGCTTCGGCGCCAGCTCCGACGCGTACCACATGACCGCGCCGAGCGAGAACGGCGAAGGCGCTGCCCGCTGCATGGCCATGGCCATGCGCGATGCCGGCGTGAGCCCGGACCAGGTCGGTTACCTCAACGCACACGGCACCTCCACACCGCTGGGCGACCTGGGCGAAACCATGGCGATGAAGGCCGCCTTCGGCGACCACGCCTACAAGATGATG
The DNA here is from genome assembly GCF_024499815.1 of Stenotrophomonas testudinis. Taxonomy (NCBI): domain Bacteria; kingdom Pseudomonadati; phylum Pseudomonadota; class Gammaproteobacteria; order Lysobacterales; family Lysobacteraceae; genus Stenotrophomonas; species Stenotrophomonas testudinis. The sequence goes on along the minus strand of NZ_JAMOKY010000010.1, from coordinate 63,617 downwards.
GTCAGCTCCACCAAGTCGATGACCGGCCACCTGCTGGGTGCCGCCGGCGGCGTGGAAGCGATTTTCTCGGTGATGGCGCTGCAGGACAACGTCATTCCGCCGACCATCAACCTGGAACAGCCGGGCGAAGGCTGCGACCTGGATTACGTGCCCAACGAAGCACGCCAGGCCAAGGTCGACGTGGTGATGTCCAACGGCTTCGGCTTCGGTGGCACCAACGGCACGCTGATCTTCAAGCGCGTCTGACCGAGGTTGTAGAGTCGAGCCATGCTCGACTGAACGTGCCTCACGCACGAGGGAGCCGCCGCAAGGCGGCTTCCGTGCATCTGAACCCCCGAACTGGCCGCCATGACCCACGCCCCGCTGATCCACCCGCTGCCGCACCCGATCGACCTGCTGGCCCTGCAGCAGCACGACCCGGCGCGCTTCCCGCTGCTGATGGAATCCACCGCCTCGGGCACCGCCCAGGGCCGCTGGAGCCTGCTGCTGGCCGCGCAGGGCGACTGCCTGCGGCTGGACGCCGACGGCCAGGTGCGCGACCAGCACGATGCCGTGCAGCCGGGCAGCTTTCTGCAGGTGCTCGACCGCGCCTGGCAGGCCGCGCGCCTGCCGCATGACGGCAGCCACAGCCTGCCGTTCCGCGGCGGCTGGGCGCTGATGCTCGACTACGAAGTGGCCAGCCAGATCGAAACCGTGCTGCCGGCGCGTGCGCGCGATGACGGCCGCCCGCCCGCGCTGGCCCTGCGCTGCCCGGCCGCGCTGCTGCACGACCATGAGAACGACGCCAGCTTCGTCATCGCCGAAGCCGGCGAACAGGCCCTGCTGGACGCGCTGGTGGCGCAGGCCTCGGCCGCGCTGCCCGAAGCAGGGCAGGGCTGGCAGCCGCCGCAGTCGGTGGGCGAGGACGCACCGCAGCGCTTCACCGACGGCGTGCGCCGGGTGATCGAGTACCTGCGTGCCGGCGACGTGTTCCAGGTGAACCTGTCGCGGCGCTGGAGCGCGCAATTCGCCGCGCCGGTCAGCCCGCAGGCGCTGTATGCGCAGCTGCGTCGTGCCAATCCGGCACCGTTCGCCGGCCTGTTCAGCGCGCACGGCCGCCATGTGGTCAGTTCCTCGCCGGAACGGCTGGTGTCGGTGCATGCCGGCCACGCGCAGACCCGGCCGATTGCCGGCACCCGCCCGCGCTTTGAAGGCGACGACGATGCCGCGCGCATCCAGGAACTGGTCGGCCACCCCAAGGAACGCGCCGAGCACGTGATGCTGATCGACCTGGAGCGCAACGACCTGGGCCGCATCTGCCTGCCCGGCACCGTGGTCGTCGATGAACTGATGACCGTGGAAAGCTATGCCCACGTGCACCACATCGTCAGCAATGTCAGCGGCCACCTGCGCCCCGAAGTCACCCCGGGCGAGGTGATCGCCGCGACCTTCCCCGGCGGCACCATCACCGGCTGCCCCAAGGTGCGCTGCATGCAGATCATCAGCGAGCTGGAACAGGTGCCGCGCGGCGCCTACACCGGTGCCTTCGGCTGGCTGAACCGCGATGGCGACCTGGACCTGAACATCCTCATCCGCACCGCCGAGGTGGACGGGCACGAAGTCAGCTTCCGTACCGGCGCCGGCATCGTGGTCGACTCGGACCCGGACAAGGAACTGGACGAGACCCGCGCCAAGGCCCGCGGCCTGCTGCGGGCGCTGGGCCAGCAGGGGTAACCGGATCCCCGTTGGGCGAAGCGGGGTCGGGGGCCACCCCGGTCATGACCCCGCACCACCCGGCACGGTATCCTGCACGGCGGAATCGCATTCAGAGGTAGTCCATGGCGGGAGCCAAGCGCGGGTGTCTGTTCGTGGTCACGCTGGTGGTGGTGCTGGGCGCCGTCCTCGCCGGCGCGGGCGCGTGGTTCTTCTACCAGCAGGGCCAGTTCGCAGACCGCCACATCACCCCGTCCGCCGAGAGCGTGGTCATCGCCAGCGGCGATGGCATGAACAGCGTGCTGCGCAAGCTGCGCGAGGCCGGCGTGGACGAAGGCCAGGACACCCAGTGGCAGCTGCTGGCCCGCCAGCTCGATGCCGCCGGCAAGCTGAAGGTGGGCGAGTACGCGCTGGACAACAGCCTGACCCCGCGCGAGCTGCTGCTGCGCATGCGTGCCGGCAAGGTGCTGCAGCACCGCGTCACCATTGTCGAAGGCTGGAACATCCGCCAGGTACGTGCCGCGCTGAAGCGCGCCGAGCCGCTGCTGCACACCACCGACACCCTGGACGACGCCGCGCTGATGCAGCGCCTGGGCTTCGGCGGCCAGCATCCGGAAGGCCGCTTCCTGCCGGAGACCTACGTCTACCAGCGCGGCGACAGTGACATGGACGTGCTCAAGCGCGCCCATGCCGCGATGGAAAAAGCGCTGGACGAGGCCTGGGAAAGCCGCGCCGCCGATCTGCCGATCAACAGCCCGTATGAACTGCTGACCATCGCCTCGATCATCGAAAAGGAAACCGCGCTGGCCAGCGAGCGCCCGCAGATTGCCGGGGTGTTCATGCGCCGCCTGAAGATCGGCATGCGCCTGCAGACCGATCCCACCGTCATCTACGGCATCGGCACGGCCTACGACGGCAACATCCGCCGCCGCGACCTGACCACCGATACGCCGTACAACACGTACACCCGTGCGGGCCTGACCCCGACCCCGATCGCCATGCCCAGCCGCGATGCGCTGATGGCCGCCGCACAGCCGGCCGCCGGCGATGCGCTGTACTTCGTCGCCGTGGGCGATGGCAGTGGCGCGCACGTGTTCTCGCCCAGCCTGGACCAGCACAACGCCGCCGTAGCCCGCTACCTGCAGCAGCTGCGCCAGCAACGTACCAAGGAGACCCCGGCGCAATGAGTTCCGCGCTGCTTCGCCATCCGCGTTTCGTCAGCCTGGAAGGCGGCGAGGGCGCGGGCAAGACCACCGCCATCAACGCCATCCGCGATTGCCTGCGCAGCCACGGCCACGAGGTCGTGCTGACCCGCGAGCCGGGCGGTACGCCGCTGGCCGAGCGCATCCGCGGCCTGGTGCTGAAGCCCGACGCGGAGATCGCCGCCGAACCGCTCAGCGCCGAAGCCGAGCTGCTGCTGGTGTTCGCCGCACGCGCCCAGCACGTGCGCCAGGTCATCCAGCCGGCACTGCAGCGCGGCGCCTATGTCCTGAGCGATCGCTTCACCGATTCAAGCTACGCCTACCAGGGCGGTGGCCGTGGCCTCGACCCGCAGTGGATTGCCGACCTGGAGCGCCGCGCGGTCGGCCTGCTGCCGGGCCTGACCCTGCTGCTGGATGTGGACGTGGCCGTGGGCCGCGCCCGCGCCAATGGCCGTGACCTGTGGCCGGACCGTATTGAGAGCGAGCAGGACGATTTCTTCCAGCGCGTGCGCGAAGTCTTCCGCAGCCGCACCCGGCAGGATCCGCAGCGCTTTGCCCTGATCGATGCCGGCCAGGTGCAGGAGCGCGTGGCCGCCGATGTGGTGGCCAGCGTCGAGCGCTGGCTGCAGGCCGGGGAGGGCGCATGAGCTTTTCGCCCTGGCAGCAGCGCGCCTTCGACCAGACCGTCGCCGCACTGGATGCCGACCGGCTGGGCCATGGCCTGCTGATCTGTGGCCCGGCCGGGCTGGGCAAGCGGGAGGTGGCCCTGGCGCTGGCCGACCACGTGCTGGCACGCGGGGATGCCACGCATGCCACCCGCACCCGGCAGCTGATTGCCGCCGGCACGCATCCCGACCTGCAGCTGATCAGCTTCATTCCCAACAAGAGCGGCGACAAGCTGCGCACCGAGATCGTGATCGAGCAGGTGCGCGAGATCAGCAACAAGCTGGCGCTGACCCCGCAGTACGGCGTGGCGCAGGTGGTGATCGTCGACCCGGCCGATGCCATCAACCGTTCGGCCGCCAATGCGCTGCTGAAGACCCTGGAAGAACCGCAACCCGGGCGTTACCTGTGGTTGATCAGCAGCGACCCGGCGCGCCTGCCGCAGACCGTGCGCAGCCGCTGCCAGCGCCTGGAATTCAAGCTGCCGCCGCGCGAGGAAGCGCTGGCCTGGCTGCAGCAGCAGGGCCACAGCGAAGCGGCCGCGCGCGAGGCACTGGATGCAGCACGCGGCCATCCCGGGCAGGCCGACAACTGGCTGCGCGAAGATGGCCTGAGCCTGCGTCGCGAGGTCGGCCGCGAGCTGGAACAGCTGGCCGCCGGCAAGACCGGCGCAGTGGAGCTGGCGCAGAAGTGGTGCGCCGATGACAACGCGGCGCTGCGCCTGCGCTTCGCCGCCGACCTGGCGCTGGCCCAGGCCAGCACTGATGCCTTGACCACGCCGGAGCGATTGCACAAGCTTGCAGCCTGGTTCGATGCGGCCAACCGCACCCGCGACCTGCTGCGCACCACCGTGCGCGCAGACCTTGCGGTGGTCGAGTTGCTGCTGGCCTGGAACAAGGTGAACGAGCGGCCTGCCGCAAGGGGAAATCGATGAGTGCCAGCAACGCCCGCCAGGGCATCCTGTCCCTGGCTGTAAAGGATAAAGCCGCGCTGTACAGCGCGTACATGCCGTTCGTGAAGAATGGCGGCATCTTCGTACCCACGCCCAAGCGCTACTTTCTGGGCGACGAAGTGTTCCTGCTGCTGACCCTGCCCGATTCCAGCGAGCGCCTGCCGGTGGCCGGCAAGGTGATCTGGGTGACCCCCGCCGGCGCACAGGGCAACCGCGTGGCCGGCATCGGCGTGCAGCTGGCCGACGGCCAGGAAGGCGAGAACGTGCGCCACAAGATCGAGACCCTGCTGGCCGGCCTGACCAGCTCGGACAAGCCGACGCACACGATGTGAGGTAGCGCCGGGCCATGCCCGGCGGCGCCTTCGAGACACCCGTGAACCGCTGTTCTGTAGAGTCGAGCCATGCTCGGCTGCAGGCCTCGAAAAGGCCCGTGAACACAAATGTGAAAAACTGTTGACGGCCTCTGAAAAGCCCTTATAATGAGCGGCTCAGCAACACACCGGGCGGTTAGCTCAGCGGTAGAGCATTGCCTTCACACGGCAAGGGTCACAGGTTCGATCCCTGTACCGCCCACCATGTTGCAGAACGAAAGAAGCCTCCAGCAATGGGGGCTTTTTTGTTGCCCGCAATTCCGTACAGATGCCGTGTTGGCGCATCGTCATGCGAGCCCCGCCAGACAGCGGTTTGCCTCACGCACCAGTTGTCGCGCGGCCACGATCAAACCATCGATGTGGAAGCTGCCCAGCTGACCTTCGGGCACGCCTTCGACACGCGCGCGATCGGCGGCCTGCAGCAGATCCAGCAGCGCGGTGAGCCCCGCCAACGAGCGACTGAGTGATGCGTGATTGCCGGCGCCGAGCCTGCGGGCGTGACATGGCTGACCATCTGCACCATCACCTTGGCGGATGACATCGAGACAGGCGAAGAACGTAGGTGTCTGCACGAGCAGATTCTGTTCTTTCAAGGCGCACTCGATCTCACGCGCGAGGTCTTCGGGCACGTCGTTGGCGAGGTCGCCGATGAGTGCGTGCAGGCGTGGGTGGATGCGGTTCGATGGGTCATGGCGAAACCCTCACTGGCGTAGAGCCACCTTCCGTAATGAAGGTGGCGGACGGTGCGGGTTGGCGTACCTAGGCAAACGAACTCCCAACGAGAAGAAGGCCTGGCGGATCTGTCGATCCCCACGCACCGGCCGCCATTGAAGGCAATCGGTGCATTCTCTCTGCTGCGGCGTAAACCGTAGCGATTGGGAGTTCATTCGTTTATTCGAGACGCCAATCCCGACCAAGGCAACCTGCCTCGGCGAGGCGATCATCGATTCGCACAAACACGGAAGTCAGTGAGGAAAGTTGCAACAACGCCAGCCGCCACGGTGTACCAGCACCCATGGCGTAGCCAGCCGAGTTACCTGAATCAAGGCGTGCCGTTACACCGCCCCGGCAGGTGGCAATCACGTCACCCGGCGCAGCCCCGGGCGAACGTGCCATGGATGAAAGCAGACGTTCCATCCATGCGCTGTGTCGCCGACCCCGGCAGGCGTAGTCTCGGCCCACGTTGTCCCCTCTGGCTCTGAAGTCCCACCATGACGCTCGCCCGTATCGATCTTCGCAAAGGTAAATCCGCCGATTATCTGCAGCGCGTGGGGGAGGTCATCTATCAGGCCCTGCGCGGGGTGGGTGTTCCGGAAAACGATCGCTTCCAGGTATTCCAGGAACACGAGGCGGATACCCTCGTCTTCGACCCGGGCTACCTCGGCGTGGCCCGCACCGATGACTTCATCTGCGTGCAGATCACCTGAGCGAGGGGCGCACGCAGGCGCAGAAGAAAACGCTCTACCTGTGCATTGCCAATGGCCTGCATGAGGCGGTGGGCATCCGCCGCGAGGACGTGTTCATCAATCTGGTGGAAGTGAAGCCGGAGAATTGGTCGTTCGGGAATGGTGTGGCGCAGTACGTGAGTTGATGGCCTGCGTCACCGTGTCGCAGGGGCAAAACCCTGAACGTGGTCCAGGGTTGGCCGCTGCGCCGTAGAATGGGCGGGTGCGTCGCCCCCGATTCCACCGCCGGTTCCAGACCCTGGCATGGCTTGCCATGCTGCTGGTGCTGCTTGCCCCGCTGGTAAGCCGTTGGATGGCCCATGGGCCGGCGCACGCTGCCGTGCCGATGATGGCGGGCATGGATCATGGTGCGGTGGATCATGGCGCCATGGACCACAGCGCGCATGCCGAACGCGCGCTGCACGCGATGGAAGGTCACCACGACCACCACGCGATGGCGATGGCGATGGCGATGGCGCACGACGAGACCACCGCCAAACCGGCGATCGATCCACACGCCGAGCATGAAATGGGCGTGGACTGCGAGTACTGCCTGATCGCGGCACGCCTGATCACCCTGCTGGTGGCGGCGTTCCTGCTGCTGGTGCCTTTGGCGCCGGTGTGTCGAGCGTTGGCAGGATCTGTCAGAGCGCTGCCCTCGCGGCTGCGCGGAACCCTGGGCGCGCGTGGCCCGCCGCAGGAGTTCGCTGGCTGAGCCGCGCACGCGAAAGCCGCCGGGCATGGCCCGGCGCTACCGATTCTCTTGAAGCTGCTGGGCATCGCCCGGCGTTGTCGAGCTGATTGAAGCCGCCGGGTATGGCCCGGTGCATCCGCGTGCGACTTTCTTTCTGCTGCCCCCGTTGAAGGGGCGGCATTGCATGCCGTGGAAACATGAAAACGAACCCGAACGTCGTTGCCCTGCGCTGGGCGACGCTGCCGGCGCTGTGCGCCTGCGCCCTGTACACCGCACCGGCCCGCGCCGATGCCGCTGACCCCACCACCCTGGACACCGTGCGCGTGGTCGATACCCGCCATGGCGCACTGTCTGCCGTGCCCAGCGCGGGCTCGGCCGTTGGCCTGAGCGTGCTGCAGACGCCGGCCGCGCTCACCGTCATCGACCGCGACCAGCTGGAACAACGCGGCGACAGCAACCTCAACGATGCGATCAGCCGCGCGGGTGCGATCAGTGCGATGCCGCATCCCGGCAATGGCCTCAGTGCGCTGTCCAGCCGCGGCTTCACCGATGGCGCGTCGGTGATGCGCCTGTACGACGGCCTGCGCCAGTACGGCGGGGTGGGCGTCACCTTCCCGTTCGATACCTGGTCCATCGAGCGCATCGAAGTGCTGCGCGGCCCGGCCTCGGTCATCCATGGCGACGGTGCCATCGGCGGTGTCATCAACATCGTGCCGAAGAAGCCGTCGCGCGGTGCCATCGAGAACGAGATCAGCGTGACCGTGGGCAGCGAGGACACCGCGCGCCTGGGCTTCGGCAGCGGCGGTGCACTGACGCCGGGGCTGGCCTACCGGGTTGATGTGCGCGGCAATTACAGCGGTGGCTGGGTCGACCGTGGCCGCAACAACGATGCGACGTTCTCCGGCGCACTGCTGTGGCAGCCGCGCACGGACCTGCAGCTGACCCTGACCCATGCGCAGGGCTACCAGCAGCCGATGCGCTACTTCGGCACGCCGCTGGTGGATGGCCGTCAGCTGGATGCGCTGCGCCATCGCAACTACAACGTGGCCGACAGCGAGATCCGCTTCCGCGACCGCTGGACCCAGCTGGATGCGCTGTGGACGCCGACCGCGAACGTCGAATGGCGCACGCGCCTCTACCAGATCGACAGCCAGCGCGACTGGCGCAATGCCGAGGCCTACGTCTACAACGATGCCACGGGTCTGATTGATCGCTCGGACAACACGCAGATCACCCACAACCAGGACCAGACCGGGCTGACCTCGACGCTGCGCGTGCAGGGGCAGGTGGGCGGGCTGGCCAACAGCTTCGCGGTGGGCCTGGATGCCAACCGCGCGCACTTCAAGCACACCAACAACACCTACGCAGGCAGCTCCGGGCCGGTCGATCCGTTCCATCCGGTACCGGGCGAGTTCGCCAGCGATGCACCGAACCTGCCGCGCTACCGCAACAGTGCCGAGCAGTACGCGCTGTTTGCCGAAGACCACCTGACGCTGAGCGAGCGCTGGTCGGTGCTGGGCGGGCTGCGTCATGACCGCGCGACCATCGACCGCACCGATCTCATCAGCGGCGCGGCAGCGTTCTCGAAGACCTACAGCAGCACCGGCTGGCGCACGGGCACGGTGTTCGCGCTGCGGCCGACCTTGAGCCTGTACGCGCAGTATTCGCACGCAGCCGACCCGGTCAGTGGCCTGCTGATGATCAGCCCGGCCAACGGTGCGTTCGACCTGGCCAAGGGCCGCCAGTTCGAGGTGGGCTTGAAGCAGGCCTTCGATGGCGGCGAGTGGACGCTGGCGGCGTACGGCATCCGCAAGACCGGCCTGCTCAGCCGTGACCCGCTGCAGCCCGATCGCCGCGTGCAGGCGGGCGCGCAGACCTCGCGTGGCATCGAGGCATCGTTGAACTGGGCGTTCGCACCGCACTGGTCGCTGGATGCGAATGCCACGGTGCTGAAGGCCAAATTCGAGGACTTCCTGGAAACCACCGGCTCGGCGGCGGCGGTGGTCTCGCGCGATGGCAACGTGCCGCCGAACGTGGCCGAGCGGATGGCGAACGTGTGGCTGAGCTGGCAGTTCCTGCCGGACTGGACCGTGGCCGGTGGCGCGCGCTATGTCGGCAAGCGTTACGCGGACAACGCCAACACCCTGGAACTGCCGGGCTACAGCACCACCGATCTGGCCCTGACCTGGCAGGCGGCACCGCGCACGCGGGTAAGCGCGCGACTGTTCAACGTGTTCGACAAGGCGTATTACGCGACGGCGTACTACACCAGCACGCAGTGGCTGCTGGGCGCGGACCGCCGCGTCGAGTTCACCCTCGACCATCGCTTCTGAGGGCGTCGCTGATGTCGCTGCGATCCACTGCCAAGCGCTGGACCTACCTGCTGCACCGATGGCTGGGCATCGGTGGCTGCCTGCTGATGCTGCTGTGGTTCGTCAGCGGCATGGTGATGCTGTTCATCGGTTACCCCAAGTTGACGCCGGGCGAACGGCTGGCGGCGTTGCCGGTGCTTGATGTTGCACGCGTGCTCCAGGGTCTGCGGGTGCTGCCCGACGCCGTGCAGGCCGAACCGGAAAGCGTGGCGATGACCACGCTGCGCGGTGAACCGGCCTACGTGGTGCGCAGCGGTGCCAACGTCGGCGCGTGGTCGGCAGCTACGGGCCACGCGCTGCTGCCGGTGTCTGCCCAGCGCGCCGAGCTGTCGGCCGCGGTGTTTGCTGGTGGACAGGCGTTCCCGGGTGCGGTGCGCGTGGACGAGGATCGCTGGACGCATTCGCGTGGGCTGGACGCGCAACGGCCGCTGTACAAGGTGGAAGTGGGCGGCCGCCAGCCAGGCAGTCTGTACGTTTCCTCGCGCACCGGCGAAGTGGTTCTGGATGCGCCGTACCACCAGCAGCGCTGGAACTACGTCGGTGCGTGGCTGCACTGGCTGTACTTCCTGCGCATGCAATCGGTGGACCCGGTGTGGACGTGGATGGTGATCGTGCTGTCCGCGCTGTGCACAGTGGCGGCCATCAGTGGCATCGTGGTGGGCGTGTGGCGCTGGCGTTTTCGTGGCAGCTACCGCTCGGGTGCGAAGACGCCCTACGTGGAGCCATGGATGCGCTGGCATCATCTGGTCGGCCTGATGGCGTGCGCCTTCGTGTTCACCTGGATCTTCAGCGGACTGATGTCGATGAACCCGCTGCAGGTGTTCAGCACCACGGCAGGTGCAGTGGATGCGGCGCGCTATCGCGGCGGGGCTGTGTCGCTGGATACCGCCGTCGCGCAGCCGCAGGCCTTGCTCGCGGCAGCGTCGAGGGAAGGCTTCGCGCCGGTGGAAATCCAGTGGCGGCGCATCGGTGGCGAACTGTTCGCGGTGCTGCTGGACGGGCAGGGCGGTACCCGCATCGTTTCGCAGTCAGAGGGGCAGTTGCAGGTCGCCCAGACCCTGCCGACCGCGTGGCTGCAGCAGCACGCGCAGGCGATGGGTTCGGCATCACTACGTGGGTTCTCGATCCTGCGCACGCCCGATGCGTATTTCTACCCTCGCGCCCCCGAGGCGATGAACGGTGCGGCCGTGCGGCGCTTTCCGGTGGCGGTGGCCGATTTCGGCGATGCGCACGCCACGCGCGTCTACTTCGATCTGGCCACCGGCGATCCGCTGCTGACCCTGGGCCATCGCGAGCGGGTCGGCCGCTGGCTGTTCTACTTCCTGCACAGCTGGGACCTGCCGGGCATGCTGCGGCAGGAGAACACGCGGCTGGGCGTGCTGCTGCTGTTGAGCGTGGTGGGTGCGGGCCTGTGCGCCACCGGTGCGGTGATCGGCTACCGTCGCCTGCGGATGAAGTTCCGGCGCCGTCGGCACTGACGTCGGCCGCGCTTTGTGCACAGCACGGCTGGACTGCCGGTGAACCCCGCGGCACGCCCGCTTACGGTAGACCACGTTTGCCCGGCATCATGTCGGGCAACCGTGACATGGAAATCCAGATGTCCCCCAGCATCCACCGCGCGCTGCGCATTACCGGCGACCAGTACGCCGGCCAGAAAGTGGTCGACCAGCAGTTCCACGAATGTGACTTCTCAGGTGCCGACCTGACCGCCACCGAGTTCGTGAACTGCAGCTTCTACGATGCCGAAAGCCGCACCGGCTGCCGCTTCAATGGCGCCACGCTGAAGGAGGCCAGCTTCCGTGGCTGCGACATCAGCATGTGCCATTTCAACTTCATCAAGGCGCTGGGCCTGGAAATCAGCGAATGTCGCGCGCAGGGCGCAGATTTCAGCAACGCCAGCTTCATGAACCAGATCACCACGCGCACCTGGTTCTGCAGTGCCTTCTTCAAGAAATCGAACCTGCGCTACGCCAACTTCTCGCGGGTGACGCTGGAAAAGTGCGAGCTGTGGGAGAACCGCTGGGACGGCGCCAACCTCAGCGGTGCCAGCTTCGCCGGTTCGGATCTGTCGGCCGGCCAGTTCGAGGGCATCGACTGGAGCAGTGCCAACTTCACCGACTGCGACCTGACCGGTTCGGAGCTTGGCGACCTGGACCTGCGTGTGGTCAACCTGCGTGGTGCACGCCTGGACGTGCAGCAGACGGCGCTGTTGATGCAGCGCATCGGCATCACCGTGGTGCCGTGACTTGATTGCGCCGTAGAGTCGAGCTTGCTCGACTGCTCCTGCCATCAGTCGAGCAAGCTCGACTCTATGAAAGTCCCCTCGCCACCACCGTGCCTTCGGGCACCAGCCAAGCGCGGGTGGATGGCCTGTATGCCGGCGGGAGATCCCGTCGGTCAGCGCGCAATGCATCCGGTGCGCGGCCAGTTGGCCGCCGCCGGAACGCGTGGCCAGCTTCAGGTCCAGCAGTGCTTGGATCGAAAGATGTCTCCTGGCCGTCCGCGATGCCAGCGTCCATGGTCGATACGCAGCGCATATCGTGCGCGGGGGAAATCGGTATTGGCCGTAGCGTGGGCGCATCGCCCATGCTGCGGCGGATGAAACCTTCCCCCATTTCCTTTGCAGCCCAGGTCGGCCTGGTGACCGGCGCGGCCGGCGGTCTCGGTCTGGCCTACAGCCGCTTGATGGCCCAGCGCGGCGCGCACGTGGTGATGCATGACGTGGGTGCCGGCCTGGACGGTCGCGGCAGCGACGCCCGCCGCATCGGCGACGCGGTGGCCGCACTGCAGGCGCAGGGCCTGTCGGTAGAGGCGGCGTCGGGTGCGATCAACGAGCGTGCGTGCTGCCACGCACTGGTCCGCGACGTGCTGCAGCGGCACGGTCGCATCGATTTCATCGTGCACAACGCCGGCTGGGTGGCATACGAACTGCTCGAGGCGGTGGATGACGATGCGCTGGAGCAGATGCTGCGGGTGGCAGCCAAGACGCCGCTGTGGCTGGCCCAGGCCGCCTGGCCGGCGATGCGCGAGGCCGGTGGTGGCCGCATCGTGGTGACCACCTCCGACCGCGCGCTGTATCCGCAGTACGCGCAGAAGGGCCTGGCCGGTTACGCGATGGCGAAGATGGCCGCGTTGGGGCTGGCCAATGTGCTGGCGCTGGAGGGCGCCGAGCACGGTATCGTGGTCAATGCGGTTTCGCCGGTGGCCAAGACCCGCATGTGGGGCATCGAAGGCGAGCCTGACGAGCTGCACCCGGACGCGGTGGCCAACGGCGTGGCCTTCCTCGCATCGACGCGCTGTCGCGAAGGCGGCTGGGTGCTGCGTGCGAGCAATGGGCAGTTCCACGCGTTGCGCCTGCAGGAAGCCGAACACGTGGGCTACCCGCGCGACCTGCGTGCGGTCGTCGCGGACAGCATCGAATCGGTGGCCCTGCAGTGGCCGGTGATCGCCCGGCCCAGTGTCGACGCACGCGGCTGAGCGCGTACCCTAGGCAGCCCCCGCTGCCCGTGCCGACATGATCGATCTGCGCCTGCTCCGCCAGTTCGTGGCGGTGGCCGAAGAACTGCATTTCCATCGCGCCGCCGCGCGCCTGCACATGTCGCAGCCACCGCTGACGGCGGCGATGCGACGGCTGGAAGATGAGGTCGGTACCCGCCTGATCGTGCGCGGCAACCGCACGCTGGGGCTGACCGCCGCCGGGCAGACCCTGCTGGTGGAAGCGCGTGCCACGCTGCAGCAGGCCGGGCACGCCCTGCAGCGAACCCGCGAAGCGGCCGCCGGACAGATCGGCAGCCTGCGCGTGGGGTATGTGGGCAGCGCCCTGTACGGTCGCCTGCCGGATCTGATCCGCAGGTTCCGCCAGGCATTCCCGCAGGTGCAGCTGCACCTGCATGAGGCCACCTCGCGCCAGCAGCAGCAATGGCTGCGCGAGGAGCGCATCGACCTCGGCGTGCTGATCCCGCCCATTCCATCGACTGAGCTGGCGTTGCAGGCATTCGACCACGATCGCCTGGCCATTGCGTTGCCGCGCAGCCACACTTCGGCCGCATGTGAGCCGCTCAGCGTGGCGATGCTGGTGGACGAACCCTTCATATCCTGGCCGGCAGGCGAGGGCATCGGCTTCCATGCGCAGGTGCTGGGCCTGTGTACCTCGGCCGGATTCACCCCGCGCGTGGTGCAGGAAGCGCAGGGCATGCACGCGGTGCTGTCGCTGGTGGCGGTGGACGCCGGCGTGGCGATCGTGCCGGCCAGCATGGCCAGCTTCCGTCCGCAGGAAGTGGTGTACCGCGTGATCGATGGCACCGAAGCCGGTTTCGAACTGCAGTTCTGCACGCGGCCAGGCGTGGCGGGGCCGGTGCTGCAGCACTTTCTGGCGATGGCTGCCGAGCCGGATGTGTCGTGATCGACATCTTGGCGTGTGTTCGCCGGCCACGCAGCACCTGATACGCGGGCTGCAGCACGCTGCTGCGCCGCCGTGCGGGCACCCCAGGGCAAGGGTTTCAGGGCGCCACGTTGGCGATCCGTAGATTTCTGATCGGTGCCTGCGGGTAAGCCCTACAGCCAGCGTCGGTGCAGGCAGTCAGCATCTCTTCGCCGGCTGTCATGGCTGGCTGGGATTGGCGTCCCACAAACAACTCTGGCGCGTGTCCGGAAAGATGTCCAAGAGGGCGTTTCCCGGATGACGCGGCCCGCTGGTCCGTGGTGGGTGATGCGTGGGGATCACCGCGATCCGCCGGTCCGCTCCAGAGTTGCCGGTACGCCAACCCGCATCGCCCGCCGCCCATCCACGCCATTGTGTGGGTGTGAGTGCGGCAGCCCTGCGCAGGCAGGGCGCTCCTCAACTTGGGGGGTGGCGGCGGGCGGTGCATTTATCGCGGGTGTGGCGGCTGGCGCTGGCCTAAGGCAGCAGGTCGCGCGTCATGCGGAAAACATCGGTGACCGCGTACAGGCCGGAGTGCCGCGCAAGATGCGTGCTGTCCGGGCCCTGCGCGCTGCTGCTGCAGCAGCTGCTGCTGGGGCGCAACGCCACGTCGCATGAAGGCGTGGTCGATTCGGCGTAAGCCGCGCGCAATGTCATCGCCGTGTAGGCAAGGACTCACGCGGCCTATGCCGCCGCACGCCTAGAGTCGGTCATCCCCGTCCCCCACGGAGACCTGCCATGTGGCTGCTTGATCATCTCTGGCCCAGCCGCCGTCCGTTGCCGCCGCCGATGGCCCTCGAACCGCCGTTGCCACCGCGCAGGCCGTGGCTGAAGCGCCCCGCACGGGCCGGGCGCAGCGGCATGGCACCGTGGCAGAAGGTTGCTCCGGCCACGCGCCGCACGCGCCACTAGGCCATGCGGTCGGCGGGGTGGTTGACCCCGTCATTGACCGGGATGATGCCCAGCGCGAAGGGATCGATGCCTTCCAGGCAGGCGACGTTGTAGCCGTACTGGTCCGGGTTGGAGCGGCGCCGGTGATGGGTGTAGATGCCGCAGACGCCGCAGAAGTAGTGTTCCGCCACATGGGTGTTGAACTGGTACAGGCGCAGCTGGTCTTGGCCGCGCAGCACCTGCAGCCCTTCGCGGGTGACGCTGGCGGCGATGGCACCGCGGCGCCGGCACATCGAGCAGTCGCAGCGGCGCGGGTCGACGATGCCGTCGGGCAGGTCCAGCAGCAGCTCGACCGCGCCGCAATGGCAGCTGGCGCGGTGCCGGGGCTGCACGGCCACGCCGGCTACGGAGGTGATTCCCATCGTTGTTCCCCGCTGTGGTGACCCGGCCAGTATGCGCTGACAGGCCGGCCCGCGCCCATTGCTGAATGGGTCGGTGATGCCAGCGTCAGCCGGCTTGTGGCTAACTATGCCGCCCCCCGTACGCGACAGGATGCCCGTGAGAGCCGCAGGACGTTGGATGACAGGATGTGCCATGGCGCTGCTGGCGCTGTGGGTGGCCGGTTTGTTCGCCTACCAGCTGCCCGGGCCGGGCTGGCTGTCGGCGGGCGTGGCCGTGCTCTGGCTGCTGGCCGCGCTGTGGACGGCGTTGACGGTGGCGCGCGGGAAACGCACGAAGCGCTGGACCGGCTTCTACGTGGCGTCGGTGGCGCTGGCGGGCCTGTGGTGGCTGCTGCTGACCCCGCGCCAGGATCGCGACTGGGCTGACGACGTGGCCCAGCGCCTGCACGTTGAATCCTTCGATGGGCGCCACGTGGTGCTGGACAACGTGCGTGACTTCACCTGGCGCACGGAGACCGACCATGACGCGCGCTGGGTGCGCCGCGAATACGACCTGGACCAGCTGCGTTCGGCCGATCTGGTGCTGTCGTACTGGATGGGCCCGGCCATCGCCCACACCCTGGTCTCGTTCGGTTTCGACGATGGCCGCCACCTGGTGTTCTCGCTGGAAATCCGCAAGGAGCAGGGCGAATCGTTCTCGGCGCTGGGTGGTTTCTTCCGTCGCTTCGAGATGACCCTGGTCGCCTCGGAAGAGACCGATATCCTGCGCACGCGTACCAACGCGCGCGGCGAGGACGTCTACCTGTACCGCCTGCATGGGCTGGATCGCGGTCAGCTGAAGGCGCTGTTCGCTGCCTATCTCGATGAGGCGAAGCAGCTGGATGCCGCACCGGCCTTCTACAACACGGCTACCAGCAACTGCACTACGATCGTCTTCGACCTGGCCCGGCATATCGCCCCTGGCCTGCCTCTGGACTATCGCCTGCTGCTGTCCGGTTACCTGGCCGAGTACGCACAGGAGGTTGGGGCGCTGGTGCCCGGCGTGCCGTATGCCGAGCTGCACGTCAAGGGCCGCATCACCCAGCGCGCGCTGCACATGGCAGCGGGCGAAAATTATTCCACCGTGATCCGCCGCGGCATTCCCGGCACCGAGCAGGACCCGCAGCAATGATCCTCGATTTCCCGATCCGCTGGCAGCGCGTGCTGCCGGCGCTGCTGGCTGCGTTCGTCCTGCTGGGGGGCAGCGGCTGCGCCATGGTCACCGTCAAGCAGGTGGCGTCCAGCGATTCGCTGGTGAACAAGCGCGCCGACGTGCTCAACACCGGCAAGCTCAGCCCGGCCTCGCGCGAGACACTCAGTGCCGCCGGCCTGGACGAATCGCAGTGCGAGAAGGACTTCCTGGTCTGCCGCAGCACGCTGCTGATGACCGATGACCTGAATGTCGAGCAGCGGCTGTCGACCCTGTCCGAACTGTGGGTGAAGGCCGCGCTGGCGCTGACCCCGAAGAAGCACGCCGCCGGCGAGCCGCCGATGAGCGATGCCGCACTCGATGCGTGGCTGGAGGCCGCGCGGTACGGCTATGCCTACCTGTTCTTCAGCGGTCGCTCGCCCTCGGACCGTGCGTTCGAGGACCGGCAGACGCAGGTGCGCGATTACTACAACTACGCGGCGGAAAAGGCGGCCGTGGTGCTGTTCGCGCGTGCACGTGCGGCGGCGCTGGCCGGCGAGGATTACACCCGGCCGATGTCCGCCGGCAGCTGGACGCTTGCCGCCAACTACCAGCAGTTGGCGCTGAAGAGCATTCCCTCCCAGCTGGTGCCGGCCGGTTCGGTCAGCTTCGTCGGCCTGCGCAGCATCTACCGCCGCGATGGCTTCGGTGCCGAGCTGGTGATGGTGATGGACCCGCCGAAGCTGGTGGTGCCGGTGGTGGCTGCCGACGGCCCCAAGGCCGAGACCCCGCCGGACGAAGATGACGGCGCGCGCGGTCGCCGCCATCGGCATGACGACAGCGTGCCCGAGTTCAGCGAGATGTCCTCGGTCAACGTGACTGCGCTGCTGCGCTTCGAGGGCGAGAGCCTGGACGATGTGATGCGCACGCGGCGGGTCGAGCTGGATGCGTATTCGCCGGAAGCGACCGAGCGCATCACCCTGCATGGCGAACAGGTGCCGCTGGCCGGCAACTTCACCGCGGCCTACGGCCTGTGGTTGGCGCAGAGCGGCTTCGCCACGCAGTCGCTGCGCACGCTGTTTGGCCTGAGCGAGGGCATCGGCGAGCCGCACATCTACCTGATGCAGCCGTGGGATCCGAACCGCCGCATCATCTTCATGCTGCACGGCCTGGCCAGCAGCCCGGAAGCCTGGGTGAACCTGGCCAACGAGATCATGGGCGACCCGGAGCTGCGCCGGCAGTTCCAGGTGTGGCAGGTCTACTACCCGACCAACGCGCCCATCGCGCTGAACCGCTACGAGATCGCCAACGCCTTCAACGACACGTTGCAACACTTCGACCCCAGCGGGAACACGCGTGCATCGAAGGACATGGTCTACATCGGCCACAGCATGGGTGGCGTGCTGGCGCGGCTGCTGGTCAGCGATTCCGGTGATGTGCTGTGGAACGACCTGCTGGCCAACTACGATCTGAAGGGCGAGCGGCTGAAGCGCGTGCAGGGAAAGCTGGGGCCGCTGCTGCACTTCAAGGCGCAGCCGAACGTGGAGCGCGCGATCTTCATCGCGGCCCCGCACCAGGGCACCGACATCGCCGGCAACAAGGTCGGCCGCCTGATCGGCCGGCTGGTGCGCCTGCCGCTGACCATCCTGGGCAAGTTCGAGGATGTGTTCCTGGCGCTGGCCCAGGCCGAGCAGCAGGTGGATGGCACCGCCAAGCCGAAGATCCCCAACAGCATCGACAACCTCAAAGCCAGCGACCCGTTCGTGAAGGCCGCCGCGCAGCTGCCGATCGAGCCGGGGCTGAAGTACCACTCGATCATCGCCCAGCGCAAACCGGAACTGCCGCCGGAGAAATCCGACGATGGGCTGGTGCCGTACTGGAGCGCGCACCTGCCTGGCGCGCAGTCGGAGAAGGTGATCATCTCCGGGCACAGCGTGCAGGAAAGCCCGCAGGCGGTGCTGGAAGTGCGGCGCATCCTGCACCGTGACATCGACGAGGTGGGGACCGATATCCGGCCGTGACACGCTGGGGTCGGAGCAGACCCCAGGCAACCATCAAACCCGCCGCGCCACCACCGCACCCAGCACCGCCAGGCCCACCGTGATCGCCAGGCACAGAACGTAACCGGTGTGCGGTGCCTGTTCGACAAACAGCGCGAACAACGCACCAGACAGCGCCAGCGCGGTAGCCACGCACAGCGCCTCGCTCAACTGCAGGGCCGAACTGTTGCGGCCCTGTTCCTGCGGCGCGGACAGCGACAGCGTCAGCACCGAAAGGCTGGCGTAGATCATGCCCATGCCGAAACCGGTGACGGTCCAGCCGAGCAGCGCGACGGGCAGCGGCACCGCATTGAACAGCACCGCCAGGGTGGCAGTGATGCCGATGGTCATCAGCACCGTGCCCACGCGCAGCAGCTGCTGCCGCGACCAGCCACGCTGCTGGTGGCCCTGCAGCCACGAGCCGCTGAACCAGCCCAGTGCACCCAGGCTGAGCACTGCGCCCGCCCAGCTCGGCGACAGACCGCGCTCACGCTGCAGCAGCAGCGGCAGATAGGCCTCGCAGGCGAAGAACGCCGCGGCGGCGACACCACGCAACGCAATCACGCTGGGCAGGCCCCGGCGCAGGCGTAGCGTGCCCGGCGGCAGCAGGCGGTGCCCGCACAGCAGCAGGCCGGCCACGGCCACGCCCATGCAGGCCAGCGCCGGCACGCCCTGCTGCTGGCCGCCGAAGTACAGCAGCAGCGCGGCCAGCGATGCACCGATGGCCCAGCCCACGGCATCGCCGCTGTTGTCCTCGTCGCTGGTTTCAATAGGCGCCTGCCGCGCCAGTGCCGGGCGCAGCATCAACGCCGCCGGAATCGCCAGCAGTGGCACGATCAGGAACACCCAGCGCCAGCCCAGGTGCTGCACGATCAGGCCGCTCAGCGCCGGGCCGACCATCGACGGCACCACCCAGCCGGCCGAAAACGCAGCGAAGACCTTCGGCCGCAGCGCCTCGGGATAGTTGCGGCCGACCATCACGTACAGCGCCACCGAGATCGCGCCGCTGCCCAGGCCCTGCAGCAGGCGCCCTGCCACCAGCGTGCCCATTCGCGTGGCCAGGCCGGCCAGCAGCAGGCCCAGCACGAAGCACGCAAGGCCCCACCACAGCGGTCGCGCCGGGCCGCTGCGGTCGGTCCAGCGCCCGGCCACGGTCATGCCGACCACGCTGGTGGCCAGGGTGCCGCCGAAGGCCAGCGCGTACAGGCGCAGGCCATCCAGTGCCTCGGCCACGGTGGGCATCGCCGCGGCCACGGCCAATGCTTCGAAAGCGAGCAGGGCGACCAGCACGACCATGCCGATGGTGGTGCTGCGGTGGGCGGGCGAAAGGATCGACTCGGGTGCGGACGTCGCCGTCGCCGATGCTGCGGTGGGGGTGTTCATGCGGGGGAGGATGCTGGGGCCGCGCTTGTCATCCGGCGGCGAAGGACGCAGCATGACACCTGAACCATGGTTGAGGTCAAGCGATGCAGGAACAGGAACTGAGCGTGGGTGACGTGGCCCACCGCAGCGGCGTCGCGGTATCGGCGCTGCACTTCTACGAGCGCAAGGGCCTGATCAGCAGCCTGCGCACGGCGGGCAACCAGCGGCGATATGCGCGCGACGTACTGCGCCGCCTGGCGGTGATCCGCGTTGCACAGCGCGTGGGCATGCCACTGGAAGCGGTGGCCCGGGCGTTCGAGACCCTGCCGCAGGGCCGCGCGCCGACCAAGGCCGACTGGGCGCGGCTGTCCGCGCGCTGGCAGCAGGAACTGGAGGAGCGCATCCACATGCTGCAGCTGCTGCGCGATGAACTGACCGGCTGCATCGGCTGTGGCTGCCTGTCGCTGAAGCGTTGCCGCCTGGCCAACCCCGACGACGTGCTCGGAGAACGCGGCGACGGCCCCATGCGCTGGGGCTGAGCCGCCTCCGGTAGCGCCGGGCCGTGCCCGGCGGCGGTTCCAGCAATTACCAGACGGTGAGGGTCTCGCCGCTCTGGATGCCTTCCACGGCGCGCTGGAAGGCCAGTGCCGCGCGCTGCGCGGGCACGGCTTCAAAGCCAGGGAAGTAAGGGCCGTAAGAGTCCAGTGATTCGGCCAGCACGTTCGGGCTGACGGCGTTGATGCGCATGCCGCGCGGCAACAGTTCAAGCGCGGCGGCGCGCACGAAGCCTTCCAGCGCCTGGTTCACCGCGGTGGCGTTGACGCCGTCGCGGATCGGCTGCGCGCTGATGATGCCGGTGGTGAGGGTGATCGAGCCGCCCGGGTTGAGATGATGCTGGGCCGCCAGCGCCAGCCGCACCTGGCCAAGCAGCTTGTCCTGCAGGCCGCTGTTGAACTGCGCGGCGGTCATCGTCTGCAGCGGGCCGAAATGCACGTTGCCGGTGGTGGAGATCACTGCATCGACCGGGCCGGCCTGCGCGAACAGGGCCGAGACGCTGGCATCGTCGGCCAGGTCCACACGCAGCGCGCCGCTGCGGCGGCCGGCGGCAAGAATCTCGTGGTGCTGGCCAAGGTGGCGGGCGACCGCCTGGCCAAGGGTACCGCTGGCACCGACAAGCAGGATCTTCATCGTGGCGTCCTCATGGGGAAGGGCTCCAGTCTGCGCCGCCGGATATGGGTTTGGTAAGCGGCGTATGATTCGCATATTCCTAACCAAGAGTTAGTAATGGATACCTTGCGCTGCATGCAGGCCTTCGTGGCCGTGGCCGAGCACGGCAGCTTCGCGGCGGCTGCCGTGCAGCTGCAGGTGTCGGCAGTGATGGCCGGCAAATACATCCAGCAGCTGGAGGCGCACCTGGGCACCGCGCTGCTGCAGCGGAACACCCGACACCAGCGGCTGACCGAGGCGGGCGCGGCCTACCTGGCCGGCTGCCGGCAGGTGCTGGAACAGGTGCAGCAGGCCGAGGCCGATGTCGCCGGACTGCAGCGGCAACCGCAGGGCCTGCTGCGGATCAGTGCGCCCACCACCTGGGGCAGCTGCGTGCTGGCGCCGTTGCTGTCGGGCCTGCTGCGCGCGCAGCCGCTGCTGGATATCGAACTGGACCTCAGCAACCGCCGGGTGGACCTGATCGAAGATGGCTTCGATGCGGCGATCCGGGTCGGGCCGCTGCCCTCGCAGGAACTGGTGGCGCGCCCGCTGCCGCCGTATGCAATGAGCCTGTGTGCGTCGCCGGCCTACCTGCGCCGGCGCGGCACGCCACGGACGCCGGCCGACCTGGCCGGACATGACTGCCTGAGCCATCTGGCCTGGCGCGGCGGCCATGGCTGGCAGCTGGCCAATGGCGAACAGGTCGATTGGGATGCACGGTTGACCAGCAACGATGGCTACGCGCTGCGTGAAGCGGCGGTGGCCGGTGCCGGATTGATCCTGCAGCCGACGGCGTTGCTGGCGGCGGACATCGCGGCCGGGCGCCTGAAGCCGCTGTTGCGCGGATACGTGCCGGAGCCGCGGCCGATGCATCTGATCTACCTGCCGGACCGACGCCCGCGCCCGCGACTGCAGTGCTTCATCGATTTCGTCATGGCCACATTGGCGCGTTGACGACGCATTACGGTAGGTGCCGACCGTTGGTCGGCACGACATCACACATCGCGATCAATCATTGGCCGCCGATAACTGCCGCCCGCGCTGCTGCGCCGCCTGCAGTGCCTTGTCCACCAGCGCCTCGAAACCATCGGCCTGGAAGCTCTCGATTGCCGCCTGGGTGGTGCCGTTGGGCGAGGTCACCCGGCGCCGCAGTTCGGCCGGGCTTTCGCCGGCTTCGTCCAGCATCCGCGACGCGCCCAGCAGGGTCTGCACCACCAGCGCGCGGGCGGCGTCGGCCGGCAGGCCCTGCGCAATGCCGGCCGCCTCCATCGCTTCGGCCAGCAGGAACACGTACGCCGGGCCGCTGCCGGACACGGCGGTCACCGAATCCATCAGCGCCTCGTCATCAATCCACACCGTGCGCCCGGCGCTGGCCAGCACGCGATCAGCCTGCGCCCGCTGCTGCGCATCCACCGCCGCCGTTGCATACAGGCCGGTCACGCCGGCGCCGAGCAGGGCAGGGGTGTTGGGCATCGCGCGCACCACCGGCAGCGCACCGCCCAGCCAGCGCTGCAGCTGCGCGCTGGTGATGCCCGCGGCAATCGACACCACCAGCGGTGCCTGCGCCTGGGCCAGCGCCTGCAGCGACTGGCAGACCTCGCGCAGCACCTGCGGTTTCACTGCCAGCAGCCAGGTCTGGCCCTGCGCGGCGGCAGCGGCGGCCGTTTCGTGGGTCTGCACGCCGAAATCGGCGGCCAGTGACTCGCGCAGCGCGGCCACCGGCTCGGCCACGTGGATCTGCGCCGCCGGCACGCCCTGGCGGACCAGCCCGGCAATCAGGCTGCGGGCCATGTTGCCGCCGCCGATGAAGGTGATCGATTCAACTGTCATGCGGGAGTTCCTTGGTTCAGGCCGGGCGCGGACGCGCACCGAACAGGGCGGTGCCGATGCGCACCAGGGTGGCACCTTCGGCGATGGCCTCGGCGTAGTCGCTGCTCATGCCCATCGACAGGGTGTCCACCTGCGGATGGCGCGCGGCCAACGAGTCAAAAAGTGTGCGCATGCGCACGAAGGCATCGCGACGGCGCTCGGCCTCCGGCCACGGCGCGGGAATGGCCATCAGCCCGCGCAGGCACAGCGTGGGCTCGGCGCCGATGGCCGCGGCCAGCGCGTCCACGTCCTGCGGCGCACACCCGTGCTTGCTGGATTCATCATCGATGTTGATCTGGATGAGCACGTTCAACGGCGCACGCCCGGCCGGGCGATGGCGGGCCAGGGCCGCTACCAGCTTCGGCCGGTCCACGCTCTGCACCCAGTCGAAGTGGCTGGCCACGGCCTCGGCCTTGTTCGACTGCAGGTGGCCGATCAGGTGCCATTCCAGCCCCAGCGCCTGCAGCGCCTGCATCTTGGCCAGGGCTTCCTGCACGTAGTTTTCGCCGAAGGCGCGCTGGCCCTGCGCGGCCAGGGTGGCCACGGCCTCGGCCGGCTGGGTCTTGGAAACCGCCAGCAGG
This sequence comes from Stenotrophomonas testudinis, assembly GCF_024499815.1. Taxonomy (NCBI): domain Bacteria; kingdom Pseudomonadati; phylum Pseudomonadota; class Gammaproteobacteria; order Lysobacterales; family Lysobacteraceae; genus Stenotrophomonas; species Stenotrophomonas testudinis. The sequence goes on along the minus strand of NZ_JAMOKY010000010.1, from coordinate 40,289 downwards.
CGCGGCGGTGGCCGCCCGGCGGCCTCGGCGGCGTTGTGCAGGTTGCTCAGGATCTCGGGCAGGGCAGTGGCCACGTAACGCGTTCCAGTGTGACAGGAGGCTATACTGCCGCCAGGGGAAAGATCCTTCCAGTCGAAGCCGTTATTGGGGAGTAGCCGCTCATGGATATCGCCGAGCTGTTGGCGTTTTCCGTAAAGAACAAAGCGTCCGACCTGCACCTGTCTGCAGGCCTGCCGCCGATGATCCGCGTGGACGGCGATGTTCGCCGGATCAACATCCCGGCCCTGGACCACAAGCAGGTCCATGCGCTGGTGTACGACATCATGTCCGACAAGCAACGGCGCGATTACGAGGAATTCCTCGAAGTCGACTTCTCCTTCGAGATTCCGTCGCTGGCTCGCTTCCGTGTCAACGCCTTCAACCAGAACCGCGGCGCCGGTGCGGTGTTCCGTACCATTCCGTCCGAGGTGCTGACCCTGGAGGACCTGGCCTGCCCGCCGCTGTTCCGCGAGGTGATCCAGCAGCCGCAGGGCCTGATCCTGGTGACCGGCCCGACCGGTTCGGGCAAGTCGACCACGCTGGCGGCGATGATCGACTACATCAACAAGAACGAATACGGCCACATCCTCACCGTCGAGGATCCGATCGAATTCGTGCACACCTCGCAGAAGTGCCTGATCAACCAGCGCGAAGTGCACCGCGATACGCACGGCTTCAACGAAGCACTGCGCTCGGCACTGCGTGAGGATCCGGACATCATCCTGGTGGGCGAACTCCGTGACCTGGAAACCATCCGCCTGGCGCTGACCGCCGCGGAAACCGGCCACCTGGTGTTCGGCACCCTGCACACCAGCTCGGCGGCCAAGACCATCGACCGTATCATCGACGTGTTCCCGGCCGGCGAAAAGCCGATGGTGCGCTCGATGCTGTCCGAATCGCTGCGCGCGGTCATCTCGCAGGCGCTGCTGAAGAAGGTCGGCGGCGGCCGTACCGCGGCGTGGGAAATCATGGTCGGCACCCCGGCCATCCGCAACCTGATCCGCGAGGACAAGGTCGCGCAGATGTACTCGGCCATCCAGACCGGCCAGCAGTACGGAATGATGACCCTGGACCAGCACCTGCAGGACCTGGTCAAGCGCAGCCTGATCACCCGCAACCAGGCCCGCGAGTACGCCAAGGACAAGCGTCTGTTCGAGTAAGGCGAGGCAACGGTGGGGCGGTGCGCATGCATGCCGCTGTCCCGCGATGTCCTGTCCACCGACCGATCTCTGGCAAACGCCCATTGGGAGCCCGCCATGAACAGCACCGCCAGTACCGCCAGCACCATCGATTTCACCTCGTTCCTCAAGCTTATGGCGCACCAGCGCGCCTCGGACCTGTTCATCACCGCGGGCATGCCGCCGGCGATCAAGGTCAACGGCAAGATCTCGCCGATCACGCAGACGCCGCTGACCCCGCAGCAGAGCCGCGACCTGGTCCTCAACGTGATGACCCCGGCGCAGCGCGAGGAATTCGAGAAGACCCACGAGTGCAACTTCGCCATCGGTCTGTCCGGTGTCGGCCGTTTCCGCGTGAGCTGCTTCTACCAGCGCAACCAGGTCGGCATGGTGCTGCGCCGTATTGAAACGCGCATCCCCACTGTGGAAGAACTGAGCCTGCCGCCGATCATCAAGACGCTGGCGATGACCAAGCGCGGCATCATCCTCTTCGTCGGTGCCACCGGTACCGGCAAGTCGACCTCGCTGGCGGCAATGATCGGTTACCGCAACCAGAACTCGACCGGCCACATCATCACCATCGAAGACCCGATCGAGTTCGTGCACAAGCACGAGGGCTGCATCATCACCCAGCGTGAAGTCGGCATCGATACCGACAGCTGGGAAGCCGCCCTGAAGAACACCCTGCGCCAGGCGCCGGACGTGATCATGATCGGCGAGGTGCGTACCCGCGAGGGCATGGACCACGCCATCGCCTTCGCCGAAACCGGCCACCTGGTGCTGTGTACCCTGCATGCCAACAACGCCAACCAGGCGATGGACCGCATCATCAACTTCTTCCCGGAAGACCGCCGCAACCAGCTGCTGATGGATCTGTCGCTGAACCTCAAGGGCGTGGTCGCGCAGCAGCTCGTTCCTTCGCCCGATGGCCGTTCGCGCAAGGTCGCGATGGAGATCCTGCTGGGCACGCCGCTGGTGCAGGACTACATCCGCGACGGCGAGATCCACAAGCTCAAGGAACTGATGAAGGAGTCCGTCGAGCTGGGCATGAAGACCTTCGACCAGAGCCTGTTCGAGCTGTACCAGGCCGGTGAGATCAGCTACGAGGACGCGCTGCGTTACGCCGATTCGCAGAACGAAGTGCGCCTGCGCATCAAGCTCAGCCAGGGCGGCGATGCGCGCACCCTGTCGCAGGGGCTGGATGGCGTGGAGATTTCAGAGGTTCGTTGACCTACAGCCGCATGGGCTCCCGGCTAGGGGGACTGTTACAGGGGATTGCATATGGACATGCCGTTGGCCCGCAACGTGGTGCTGATTGGTTTCGAGAACATGCAGCCGCCATCCCTGAAGGAACTGGCGGCACCGGGGTTCACGGTTCTGGTGTTTGTTGGTGCATCGCAGGCGCGCATCAGCATGGATGTGGCCGAGGCCATGCAGGGGTTGGCAGCCAGGGGCGTTTCGCCAAGCGCGGCAGAGCGCTGGCGTACCTGCGTTGCCCGCAGCGAAAACGGTGCTGCCGGATGCGCGGTTGATGCACGTGCGCGATTGGCTGGTGCGACAGGACAAAGCCCGGCCTGCCTCCAGGGTGGCCCTGCAGAACTCCATCGCCAACCTCTTCCAGAAGACCTTGGCTGCCACTGAAGTCGCCGCGCTGGTGCAGCAGTTGCAACAGAAAAAGTGGATAGTGCTGGAGGGCAACACGGTCCGTTACCAGTTGGCGGCCATGCGCGCCTGAGTGGCACTGGCGCCGCTCCTGCGCCTCTGCGATAGTCGCACCGTCACCGCGTTCGCGGGACAGGGGGAGCCGGCACCCTGCCGGCGCGACAACTCAGGATTCGCACATGGACTTGCACGATCCGTATCGCGCGCCGGCAGCCGTGCCTGCGCGTCCACCGACGTTGCCAACCGCGCCGGTCAGCTTTTCTGCATCCACCACAGCGGTGTACTACTCACCGTCCACCCTGAAGATCGCCGCGCTGTCGATGGCGTCGATGGGCTTGTATCCGATGTACTGGTTCTGGCAGAACTGGCGCGCGATCAAGCGCGAGACCGGTGGGACGCAGTGGCCGTGGGCGCGCGCGCTGTTTTCGCCGCTCTGGTCGTTCCTCTGCTTCAGTGACCTGCGCGACGTGGCGCAGTCGCGGCGCCGGCAGCTGGCCTTCGCGCCGGCGGTGCTGGGCGTGCTGTTCTTCGTGCTCAACCTCGCCGGTCGCCTGCCCAACGGCGCCGCCTTGATCGCACTCTTCGGCTTCGTGCCGCTACTGCCGGTCAACAGCCTGCTGCGGCAGTACCACCATGATGAAAAAGTGGACATGCAGCGCATGGATCGCTTCGGTGTCTGGCACATCCTGCTGACCCTGGCCGGTGGTGCGGTGTTGCTGCTGGCCGTGCTGGGCTACGCGATGGGTAACGCGGATTGATGAAATCCAGTCATGACCGACTGCCATCCAGGTCGTTCAATCCAGCGGGGGTAGGGGCGTATCGTCGTCGTTCCCGCTCTGGAGCATGACGATGCAGACACGTGAACTCGGCCGCAGTGGTCTGAAGGTTTCCGCCCTTGGCCTGGGCTGCATGGGCCTGAGCCACAGCTATGGCCCGCCGGTCGAGCACGGCCAGGGCATCGCCCTGCTGCATGCCGCCGTCGAACGCGGCGTGACCTTTTTCGATACCGCCGAGGTCTACGGTCCGTACACCAATGAAGCACTGGTGGGCGAGTCACTGGCGCCGTACCGCGACAAGCTGGTGATCGCCACCAAGTTCGGCTTCAAGGACGCCCGCACCGATACCGGCCTGGACAGCCGCCCGGAAAACATCCGCGCGGTGGCCGAGGCCAGCCTCAAGCGCCTGCGCACCGACCACATCGATCTGTTTTACCAGCACCGCGTGGACCCGAACGTGCCGATCGAGGACGTGGCCGGCACCGTGCGCGACCTGATCGCCGAAGGCAAGGTCGGCCACTTCGGCCTGTCCGAGGCCAGTGCCGCGACGGTGCGCCGTGCGCATGCGGTGCAGCCGGTGGCCGCGGTGCAGAGCGAGTACTCGCTGTGGTGGCGCGAACCGGAGCGCGAACTGCTGCCGACGCTGCAGGAACTGGGCATCGGCTTCGTGCCGTTCAGTCCGCTCGGCCGCGGCTTCCTGACCGGCACCATCACCGCCGATACGACCTTCAGCGACAACGATTTCCGCAACAGCGTGCCGCGTTTCGAAGTGGAAGCGCGCCGTGCGAACCAGGCGCTGGTGGATCGCATCGGCACGATTGCTGCGGCCCGTGGCGCGACCCCGGCGCAGGTGGCACTGGCCTGGCTGCTGGCGCAGGCACCGTGGATCGTGCCGATTCCGGGTACCACCAAGGTCCATCGCCTGGAAGAAAACCTGGCCGCGACCGAGCTGGTGCTGTCCACGGACGAGCTGCAGCGCATCGCCCAGGTGCTGGAAGAAGTGTCGATCGTCGGCGAGCGCTACAACGCGCAGCGCGCGGCGCAGGCCAAGGGCTGATCTGATCTGTGCTGTGGTGGGTGCGGACCGGTGGTGGTGGGTGCGGACCGTTGGTCCGCACTCCTTGACCCTCACCCCATCGGCCCGCGCAGCGCGTCCAGCACCGTGCGCATGGCCACACTGATGTGGCGGCGCGACGGGTAGTAGGCGTAGTAGCCGTCGAAGGTCGGGCACCAGTCATCCAGCACTGACTGCAGGCGGCCCTGTTCCAGCAGCGCCAGCACCTGGTCCTCGGGCAGCCAGGCCAGGCCGCTGCCGGCCAGTGCGGCTTCGCGGGTCATGCCCATGGTGTTGAAGGTCCACTGGCCGCTGACGCGCACGCTCAGTTCGTTGCCATCCTGGCCGAAATCCCACGGCATCAGCCCGCCGTGGGTGGGCAGGCGCAGGGTGATGCAGTTGTGCGCCGCCAGCTCCTGCGGATGCCGCGGCGCGGTGTGCTGGCGGAAGTAGCTGGGCGCACCGACCACGCGCATGCGCAGCGGCGGGCTGATCGGCACCGCCACCATGTCGCGGGCCAGCCGTTCGCCGAGGCGGATGCCGATGTCATAGCGCTCGGCAACGATGTCGGCCAGTGCGTAGTCGGCGGTCAGTTCGACGTTCAGATCGGGGTACTGCTGCAGCAGCGGCGCCAGCCGTGGCCAGGCCAGGTATTCGGCGGCGTGTCCGGTGGCGTTGATGCGGATGGTGCCGGCGGGGCGCTCGCGGTATTCGGCCAGCGCGGCCAGTTCGTTCTCGATCTCATCCAGGCGCGGGGCGAGGGTATCGAGCAGGCGGGCGCCGGCTTCGGTGGTGGACACGCTGCGGGTGGTGCGGGTGAGAAGGCGCACGCCGAGGCGTTCTTCCAGGCCGCGCATGGCGTGGCTGAGGGCGGACTGGGAGACGCCGAGCTGGGCGGCGGCCTTGGTGAAGCTGCCCTGGCGGGCAACGTGGACGAAGGCCTGCAGGTCGTTGAGGTTTTCGCGGGGCATGAGGGGATGATACGGCCGGGCTGCGCCCGGCACCTGCCGAAGCAACGTCAACGTCAAATGCGTGCTTTCCGTGGGATGGCGGGGTGGGTCCGGTTGAGGGGGACGCTGCAAGTACGTCCCTGTAAGCTCGGTCGCCGCATCCATGCGGCTCACGCCCCCTCAACCGGACCCACCCCGCCTTCGACAGGTTCACGCGAGCTGCTGGAACGGCTCGGGGTCGGATCCCGTTGCTGCGCAACGGGCTCCGACCCCATTCTGTGTGGACGTGTGAGATGTCGATTCCTGTGTCTGTGGTTCGTCGAATGAATGACGTTCAACGGGAGCTGCACATGAGCACTGACACCCAGCCGAAAGGCCCGGCCTCGTATTTCCTCTCCATCGAGAAGACCTACGGCCAGCCGGTGGCGTACTGGCTGGGCCTGCTCGCGAAGAAGCCGGGCCTCAAACACATGGAACTGGTCGGCTACCTGAAGGCCGGGCACGGCCTGGGCCACGGCCATGCCAATGCCCTGGTTGCCCACCACCTCAACGCCCAACGCTGACCCACCGCTCCAACGAGCGCAGCGACCCGCTTCTGCTCTTGCTCTTCTTTTTCTCTTACGTGGCTGGACGAGCAAGGAACCTGTCCAAGGCCGGGCGGGGTGGGGGCGCGGGACCGCAGGCGCCATGGATGGCGCCTACGAGCCCCCATGGATGGGTTCACGGCGTGTCCCGCGGTCCCACCCTGCCCGGCCAAGCGCGGATACCCGCAGTCGAGCAAGCTCGACTCTACGCAGTCGCGCCCAGCCACGAGGGGCTGCGCCGTTCGCGGGCAACCCAACTGAACGATTTCATCTGCAACTGTCACCCGGATCGTGTCTAATACCGCTCCCCACCTGCGGTCCCCACCCGAATGTCCCTCCAATCCCATGGCCCGGCGCCGTGCGACGACGCTGACGGCCACCTCGTCACCGCCGGTCCGCTGACCCCGCCCCCGGACAGCGCCGGCACCCCCGCCGACGAAAAAGCGCTGCGCCACTCGGTCGCCGAGGACGTGCAGGGCATGGTCCTGGCCACGCTGGTGGCCTCGCTGGGCCTGGCCATCTTCGCCAAGGGCGGGCTGATGATCGGCGGCATGGCCGGCGCGGCCTTCCTGCTGCACTACGCCATGGGCTGGAACTTCGGCCTGGTGTTCGTGCTGGTCAACCTGCCGTTCTACTGGGTGGCCGTGCGCCGCATGGGCTGGGAATTCACTCTCAAGACCTTTGCCGCGGTCACCGCCTGCGGCGTGCTCACCGACATCCTGCCGCGCTGGGCTGATTTTGCGCACATCGCGCCGCTGTACTCGGCGCTGGTCGGTGGCGCGCTGTCCGGCCTGGGCATCCTGTTCTTCATCCGCCATCGCGCCAGCCTCGGCGGTATCGGCATCCTGGCGGTGTACCTGCAGCGCACCCGCGGCTGGAGCGCCGGCAAGGTGCAGATGTCCTTCGACGCCTGCCTGATGGTGGCCGCGTTCTTCGTGCTGTCGCCGTCGAAGGTGATGTACTCGGCCATCGGCGCGGTGGTGCTCAGCCTGGTGCTGATGTTCAACCATCGCCCCGGCCGTTACATGGGCGTGTAAATCCACACACGGCGTTCGCCGGGCATGGCCCGGCGCTACCGGACCCGCTGCGGATGTGCGTCAGCGGCCCGCCGCCTGCACCCACGGTGGGGCAAGCTTCAGCAGCTGCGCATGCACCGGGCAATCCTCGGCATGCGCGCCGGGCAGGTAGCCCAAGCTCATCAGGAACTCGCCGGTGATCTCGCCGCCGGTGAAGCGGAACGTCTTCTTGAACAGCTTCACCCAGTCGGCCTTGCTGCGCGGGTGATGCGCGTCCAGCCACGCGGCGAAGCTGCCATGGCTGGCCCGCAGCTGCTGGATCACCTGCGCGTTGTGGATGGCGGCCAGCACCTTCAGACGGTTGCGGATGATGCCGGCGTCGGACAGCAGGCGCTCGATGTCCTGCTCGGCATAGGCCGCCACGCGGTCCACGTCGAAGCCATCGTAGGCCGCGCGGAAGCCCTCGCGCTTCTTCAGGATGGTTTCCCAGCTCAGCCCGGCCTGGTTGATTTCCAGCACCAGCCGCTCGAACAGCTCGCGCTCGTCGCGCTGCGGGAAGCCGTATTCATTGGCGTGGTAGAACTCATGCACCGGGTGGCCCGGGGCGATGCGGCAGTATCCGGACAAGGTGTTCTCCTGGCGGGCGGGCGTCCCATTATGCGCGGCGTGCAGGCGCCGGAGGCGCCCACCGGCTAGAATGGCGCCATGTCTGTAATGCCTACCTCCCTTGCCGATCACCTGCTCGTCGCGCTGCCGTCGCTGATCGACGCGACCTTTGCCCGCAGCGTCGCACTGATCTGCCAGCATGACGAGAACGGGGCCATGGGCGTGCTGGTCAACCAGCCTTCCGAATACACGCTGGGCGAGGTGCTTTCGCAGATGGACATCACCACCGGTGATGGTGAGCTGCAGGCGCGCGTGGTCCTCAACGGCGGTCCGGTGCATCCCGAGCGCGGTTTCGTCATCCACGACGACGCGCGCGACTGGGATTCCAGCCTGCGCGTGAGCGAGGGGCTGTACCTGACCACCTCGCGCGACATCCTCGAAGCGATGGCCCGCGGTGAGGGCCCGGCCAATGCCGTGGTCACCCTGGGCTGTGCCGGCTGGGGGGCAGGGCAGCTGGAAAGCGAACTGGCCGAGAACAGCTGGCTGACCGTGCCGGCCGATGCCGAGCTGGTGTTCCAGCTGCCGCTTGAGCAGCGCTGGCAGGGCGCGGCCTCGCGCATCGGCGTGGACCTGTTCCGGCTGACCGATTACAGCGGCCATGTCTGAGCCCGCCGCGCCCGCCCCGGTTCCTGCCGCCCCGGCCATCCGCCGCGATGGCACCGTGCTGGGGTTCGACGTGGGCTCGCGACGCATTGGCGTGGCCATCGGCAGTGCCTTCGCTGCGCATGCGCGCGCGGTGGCCGTGGTCGATGTGCACGGCAACGGCCCGGACTGGGCCGCGATCGAGCGCCTGCTCAAGGAATGGAAGCCCGACGGCCTGGTGGTGGGCGATCCGCTCACCCTGGATGGCCAGGACCAGCCCAACCGCAAGCGCGCGCAGGGCTTCGCCCGCCAGCTGCGGGAACGCTTCAAGCTGCCGGTGGCGATGATCGACGAGCGTTCCAGCTCGGTCGAGGCCGCCCGCCGCTTCGCCGTCGAGCGCGCCGAAGGGCGCAAGCGCCGCCGTGATGCGGCCGCCCTCGACGCCGTGGCCGCGGCGGTGATCATCGACCGCTGGCTGTCGTCCCCCGACGACGCCACCCCCATTCCCTGACTGCCGACTCCTGCCATGACTGCCCAGCAACTCGATGCTTCCGGACGCCTGCGCCACCTGCTGACCCTTGAGGGCCTGCCGCGCGAAACCCTGCTGCAGCTGCTCGACCGGGCAGGGCAGATCCGCGATGCCGCCGTCGGCCGCGTCGGCAACAAGCGCCAGGTGCTGGCCGGCTCGGCGGTGTGCACGCTGTTCTTCGAACCTTCCACCCGCACCCGCAGCTCGTTCCAGCTGGCCGCGCAGCGCCTGGGCGCGGACGTGCTGAACTTCGATGCCTCCACCTCGTCGACGCGCAAGGGCGAAACCGCCTGCGACACGCTGAAGAACCTGGAAGCGATGGGCGTGCGCGGCTTCGTGGTGCGCCACCCCGATGACGGCGCGGTCGCCGCACTGGCCGCAGCGGCCGGCGAGGGCACCGCGCTGGTCAATGCCGGCGACGGCCGCAGCTCGCACCCGACCCAGGGCCTGCTGGACATGCTGACCCTGCGCCAGGCCAAGGGCCCGGATTTCTCCAGGCTGAAGGTCGTGATCGTCGGCGACGTGAAGCACTCGCGCGTGGCCCGCACCGACCTGCATGCACTGCGCACGCTGGGCGTGGGCGAGATCCGCGTGTGCGGTCCGCAGTCGCTGCTGCCCGACGACGAGACCCTGAAGGGCTGCGTGGTCGGCGATGATTTCGACGGGATGTTGGAAGGCGTCGACGCGCTGATGATGCTGCGCCTGCAGCGCGAGCGCATGGAAGAAGGCCTGGTGCCGTCGCTGGAGCAGTACCACGCGCAGTACGGCCTGAATGCCGAACGCCTGGCCCGCGCCGGCAAGGATGCAGCCGTGCTGCACCCGGGCCCGATCAACCGTGGCGTGGAAGTGACCGACGACGTGGCCGATGGCCCGCAGTCGTGGGTGCTGCGCCAGGTCGCCAACGGCGTCGCCGTGCGCATGGCCGTGCTGGAAACCCTGCTGGGCTGATCGCCTGCTCGGGTCGGCAAAATGCTCTGGTAGATGCCAACCTTGGTTGGCACTACTGGTCCGTGACGATCGATCTCTGCCGGTCGCACGAACCCGCAAGGTCCCACTCGCACCACGCGTGGGGATACCCGTCAAGCTGCGTGGTCATTCCTGCTCTGATCGGATTCCCCATCACGTACATCGCGTGACGAAACAGCGATTCATCAGAGCGGATCGCGTGATCGTGATAGCAGGCTTGCCACAAGCGCCCGATCCGTCCCAGCAATCGGTTTACCTGCTGGGCGGGTCCGCGACTTGAAACGCTTCATCACGTTCTCAAGCGTTCCTGCACGTAGTTCGACCAGCCAGTGGATATGGTCGGGCATGACCACGTAGGCAACGGAGCGGGTGAAGCCTTCCTGATCGAGCCTCTGAAACTCGCGGATAGCGACCGCTGCCGTAGCGTCGTTGGAACACCTTTGTGCGGCCGTCCACGACGGTGGTGAGTAGGTAGAAGAAGCCGACGCTTGAATGGCGACCGATAAGAAGGCGGACATTCTGCATTGAACAAGCATGACCGGGCCAGCTTGTCTGCAATATCAGGGAACAACGCTGTTTCTGGTAGGCCAGTGCCAACCGAGGTTGGCATCTACCAAGGCGGTGCGCGGAGCAGCACGGGCACCTGCGTGCCAACCAAGGCTGGCATCTACCATGGTGGCACGAGATCAGCCGGGGTGTAGTCGAGCCGTCAGCGCTTCTGCGCGAACAGCCATGCCCACATCGCCGGGTCGGCGTAGGTCGCGTCCCACGCGTTGTGGTTGCCGTCGGGGTATTCGGTATAGCGCACGTCGAGCGCGCCGGCTGCCTGGAACGCAGCGTGCAGGCGGCGGTCGTCGGCCGGGTGCACCACGTCGTCCTGCGCGCCGTGGAAGATCCAGATCGGCGTCTGTCGCAGGCGCTGCGCGATCGCCGCATAGGGATCAGCTTCGTGCGCCACCTGTTCGACGAACAGGGTCGGGCGTACCGCGCGCGGAGCAAGCACCGCACCGCATACCGGCACGATGGCCGCAAAGCGCTGCGGTTCGTCCAGCGCGATGTTCCAGCTGCCGTAGCCGCCCATCGACATGCCGGTCAGGTACTGCCGCGCGGGGTCGGCACCGAACTCAGCGATCGCTGCATCCAGCGCGGCCACGGCCACACGGTTGTTGTGGCCGTTCCATTCCTCGTCGCCGGGCACCTGCGGGAACACCGCCAGCGCCGGGAAGTCGGTCGCATGTTCGCGCAGGTACGGGCCCAGCCCGGCATGGGTCTGCTTGACGCCATCGCGACCGCGCTCACCCGAGCCGTGCAGGAACAGCACCACCGGCAGCGAGCCGGGCGTGCGTGCCGCCACCGCCGGAATGAAGACCTGATAGTAGGCCGTCTGCCCGTCCACCTTCACCGCACGGGATTCGAAGTGGCCACGCGCGCTGTGGGGCGTGCTGGCGCAGGCGGCCAGCATCAGCAGGGACAGCAGCGGCAGCAAGCGCAGCAAAGGACGGACCATGACGTTTCCTCAAGGGTTGGAAGCGTTTTCATGGTAGTGCGTCGGCGTGCGCCGGGCATCGTGCAGCGCGTCACTGCGGGCGCGGGAAACTGGCGATGATGTCCAGCTGCTCCTGCGCCTCGGCATTGCCCTCGGCAGCGGCGGCCTGCACCTGCGCCATGTCCGGGTGCATCACCACCAGCAGCGGGTTCTCGCACACCGGGCAATCGTACTCGGTGGCATCCTCGTCCAGCTCCATCACCATCGCCCGCGCGTTGCCTTTCCATTCGCAGGCGGCACAGGTATGCATCTGCTCGCGCCAGCCGGGCTGGAAGTAGTTTTCAATAGTCGTTGCCATGGTGGCGTCCGGAAGGTCATGCAGCTGGGGTCGGAGCCCTGTTGCGCAGGGATCCGACCCCATGCGGGGAATCAGTGCAGCAGGATGAGGGTGGCCAGGCCGAGGAAGCTGAAGAAGCCCATCACGTCGGTCACCGCAGTCACCACCACGGTGCCCGCCACAGCCGGATCCACGTTCATACGCTTGAGCAGCAGCGGAAGCAGCACGCCGGCCAGCGCCGCGGCCAGGAAGTTGATGATCAGCGCCAGGGTGATCACCAGTGACAGCAGCATGCTGTGGAACCACACGAACGCGATGAGCCCGACCAGCAGGCCGATCAGCGTGCCGTTGATCAGCGCCACGCGCGCTTCCTTCCACAGCAGGATGCGCGCATTGCTCTGGCCCACCTGGCCCAGCGCAATGCCGCGCACCATCAGGGTCAGCACCTGCACCGCCGCGTTGCCGCCGACGCCGGCGACGATCGGCATCAGCACTGCCAGCGCCACCACCTTCTGCAGGGTCAGTTCGAACTGGCCGATCACGCTGGCGGCGAGGAACGCCGTGCACAGGTTGATACCCAGCCAGACCACACGGCCGCGCACGGCACGCTTGATCGGCGAGAACAGATCCTCTTCCTCGTCCAGGCCGGCCGCGCCCAGTGCCTGGTGCTCGGCCTGCGAACGGATGATGTCCACCACGTCATCGATGGTGATGCGGCCGAGCAGGATGTTGTTGTCGTCCACCACCGGCGCGGACACCCAGTCATGATCGGAGAACTGCCGGGCGACTTCCTGGTCGCTCTCGCCGACGTCGATGGCTGGCTGTTCGTCGTCGATCAGGCGGTTGATCGGCGTGGTGTCTTCGTGGGTGACCAGTGCGGCCAGTGACACGCGGCCGAGGTACTGGTGGCGTCGGCTGACCACGAACAGGTGATCGGTGTGGTCGGGAAGTTCGCCACGCAGGCGCAGGTAGCGCAGCACCACGTCGACGTTGACGTCGGCGCGCACGGTCACCACGTCCGGGTTCATCAGTCGGCCGGCACTGTCCTCGGGATACGACAGCACCTGTTCCAGGCGCTCGCGGTTCTCGCGGTCCATCGACTTGAGGACCTCGTCGATGACCGTATCGGGCAGGTCCTCGACCAGGTCAGCCAGGTCATCGATGTCCAGGTCTTCGACCGCGGCGATGATTTCGTCGGGGTCCATGTCCGCGAGCAGGCTCTCGCGCACTTCCTCGCCGACGTGGACCAGCACCTCGCCATCGTCCTCGGGATCGACCAGCCCCCACACCACTTCGCGCTTGCCCGGGGGCAGCGATTCGAGCAGGTTGCCGATCTCGGCCGGCGCCAGCGTGTTGACGAGCCGACGCACCGGCCCCAGCCGGCCGCTGTCCAGTGCATCGGACAGCATCCGCAGTTGGCGTGCAGTCTTGTCGTGGCGTACGGCTTCAGCCATCACAGCTCCCGCGGGAAGAGAAAAGCCGCGATCCCGGCAAGGATGCGGCAAGAGGGGTGTTCAGCGCGTCATTATCGCAAGCAGATGTTTCAACGCATAGCCGCCGGGCCGTGCCCGGCGAGCGTGTAGCGCGGCAGTCAGGGAGTCTCGGCCACCAGCGCCAGCCAGCGCTCGATGCCGCGGCGGTCGCGCGCGGCCAGCAGCTTCGGCGCGCGCGCGCGCAAGGTGGCCAGGTCGGCCTCGCGGATCGCACGACGCACTTCCAGCAGGGTGCCCGGGTGCAGGCTGAACTCGCTCAACCCAAGTGCCAGCAGCAACGGGGTCATGCGCGCGTCGCCGGCCATCTCGCCACACACCGCCACCGGGATGCGATGGCGTGCGCCGGTGTCGATGACCATCTGCAGCAGGCGCAGCACCGCCGGGTGCAGCGGCGAATACAGCTCGCCCAGCGCCTCGTTGTTGCGGTCGGCGGCCAGCAGGTACTGCACCAGGTCGTTGGTGCCGATCGACAGGAAGTCGACCAGGTCGATGAAGCTCTCCAGCGCCAGCGCAGCGGCGGGCACTTCGATCATCGCGCCCAGCGGCACGTGCTCGGCCACCACGTGGCCTTCGCCGCGCAGCTGTTCGGTCAGCTTGAGCATGCGCCGGCGTACCGCCAGCAGTTCCTCGCGGGTGCTGACCATGGGGATCAGCACGCGCAGCTTGCCGTAGGCCGACGCGCGCAGGATCGCGCGCATCTGGGTATCGGAGACCTTCGGCCGCGCCAGCGACAGGCGCACGCCGCGCAGGCCCAGTGCCGGGTTTTCCTCGTTGCTAAGGGTCAGCCCGGTGCGGTCGGCCTTGTCCGCGCCCAGGTCGAGGGTGCGGATGGTGACCGGTCGCCCGCTCATGCCCAGAGCGGCATCGCGGTAGGTCTGGAACTGTTCTTCTTCGTCCGGCAGCTCGTTGCGCTGCAGGAACAGGAATTCGGTGCGGTACAGGCCCAGCCCCTGCGCGCCCAGCGCATGCGCCTGGGTCACGTCCTCCAGCGATTCGGCGTTGGCCAGCAGGGCGATGTCGACCTGGTCGCGGGTACGGCTGGGTTTGCTGCGCAGGCGGCCAAGCTCGCGCTGCTCGCGCGCGTGCTCCTTCAGGCGCACGCGGTAATCGCGCAGGTTGTCGGCTTGCGGGTTGACGGTAATGCTGCCGTCGGCACCATCGATGATGAGCACGTCGCCGTCGGCGATGCGGCTGAGCACCTGCTGCACGTTGACGATGAGCGGCAGGTGCAGGCTGCGGGCAAGGATCGCGCTGTGCGACAGCGCGCTGCCGGCGGCGGTGACGATGCCGACCACACCCTGCGCCTGCAGCTGGGCCAGCTCGGACGGGGCGATGTTGTCGCAGACCAGGATCTCGCCGGCCAGGCCCTTCACCACCGGCGGGCGGTCGGGCTGCAGGAAGGCATGGATGCGGCCGATCACATGGTCCAGATCGTCCATGCGGCTCTTCAGGTAGGCATCGTCCATGCCATCGAAGACCTTGGCCAGGCGGTCGCGCTGCAGGCGCAGCGCGTAGCCGGCACTGTAGGGACCGCTGCGGATCAGTTCGTCCAGGCCATACAGCAGTTCGGGGTCGTCCAGCAGCAGCGCGTGCAGGTCGAGGAACTCGCCGACATCGTGGCTCAGTGCACCGTGCAGGCGCTGGCGCAGGTCATGCATTTCCGCGCGTGCGGCATCCAGTGCGCGGTGCAGGCGTGCCAGCTCGGCCTCCACCTGATGTGGCGCGACGCGTTGTTCGGCGACCTCAAGCGCGTGCGGCAGGCGCACCCGCGCCCGTCCCATCGCCGAACCGCGTGCGGCGCCGTGGCCGGCCAGCAGCTGTACCGGCCGTTGGCCGGTGGCAGATTGGCCGGCGCGTGCGCGTGGCACGCTCAGCTGTCCTCGTCGAAGCGGCGCTCGAACAGGTCGACCACGGCATCCATCGCCGCGGCTTCATCCTCGCCGTTGATGCGGATGGTGACCGGGGTGCCTTGGGCGGCGGCCAGCAGCATTACGCCCATGATGCTCTTGGCGTTGATCTCACGGCCCTTGGCGGCCATGGTCACGTTGCAGCGGAATGGGGCCAGCGTCTGCACCAGCTTGGCGGTGGCCCGGGCATGCAGGCCCAGGCGGTTGCTCACGGTGAGTTCTCGTTCAAGCATCGTCGACTATCGCTCCATTACGGGTGCCCGCCGCGGCTGTGGCGGGCAGTTGATCCAGTCCCTGTTCCGGATAATTCATCACCCGCAGCAACATCGGCAGACTCAGCGCCGACACCCGGCGAACCGGGGTCCCCAACCGGGCCAGCTGCCCGGCAAGGTTGGCGGGGCTGGCGCCGTACAGGTCGGTCAGGATCAGCACGCCTTCGCCACCATCGACCCGGCGCAGAGCAGCCGAGGCGAGCGGGAGAAGGGCATCCAGGTCTGCGTCGAACGGTACTTCGAAAGCTTCGGTTTTCAGCGGCAATTGCCGCAGGAGCCGGGTCGCCACGTCAAGCAGGGCGGTCCCGACCCCGGGATGTGTTACGAGGAGAATGCCACAGGTCATTACTGCACGTTAACAGGTCGAGGTGAATTGGCGATAGCAGCAGGAGAGGGGCACTGTGTCCCGTATTCAGCGTTGCCGGGGTCAGAGCCCTTTTTCGTTGAAAAAGGGATCCCACCCCATCCCTCAATCCTGTTCGCGGTGGTACGTGGCCACGTCATCCCAGCCCATCTCGCGGGCGTGCCGTGCCATGCGCTCGGCCAGGTACACCGAGCGATGCTTGCCGCCGGTGCAGCCGAAGGCCACGGTCACGTAGCTGCGCGTGCCATCGCCCAGCTTGGGCAGCCAGGTGTCCAGGAAATCCATCAGCTGGGTCAGGTAGCGCTGCACGTCCGGCTGCGCTTCCAGGTAGTCACGCACGCCGGGCTCGCGGCCGCTGAGTGCACGCAGGTCCGGGTCCCAGTGCGGGTTGGGCAGCACGCGCGCATCGAACACGAAGTCGGCCTCGGCCGGCACGCCGCGCTTGTAGGCAAACGATTCGAACAGCAGCGACAGGCGCGTGGCGTGGCCCATCGCGAACTCGGTGATGATGCGCCGGCGCAGCTGGTGCACGTTCAATGCACTGGTGTCGATCACCACGTCGGCCTCGCGGCGCAGCGGTGCGATCAGCTCGCGCTCGCGGGCGATGGCTTCGGGCAGCGACAGGCCGAGCTGGCTCAGCGGGTGCCGGCGACGGGTGTCGGCATAGCGCTTGAGCATCGTCTCGTCGCTGGCCTCGAAGTACAGCACCTTCGTTTCCACGCCGGCATCGGTGGCCAGCGTGCGCCAGTTGCCCAGCTGGCTCAGGTCGGCCTGGCCGCGGACGTCGATGCCCACCGCCAGCCGGCGCGGCGCGCCACCATCATGGTTCTCCAGCACGCTGCGGACGAAAGCCGGCAGCAGCTGGATCGGCAGGTTGTCCGAACAGTAGTAGTCCTGGTCCTCGAAGGTCTTCAGGGCGACGGACTTACCCGAGCCGGACAGGCCGCTGACGATGATCAGGGTCGGGGCGGTGGGGGTGGGGGTGCTCATGGACAGGCTCTTGGTGGTGGGGCTCAGGGCGTTCGCCGTTCCAGCAGGTTGCTGTGGCGGGCGATGAACATCGCCGCCGGGTCGATACCCTTGGTACGCAGAATGTGCAGGCGGGTGGCCGCCTCGGTCAGGACCGCCAGGTTGCGGCCGGGCATCACCGGCAGGGTGATCAGCGGCACGTCCAGGTCCAGCACGTGGCGGGTGCCCGAATCGCCGGTCAGGCGCTCGTAACCGTGCGGGGTGGGTTCGGTCATCGGCTTGGTCAGGTGGACGATCAGCCGAAGGTACTTGTTCTTCTTTACCGCCGTATCACCGAACATCTCGCGCACGTTCAGCACGCCCAGGCCGCGCACTTCCAGCAGGTCCTGCAGCAGTTCCGGGCAGGTGCCATCGAGCACGTCGGGGGCGATCTGGGTGAATTCGGGGGCATCGTCGGCCACCAGGCGGTGGCCGCGGCTGAGCAGTTCCAGTGCCAGCTCGCTCTTGCCCGACCCAGCCTCGCCGGTGATCAGCACGCCGATGGAGTAGATCTCCATGAACACGCCATGCAGGATCACCCGCGGCGCCAGCGTGCGCGCCAGGTGGTAGGACAGGTGGTTGAGCAGTTCATGGCCGCGCTTGGGCGACAGCCACAGCGGCGTGCCGGATTCATCGGCGGCCGCGCGCAGGTCTTCCGGGCAGGGCTGGTTGCGGGTCAGCACCAGTGCCAGCGGGTGCGACTGCATGATCTTCTCGATGGTCTCCCAGCGCTGGCGCGGTTCCAGCGCGTCCAGCCAGGACAATTCCTCGGTCCCGAGGATCTGCACCTTGTTGGGATAGATCGCATTGAGGTAGCCAGCCAGCGAGGGGCGGCGGGAGACCGTGTTGCCGGCTTCCAGCTCGCGTTTCTCGCCGGCCTTCCCGGCGGCCCAGCGCAGGCCCAGCCGCTCGCGCTGCTGGTCGAACAGTTCGCGTGCGGTGATGCTGGTATTCATGCGGCGCTCGCCGATGGAGGAAGGTCCAGGGCCTCGCGGAGTTCCCCTGCGTCGCCGGCCGCGCGCAGGGCGTCGCGGATCGACGGCGTCGAGAACAGTTCGGCCAGTTCGGACAGCAGCATCAGGTGCTGGTGGGTGTAATGGGCGGGGACGGCCATGGCGAACACCAGGTCCACCGGTTCATCGCCGCCGAAATCGACCGGGGTCTGCAACCGCAGCAGGGCGCCGCGGGGACGGTCCAGGGCAGGGGCCCGGCCGTGGGGAATGGCGATGCCGCAACCGATCACCGTACTGCCCAGGGCTTCGCGCTGGCACAGGTTGAGGTAGATCTGTTCGGCGTTGGCCTGGCGGCAGGCCAGCAACCCGGCGGCGGCCTGCAGGACGCTGTCGCGGTCGGTGGCCGTGCAGAGCTGGGTCTGCACGGCCGCCAGGAGGTCAGTCAGTGGCATGTCTGCGGGGAGCGGTGGCGATCAGCCGCCATTGTCGCCCACCGGCAGCGGTGCGTGCTGCTGTTTTTTCTCCTTGTGCTTGATCACCAGACGGTCGAGCTTGTCTGCCAGCACGTCGATGGCGGCATACATGGTCTGGCCGCCGGCTTCGGCGTGCAGGGTCTGGCCGGGAATATTGAGGCTGGCGTCGACGTGGTGTTCGGTCTTCTGCAGCTTGAGGGTTACCCGCGCTTCGCAGTGCTGGTCGAAGTGCTTTCCGACCCGGGCCAGCTTTTCTTCAACATACGACTGCAGGGCCGGGGTGACTTCGACATCTTTGCCAAACGTTTCGATGCGCATCGGGTTTCTCCTGTGTTCGGATGTGCCAATGAACCTCTCCGCCGGGCGCGGCGGCGCGTCAAGCGATTCTGACCCTTTCGTGCGAGGCGGAGATGTTCATGGCCTCACGATACTTCGCCACGGTGCGCCGCGCTACTGGGATTCCCGACGTTTTGAGCAGGTCAGCCAGCTTGGCGTCAGAAAGCGGCTTGCGTGGGTTTTCGTCATCGATCAGGCGGCGGATCATCGCCTGGATGGCGGTACTGGATGCTTCGCCACCGCCTTCGGTGTCGATGCCGGATGCAAAGAACGCGCGCAGTGGCAGGGTGCCGCGCGGCGTGCGCACGTGCTTGCGGGCGATCGCCCGCGACACGGTGGATTCGTGCAGGCCCAGTTCGGCGGCGATCTCGCGCAGGGTCAGCGGGCGCAGTGCCTGTTCACCGAATTCGAGGAAGCCGGCCTGCTGCTGGATCAGGCTGCGCACCACCCGCAGCAGGGTCTCGCCGCGCGCCTGCAGGCCCTTGAGCAGCCAGCGCGCTTCCTGCAGCTGCGCGCGCAGGTAACCGGCGTCGGCGTCGCCGCAGCGGCGGATCATCTGTTCGTAGCCGCGGTGGATGATCACCTTGGGCCCGGCGTGGGCGGCCAGGGCGGCGCGCCACAGGCCGTTCTGCCGCCACACCACCACGTCCGGCACCACGTAGGTGTCCTGCGCCAGCGGTGCGATCTGGATGCCGGGGCGCGGGTCCAGCGAGCGCAGCAGGGCGACCGCGGTCTCGACCTCGGCCAGCGGCTGCTTCAGTTCCTGGGCCAGGCCGGCCACGCCGCTGCGCGGCAGGCGCTCCAGCGGGCCGGCGGCGACCTGCCGGGCCAGCGCCAGGCCGGGGGTGTCGGCGGGCAGCACGTCCAGCTGCAGCTGCAGGCATTCGCCCAGGCAGCGCGCGGCCACGCCCACCGGGTCGAAGCGCTGCACCTGGTGCAGCACGGTGAGGATCTCGTCTTCGCCGGCATGGATGGCCGGCAGCAGGGTTTCGGCGATGGTCGCCAGCGGCTCGCGCAGGTAGCCGTCTTCTTCCAGCGCATCGATCAGCGCCGCGCCGATGCTGCGGTCGCGCATCGACAGATGCGACAGGTGCAGCTGCCACAGCAGGTGGTCGGCCAGGGTCTCGACCTCGGCCACGCGCTCGGCGGCGCTGCCGGTGTCTTCATCGTCGTCAAAACTGCCGCTGCTGCCGGGGTTGTTCCAGTCCAGCTCGGCCGGGGCCCAGTCGTCGCCGCTGGGCGCGGCCGGTTCCGGCGGCGCATCGCTGTCGGCACCGCCGTCATCGGCGCTGTCGCCGCTGGCACCGGCACCGGCATCGCTGCTGTCGGCCCAGTCCAGCAGCGGGTTGCTTTCCACCGCCTGGGCGATTTCCAGCTCCAGCTCGGTGGTGGACATCTGCAGCAGCTTGATCGCCTGCTGCAGCTGTGGTGTCAACACCAGCTGCTGTCCCAACGATGTCTGCAGCCGAGTTTTCATGCCTATGCCGAAACGGAGGGGATGGGCCCGGCGTCCGCGGTCACAGCTTGAAGGAATCTCCAAGGTAGACGCGACGGACGTCGGCGTTGTCCAGGATCGCTTCCGGCGAGCCCTGGGCGAGGACGGTGCCCTCGGCGAGGATATACGCGCGGTCGCAGATTCCCAAGGTTTCGCGCACGTTGTGGTCGGTGATGAGCACACCGATGCCGCGCTGCTTGAGATGGGTGACGATGCGCTGGATCTCGCCGACCGAGATCGGATCGACGCCGGCGAAGGGTTCATCGAGCAGGATCAGGCGCGGCTTGGCGGCCAGTGCGCGGGCGATCTCGCAGCGACGGCGTTCACCGCCGGACAGGCTGGCGCCGAGCTGGTCGGCCACGTGGCCCAGCTGCAGTTCGTCGAGCAGGCCGCTGAGTTCGCGCTCGCGGCCGGCCGAATCCAGATCGTCGCGCAGCTCCAGCACCAGGCGGAGGTTGTCAGCCACGGTCAGCTTGCGGAACACCGACGGTTCCTGCGGCAGGTAGCCCACGCCCTGCTTGGCGCGCGTGTACATGGGGTCGCCGGTGATGTCCTGGCCATCGAGCACGATGCTGCCGGCATCGGCCTCCACCAGGCCCACGATCATGTAGAAGCAGGTGGTCTTGCCGGCGCCGTTGGGGCCGAGCAGGCCGACCACTTCACCGGCATCGAGGGTCAGCCCGAAGTCCTTGACGACTTCGCGCTGCTTGTACTTCTTGCGCAGGCCCTTGGCGACAAGCATTACTTCTTGCTCCCGGCCGCCGGCGCTGCAGGCGTCTTGTTCTTGGGCGGAATGACGGTACGCACGCGGCTGCCGTCGCCACCGGAATTCATCTCGCCGGTACGGGTGTTGTAGACCATGCGCTGGCCGGCATTGGTACCGCGCGCGCTGGTCACCTTGTAGTTGCCGGTGAGGGTGATGATCTCGGTCTTGATGTCATAGTCGATCTTGTCGGCCACCGCGTCCATCCAGGTGCCGTCATCGAGTTGCTGCTTCATCTTGGCCTGCTTGCCGGTGAACACGGCACGCACGGCCTCGCCGTCCTTCATGTAGATCTCGGCCTCGGACGAACGCAGGTCCAGCGAGCCTTGGGTGATGACGACCCCCTGCGACAGCGTGGTCTTGCCGTCGCCGGTGAGGTTGCCGGCCTGTGCGCCGGCATCGATGTTCATGGGCTCGTTGCGGTCGGTGGACTTGGCCTGCGCGAAGGCGGGGACCAGGAGACCAAGGGCGAGCACGGCAGCAAAGGGAATCTTCATCGGGGTCCGTTCTACCGGTGAGGCTGCCCGGTCAGGCCGGGCGGCGGGTGGGGGCTGCGGCCCTGCGCCAGTCGCAATGGCGACGTCGCGGGCCAGCGGCGGAATCAGCGTTGGGGCGTGTAGCGGCCCTTGGACTGGCTGAGGAAATGATACGTGTTGTTCTTCGAATCCACCTCGAACCCGACGCCGGACTGTTCCATGCCCGGGCGGGTCATGGTGACCCGGGCATCGGTACGGGCGCGGCTTTCCTTCGGGAACACGTCCAGGTGGTCGGTACGGAAGGTGGTGGGCACCACGCCGGGGGCGGCCGGGCTGTCGCCGGAAACGTCACCGCGCAGCTTCATCTGGTCGCCCTTGGCGCTGAGCCAGCCGGTCTGCGAGCGCAGGGTCCAGTGCTGGCCGTCCTTGTCGGGCATCTCGAACAGCGGGGTGGTGATGTTGATGGTCTGGTCGCCGCGCTGGCGCTCCAGCAGCGGTGCGCGCAGGGTGGTCGATTCCTTGCCCTGTTCGTCCAGCGCCACGATCTGGAAGTCGTGCAGGATGTAATCCACGCCGACGTCCTGGCCGGTCTGCACCGGGCCCTTGTCGCGGTTGCGCAGGGCGGCCCAGCTGCTCAGCAGGGCCGCCAGCAGCAGGCCGATGCCGAGCACGGTGCGCCAGTTCAGCGTCGGAGCATTCATGCGCCGAACCTCGCCAGCACCGCATCGATGTGCCCCTGCGCGGCCAGCAGCACGTCGCAGAGCTCACGGGCGGCGCCACGGCCGCCGTCGCTGCGGGTGGTCCAGTGCACGCGCTCGGCGATCCACGGGTGGGCGTTGGCCGGGGCCACGGCCAGGCCGACCGCGCCCAGCGGCGCCAGGTCCGGCAGGTCGTCGCCCATGAACGCCACCTGGTCCAGGCCGATGCCGTGCTGGGCGCACAGCGCCTGCACGCTGGCCAGCTTGTCGCCCACCGCGATCTGGGTGTCGATGCCCAGGTCGGCACCGCGGCGCAGCGCCGACTGGCTGTTGCGCGCGGTGATCAGCACGGGGTGGATGCCATGCTGCTGCAGCAGTTTCAGACCCAGACCATCCTGCACGAAGTACGCCTTGCTCTCGTTGCCGTCCTTGTCGTAGTACAGCCGACCGTCGGTGAGGGTGCCGTCCACGTCGAAGCAGGCCAGGCGGATACGGGCCGCGGTGGCATGCAGGTGGGCGGGGAAGGCGGGCAGGGGGGACCAGGGCATCAGGGCATCAGGCTCGATTGGGGCGGGTGCGGGGTACAGTCTGAATGGGGTCTACCGACTCTCGGTTAAACCACCCGGGCCCGCAACAGGTCATGAATGTTCAGCGCGCCGACCGCGCGGCCCTGGCCATCGACCACGATCAGGCCGTTGATCTTGTGGGTCTCCATCAGCCGCGCGGCTTCCACCGCCAGCTGGTCGGCGCCGATGGTGCGCGGGTTGCGGGTCATCACCTCGGCGATCTTCGCCGTGCGCACGTCCAGCTCGGTATCCAGCGCGCGGCGAAGGTCGCCGTCGGTGAACAGGCCGATCAGCACGCCTTGGGCATCGACCACGGCGGTCATGCCCAGCCGCTTGCGACTCATCTCGACCAGGGCCTGGCTGAGGCTGGCCTCGGCATCGACCTTGGGCAGGTCCTCGCCGCTGTGCATCACGTCGGTGATGTGCAGCAGCAGGCGGCGGCCGAGGCTGCCGGCCGGGTGCGAGCGGGCGAAATCGTCGGCGGTGAAGCCGCGCGCGTCGAGCAGGGCCACGGCCAGCGCATCGCCCATCGCCAGTGAGGCGGTGGTGCTGGAGGTCGGTGCCAGCGCCAGCGGGCAGGCCTCCGCCGGCACGCTGACGTCCAGGTGCACGTCGGCGGCCTTGGCCAGGCTGGATTGCGGGCGGCCGGTCATGGAAATCAACACGTTACCCTGGCGCTTGAGCACCGGCAGCAGCATCAGCACCTCGTCCGATTCACCCGAATAGGACAGGGCCAGCACCACGTCGTCCTCGGTGATCATGCCCAGGTCGCCGTGGCCGGCCTCGCCCGGGTGCACGTAGAAGGCCGGGGTGCCGGTCGAGGCCAGGGTGGCGGCGATCTTGCGGGCGACATGGCCGGACTTGCCCATGCCAGTGGCGACCACCCGGCCGCGGCTGCCCAGGATGGTCTGGCAGGCCTGTTGGAACGCCTCGCCCAGCCCGTTGGCGACGGCCTGCAGCGCCTGCTGCTCGATCTCGAACACGCGGCGGCCGCTGGCCACCAGGGCGGCGGGATCGACGGAACGGGGGGGCAGGGAGGACTCGGCCATGCGGACGCCACGCAGCGGAAGTAGAATGAGGGTTCATTTTATTAGGAAAGCCCGTTGGACGCTGACACCATCCGCAACCTGATCGAAACCGGCCTGCCCGGCGCCCGCGCCGACGTGCGTGGCGACGACGGCGTGCATTTCGAAGCGACCGTGGTCTGTGATGCCTTCGCCGGCAAGATGCCGCTGGCCCGCCACCGGATGGTCTATGCCACCCTGGGCGACCTGATGGGCGGCGCGATCCACGCATTGGCGCTGAAAACCGTGACCCCGGCCGAAGCCGGCTGAACCGCAGAAGATTCCCAATACATGGCCAAGATCGTTGTGACCGGCGGCGCTGCGCTGCACGGTGAAGTGAGCATCTCCGGCGCGAAGAACGCCGTCCTCCCCATCCTCTGCGCGACCCTGCTGGCCGATGCGCCGGTGGAGATCACCAACGTGCCGCACCTGCACGACGTGGTCACCACGGTGAAGCTGCTGGGCGAACTGGGGGCCAGGGTCACCATCGACCAGGGCACCCTGTCGCGCGGCAGCGCGATCGTGGTCGACCCGCGTCCGGTCAACCAGCACGTGGCACCGTATGAGCTGGTCAAGACCATGCGCGCCTCGATCCTGGTGCTGGGCCCGCTGCTGGCCCGCTTCGGCGCGGCCGAAGTGTCGCTGCCCGGTGGCTGCGCCATCGGTTCGCGCCCGGTCGACCAGCACATCAAGGGCCTGCAGGCGCTGGGTGCGGACATCGTGGTCGAGAACGGCTTCATCAAGGCCACCGCCAAGCGCCTGAAGGGGGGCCACTTCACCTTCGACATGGTCAGCGTCACCGGCACCGAGAACGTGCTGATGGCCGCCGTGCTGGCCGAAGGCACCACCGTCCTCGACAACGCGGCGATGGAACCGGAAGTGACCGACCTGGCGCACTGCCTGATCGCCCTGGGCGCGAAGATCGAAGGCCTGGGCACCGCCCGCCTGGTCATCGAAGGCGTCGAGCGCCTGTCCGGTGGCCGCCATGAAGTGCTGCCCGACCGCATCGAGACCGGCACCTTCCTGGTGGCTGCGGCGATGACCGGCGGCAAGGTGACCGTGAACCGCGCGCGCCCGAACACCATGGACGCCGTGCTGTCCAAGCTGGTCGAGGCCGGTGCGACCATCGAGACCACCGAAGACAGCATCACCCTGGACATGCAGGGCAAGCGGCCGAAGGCGGTCAACCTGACCACCGCGCCGTACCCGGCGTTCCCGACCGACATGCAGGCGCAGTTCATGGCGCTCAACTGCGTGGCCGACGGCGTCGGCGTGATCAACGAAACGATCTTCGAGAACCGTTTCATGCACGTCAACGAACTGCTGCGCCTGGGCGCGGACATCCAGGTGGAAGGCCACACGGCGATCGCCCGCGGCCACGAGCGCCTGAGCGGTGCGCCGGTGATGGCGACCGATCTGCGCGCGTCGGCGTCGCTGATCCTGGCCGGCCTGATGGCCGACGGTGACACCACCATCGACCGCATCTACCACCTCGACCGTGGCTACGAGAACATCGAAGAGAAGCTGTCTTCGCTCGGTGCCACCATCCGGCGCGTGCCGTGATCCTGCGCGGCCGCTTCAGCCCCCGCCGCAAGGCGCTGCTGGCCCTGGTGCTGATCGTGCTGGCGTGGCTGGGCTATGCCTGGTACGCCAACCTGGCCATCACCAAGGGCATCGAGCAGAAGGACATGGACTGGAATGGCGATGGCACGGTCACCCGTGACGAGATCATCCAGTCGTTCCATGCCGTTGCGGTGAACGACAGCCAGGAAGGCAACCGCCATTGCCGCACCTTCGTCTGGCGCAGCAGTGGCCAGCAGATCCGGGTGGACTGCCGTACCGAGTTCACGCCGGCCGCAGCCGAAGAGAAGAAGTAAGAAAAACGCCCGCGCAAGCGGGCGTTTTTCTTACGGTAGCGCCGGGCCATGCCCGGCGAACGCGCAGCGCGGAAGCATGAATGGGGTCAGAGCCCTTTCCGATGGAAAGGGATCCGACCCCGCGCGCGTCAGTTCAACGCCTTGATGGTCAGGTCCAGCGCGTCGCGTCCGCCTTCGCGCTGCAGGATGCGGGTCGGCACCGGGAACTCGGGTACGATCCAGGCGATCTGTTCCTTGTCGCCGTCCACGCGCGAGACCTTGGTGGCCTGGTAGCTCTTGCCGCCCACGGTCACCGCTTCCTTGCCCACGACCTTGTAGGTCAGGTTCTTGATGCGGCCTTCGTCCACCATGCGATAGGTCAGCGGCTTGCCGGCGGCCAGGTCGCGGGCGATCGCCAGGTTGATCAGCAGCGCATCCATGTCACCGGCCTTCAGCGCGACCGGGCCGGCGCGGTCCGGCTTGATGTCGCCGGTCCAGGTGGCCTGGTTGCTGGTCCAGTTGTAGTTGGCCTGCACGTTGCGCTTCTTCACCAGCAGCGCCGAGCGGTCCTGGCTGCTGAGCGGGCGCAGCTGGCCACGCACTTCCTCGAACACGGTGCTCTGGCTGAGGTCGGCCAGCTGGTTCTTCACCTGCAGGTTGTAGCGCCACTTGCCGGTGCCTTCGTTGGCCAGGGTCATGGTGCCGTTGGCCTGCATGCCCATGTAGCTGGCCAGGTAATCGGCCTTGAACGGCTGCAGGGCCATGGCCGGCAGGCTGGCCACCGACAGTGCGGCAGCAGCGATCCAGGTCAGCGGGCGGGTCAGGGTCGTCATGCTCATACTCCTTGGTATTCGATCAGGCGCAGGTCGACACGGTCCTCGCCATCTTCGCGTTGCAGGATGCGTACCGGGGTGGGGACACCGTTGGCGATCCACAGAATGGTTTCGTTCTTGCCGCCGTTGGTGCGGTACACCTTCAGTGCGTTGTAGGACAGGTCGCCGACCTCGACGTTCTCGGTCTGTGCGGCGGCCTGGTAATCGTGCTGGCGCACCTTGCCCAGTTCGACGTAGCGGTAGTGCATCACCGCGCCGGGGCGGGCATCGCGCATCAGCGACAGGTTCAGCAGCAGCGCGCTCTGGTCGCCGGGCTGCAGCGGGATGGGCTGGGCGCGGTCCTTCTTCACGTCACCGGTCCACTGCGCGGTGCCGGCTTCCCAGTTGTAGGTGCCCACCGCCTTCTTGCCCAGGAACAGGCCCTTGCGCACGGTGCTCTGGCTCAAGGGCGCGTAGACGCCATTGCGCTCCTCGAACACGGTGCTCTGCTCCAGGTTCAGGCCGAGCACGCTGGCGAAGCCGCGACGGCCGACCACCTGCATGTCCACCCGCCACTGGTTGCCGCCGGTGTGGCTGACCTGCATGGTCGCATCGCCCGCTTCCTTGCCCTTGTAGAAGGCCTGGTAGGTGGCGCTGAACGGCTGCAGCGGCGGCGGCTCCCAGGCCATCGCCGGCAACGCGGGCACGGCCGGTTCCGGCGGTGCCTGGCTCACAGGCGCGCGCCCGGCCGGCGGCGGGGTCTGTGCCCAGGCGGCGAAAGCGAGCGCGGCGAACGGCAGCAGCAGGAATTTGCGCAACGGAGGCGTGTTCTTCATGGCGGGCAGGAACCGCAGGAGGGAGGCAGGATGCCAGCCCCGCAGTCAGCGGGGCGTGTGCACGGGCGTTACCGGTTCAGGTTCCCGGCGGAATCTAGAGCCAACGGGCTAAACAGGGGGTGACCGTCGAGTGTCGGCTGACCCTCCCGTTCAGCCAGGCGACCGCCGCACAGCAGCTGCAGGGTGGCGATCAGCAGCGGATGTTCGACCGCCAGCACCCGATTTGCGAGGCTGTCTGCGTCATCGCCGGCCAGCACCGGCACGCGTGCCTGGGCCAGCACGGTGCCGGCATCCAGCTCCGGCACGACCAGGTGCACGCTGGCGCCGTGCTCGACATCGCCGGCTTCCAGCGCGCGGGCGTGGGTGTGCAGGCCCTTGTGCAGCGGCAGCAGCGACGGATGGATGTTGATCAGGCGGCCGTTGAAGCGCTGCACGAAGTCGGCGCCGAGGATGCGCATGTAGCCGGCGCAGACGATCCAGTCCGGGGCCGCCGCCTGCACGGCATCGCCCAGCGCCTGTTCGTACGCGGCGCGGTCGCTGAAGGTCTTCGGCGCGTGTGCCCAGCGCTGGCCGGGCTCGACGCGCTGTAGTGCCGCTGCGTCGGGGCGGTCGGAGAAGACCCCTGCCACCTCGGCCGGCAGGCGCCCGGCGTCGATCGCATCAAGGATCGCCTGCAGGTTGCTGCCACGGCCGGAGGCCAGTACGGCGATGCGTGCGGTCATGCGGCGGCCATCGGGTGTCTCAGAGGTGGGAAGGCGCGTTGGCTTCGAAGGCCGCCTTCACCTGGGGGCGCAGCAGCACGACCAGGGTGAACACGCCCAGCACAGTGCCGAACGGGGTGAACAGGCAGGCGATGGCAGCCACCACCATGCACAGCAGGTGCCGGCGCCGCTGCTTCAGGCAGCGCCCGGCATAGGCGATGAAGCCCGCCAGGCCCAGCCCGAAGGACACCGCGCAGCCGCCCATGATGATGAACATCCAGCCCATGAACTGCTGCTCGTGCAGCGGCGTGGCCTGGCCGTTGGAGTTCATCGGCAGGGCGCCGCTGAGCATGGCGATGCCCATCACGATGTGCATGCAGAAGATCAGCCCGAACACAGCGGCCAGGCCGGCCACCACGTAATGGAAGATCGACAGCAGGCGCAGGTGGTCGATGTCCTGTGCGGTCAGTGCGGGCACCACCGCTGCCGGGGGCGGCACCGGTGCGGCGGACAACGGGGGCGTAGCGTCCATGCGGGCTCCTGGGGTGCCGATCAGGCGATGCGGACGCGTTCGGCGCCGCTGGCGGTGACCACCTGGCCGATCGGCCAGTGGTCCAGGCCCTGCGCCTGCACGGCTTCGGACACCGCGGCGACCTGCTCCGGGGCGACGATCAGCACGAAGCCGATGCCGCAGTTGAAGGTGCGCCACATCTCGCTGTCGACCACCGCGCCTTCCTTCTGCAGCCACTGGAACACCGGCGGCAGCGGCCAGGCCGAGGCCTGGATGTCCAGGCCGAGGCCGTCGGGCACCACGCGGATGATGTTCTCGGTCAGGCCGCCACCGGTGATGTGGGCCATGCCGTGGATGGCGGCGCCGTGCGACTTCAGCAGCGACAGGATCGGCTTGACGTACAGGCGGGTCGGCGCCATCAGCGCGTCGACCAGCTTGACGCCGTCTTCCAGCTCCAGGTCGGCCGGCTGGCCGGCGCGGTCGTAGATGCGGCGCACCAGCGAGTAGCCGTTGGAGTGCGGGCCGGAGGAGGCGATGCCGATCAGCACGTCGCCGGCGGCCACGCTGGCGCCGTCCTTCAGTTCGCTCTTTTCGACCGCGGCGACGGTGAAGCCGGCCAGGTCGTACTCGCCCGGGGCGTACATGTCGGGCATTTCAGCGGTTTCGCCGCCGATCAGCGCGCAGCCGGCCTCGGTGCAGCCGTTGGCGATGCCGCCCACGACCGCCGCGGCGGTGTCGATGTCCAGCTTGCCGGTGGCGAAGTAGTCCAGGAAGAACAGCGGCTCGGCGCCCTGCACCAGCACGTCGTTGACGCACATGGCGACCAGGTCGATGCCGATCGTATCGTGGCGGTTCAGCTGGTGGGCCAGCTTCAGCTTGGTGCCGACGCCGTCGGTGCCCGACACCAGCACCGGCTCGCGGTACTTGTTGGACAGGTCGAAGAGGGCGCCGAAGCCGCCCAGGCCGCCCATCACTTCCGGACGGAAGCTGCGCTTGACCAGGGGCTTGATCCGCTCGACCAGCTCGTTGCCGGCGTCGATGTCGACACCCGCGTCACGGTAGGTGAGGGGGGAGGGGGCGGAAGACGGGGTGTTGGTCACGGGCGTCGGCGCTGGCAGGGGTTGAATGGACGATTTTAACAGGCCGCATTGGCGCAAAGTCCGTATTCGGGCAACAATTCCCCCCGGATACGTCGAGCCAATGGATGTCCTGATGCGCCGCAGCCTTATTCCCGCCCTGCTCCTTGCGTTGTGCCTGCCGGTGGCCACGATGGCCCAGAGCGCCCTTCGCACCGAGGGAGATGTCGCCACCGCCAGTGGTGCCTACGAGGCCGAAGTGCCCGTCAACAGCCAGGCCGAGGCCGACCGCAACGGTGGCCTGGCCCGTGCCCTGAGCGTGGTTCTGGGCAAGTTGTCCGGCGACCGCAACGTGACCGCGCGCCCGGGCGTCGTGCAGGCCCTGCGCAACGCCAAGGATTACGTGGCCAGCTACGACTTCAAGCAGGACCAGAGCGTCGGCGCCAGTGGCGCCCCCAGTTACCGGACCCTGCTGGTCGCCCGCTTCCGCGAGGATGACGTCGATGCGCTGGCCTCGGCCCTGGGCCTGCCGCTGTGGCCGCAGCCGCGGCCGAAGCCGGTGGTCTGGCTGGCCGTGGATGACGGCAGTGGCCCGCGCCTGGTCAGCGTGCAGCAGGCCAATGCGGCCCGTCCGCTGCTGAACCGCGCCATCGAGCGTGGCTACAAGCTGGGCCTGCCCAGCGGTGGTGCCGCCGAACAGGCGCTGGCCGGGGCCATCTGGCGCCAGGACAGCGCAGCGGTGTCCCGTGCTTCGTCGCGCTACTCGCCGCCGATGCAGCTGATCGGCAAGTTGTACCGCGCCAATGGCGGCTGGCAGGCGGACTGGGTGTTCGTCGACAACGGCCGCGAGCTGAACAAGTGGACCACCAAGGACGCCAACGCCATGCGCGCCATGGCCGCCGGTGCCGACGGCGCCGCCGATGCCCTGGTCAAGCGCTACGCGAAGGCGGGCGCGGCCACCGGTGCGGCCGGTACCTACCGTGTGGTGGTGACCGGCATCAACAGCACCGATGAATACCTGCGCCTGGCCGCCGGCCTGCGCGAGGTGCCGGTGGTGCGCAACGTCACCCCGCTGCGGGCGACGGCCGACCACCTGGAGCTGAACCTGGAAATGACCACCGGTCTGGCCGGCTTCAACCGCATGCTGGGCGACAACGGCGTGCTGGTGCCGTCGGCAACCCTGCCGGCCTTGCCGGCGCCGATCGATGACAGCACCGGCGCACCGCAGCCGGCCCAGGTCAGCAACGAGTACAGACTGCGATGATCCAATCCCCGGAGGCGGAAATCGCGCAGTTCCTGCGACGGCTGAAGTACGTGGCCGTCGCCCTGCTGATCGGCTGGGTGGTGGGGCTGCTGGCCCCCATACTGACCCCGTTCGTGCTGGCCCTGGCGCTGGCCTGGCTGGGTGACCCGCTGGTCGACCGCATCGAGGCCACCGGCCGCTCGCGCAACACCGGCGTGGTGCTGGTGTTCGTGGCGATGGTGCTGGTGGTGACCGCGCTGCTGCTGGTGCTGGTGCCGATGATCGAGCGCCAGATCACCACGTTGATGGCCGCCGTGCCGCAGGCGCAGGCCTGGCTGATGCAGACCGCCATCCCGTGGTTCGAGCAGAAGACCGGCCTGGAAGTGATGCAGTGGATGGACCCGGACCGGCTGATCGAGTGGGTGCGCAGCCACTGGCAGCAGGCCGGCGGCTTCGCCACGACCTTCATGGGCTACGTCTCGCGCTCGGGCTTCACCGTAGTGACCTGGATGGTCAACCTGGCGCTGCTGCCGATCCTGGCGTTCTACTTCCTGCGTGACTGGGACAAGCTGGTCGAGCGCGTCGCCTCGGTGATCCCGCGCAACCACATCGGCACGATCACCAACCTGGCGCGCGAATCCAACGAGGTGCTGGGTGCGTTCATCCGTGGCCAGT
This sequence comes from Stenotrophomonas testudinis, assembly GCF_024499815.1. Taxonomy (NCBI): domain Bacteria; kingdom Pseudomonadati; phylum Pseudomonadota; class Gammaproteobacteria; order Lysobacterales; family Lysobacteraceae; genus Stenotrophomonas; species Stenotrophomonas testudinis. The sequence goes on along the minus strand of NZ_JAMOKY010000010.1, from coordinate 8,886 downwards.
TCCTGGTGATGGTGGCGCTGGGCGTGATCTACGCTGCCGGCCTGTCGCTGGTCGGCCTGAAGCTGGGCCTGTTGATCGGCCTGGTGGCCGGCCTGATCAGCTTCATCCCGTACCTGGGCGCGACCACCGGCATCGTGATGGCGGTGGTGGCGGCGCTGGTGCAGGCGCAGGGCATCGACCTGAAGCTGCTGCTGCTGGTGGGCGTGGTGTTCACCGTGGGCCAGCTGCTGGAAAGCTACGTCCTGACCCCGCGCATCGTCGGCGACAAGATCGGCCTGCACCCGGTGGCGGTGATCTTCGCGGTGATGGCCGGTGGCCAGCTGTTCGGCTTCCTCGGCATGCTGCTGGCGCTGCCGGTAGCGGCGGTCAGCAACGTGCTGCTGCGCTATGCGCACCAGCGCTACCGGCAGAGCGAGCTGTACGTCGGCGAAAAGCCGGCCATCGTGCTTGATGGCGTGATCGACGCACCCCATATCATCCTCGACCCCTACGAGCACGGCCCGGACCCGAAGTGATTGGTGTGCCGCAACTTCCGCTGGCCCTGCATTACCCGCGGGACCAGCGCCTGGAGACCTTCATCGGCGCGCCGGATGGCGCGCTGGCGCAGCTGCGTGCGATCGCGGTGGGCGCCAGCCATGACTGGGTCTACCTGGAAGGTGCGGCGGGCACTGGCAAGACCCACCAGGCGCTGGCGATGTGTTCCAGCGCGCAGCAGGCCGGGCGCCTGCCGACCTACGTGCCGCTGGCCGGCGCGGTCGGCCGGGTGGCGGCGGCGCTGGATGGCCTGGAGCAGCGCGAGCTGGTGGCGCTGGACGGCCTGGATGCGGTGGCGGGCCACCGCGAGGACGAGATCGCGCTGTTCGACTTCCACAACCGCGCGCGCGCGGCGGGGGTAGCAGTGCTGTACACGGCGCAGCACGCGCCGGGCGAACTGGGCCTGGTGCTGCCGGACCTGCGTTCGCGGCTGGGCCAGTGCGTGCGGGTGCTGCTGCAGCCGCTGGACGAGGAAGGCCGGGCGGCGGTGCTGCGCGAGCGCGCGCTGCGGCGCGGGCTGGCTATCGACGAGGCGGCCATCGAGTGGCTGCTGTCGCACACCGGGCGCGAGCTGGGTGGGCTGATCACGCTGCTGGACTGGCTGGACCGGGAGTCGCTGGCGGCGAAGCGGCGGATCACGGTGCCGTTCCTGCGCCAGGTGCTGGAAGAAGGCCGGCCCCGGTACTGAGGGTGGGGTTTTCTTTGCAGGGCTGCTGCCCTGCACCCGCTGCAAGCCAGAGCAACGTCAAAATCAAGTGCTGGCTTCCTGAGGGGAGGTGGGGCGCTGTGGGCTTGCGGGGACGCCGTAAACCCATCCACGGGGGCTTGATCGCCGCATCCATGCGGCTCACACCCGCAAGCCCACAGCGCCCCGCCTTCGACAGTTGGCCGGTGGCCTCGGAATTCGACCTCGGATCTGATGTGCTCCGCTCTTGGTGGGTGTCGACCTTGGTCGACACAGTAGATCCACGCCATGCGTGGATGATTTGTTTCTGTAGAGCCGAGCCTATGCTCGGCTTTCTTGAATTCTGGCGGACGGCCAAAGGCAGCCGAGCGCGGGCTCGGCTCTACAGGAGCAAGTGAGCGAGCGTAGCGACGCGATCCGCTTTTGCTTTTCGTTTTCTTTTCCGTGGCTGGACGCGCACGGAAATTGTCCGTACCCATCCTGCCCGGCCAAGCACGGCTTTGCAGTCGAGCAAGCTCGACTCTACCAATCAGGCATCCAGCCACGAGGGGCTCAGCGGTTCGCTGCCAACTCCGTATCCAGCGCGCGCAGCCGATCCACTGTCCCGACATCGGTCCAGCGCCCGCGATGGTGCTGCCCGGTCATCAACCCCTGCGCCATGAAATGCTTCTGCAGCGGCACCACCGAAAACTTCGGCGGTACGCGTTCGCTGCCCGGCGCATCGCCGATCACCGCGCGCCAGTCCGCCACGATCGACGGCCGGTACACGCCGATGCCAGCGTAGGTCAGGCACGGCCCGGTGCGGTCGTGGTGCAGCAGGCCCTGCGCATCCAGGCGGTAATCGCCCTCGGGGTGCTGCGCCGGGTTGTCCACCAGTACCAGATGCGCCTTGCCCTGCGGTTCGGCGGGCAGGGTGGCGAAATCGAAGTCCGTCCAGATATCGCCGTTGACCACCAGGAACGGCGCATCGCCCAGCAGCGGCAGGGCATTGAGGATGCCGCCGCCGGTTTCCAGCGGGGTTTCGCCTTCGTGCACGAAGTGCAGCTGCAGGCCCCATTGGTTGCCATCGCCCAGCGTGGCCGGGAACTGCTCGGCCAGCCAGGCGGTATTGACCACCACCTCGCGTATGCCCAGCGCGGCCAGCCGCTCCAGGTGCCACACGATCAGCGGCTTGCCGGCCACTGCCAGCAGCGGCTTGGGCGTGTGCAGGGTCAGCGGGCGCATGCGCTCGCCGAGGCCGGCGGCGAAGATCAGCGCTTTCATCAGCGCACCACGCGCATCGGTGCGGCCAGGTCGGCCAGTGCCGGCTTGATGCGTTCGTCCAGCAGCTGCTGCAGCGCGGCCAGTTCGGAGTAGCGTGGCAGTACTTCATCGAGGTAGCCGATGAAGCGCGGCACGTCGTCCAGATAGTGGCCCTTGTTGTCGCGGTAGCGCAGGCGGCTGAAGATGCCCAGGCACTTCAGGTGGCGCTGGATGCCCATCCAGTCGGCATCGCGCAGGAAGGTGGCACGGTCGGGTACCGGCAGGCCAGCGTCGAGCGCGCGCTGGTGGTACTGCGCCAGCCAGGCATCCACGCGCGGCAGCGGCCAGCTCAGGAACGCGTCCTTGAACAGGCTCACCGCGTCGTAGGCGATCGGGCCACGCACCAGGTCCTGGAAATCGAGGATGGCCGGACCATCGTCGACCGGCATCAGGTTGCGCGGCATGTAGTCGCGATGGGTCATCAGCTGGGGCTGGCCCAGCGCGTTGTCCATCAGCAGGCGCTGTGCCTGCTGCAGACCCTCGGCCTCGGCGCCGTCGAGGGTGATGCCGAGGTGGCGCTGCAGGAACCATTCGTCGAACAGGCCGGCATCACGCTGCAGCAGCGCTTCGCCGAAGCGGCCAAAATCGTCGGGCACCGGAATCGCCTGCAGGCGCAGCAGCTGGTCGATGGAACGGCTGAACCAGGCATCGGCATTGCGCTCGTCCAGCACCTTGGCCAGGGTCGGGCCACCGAGATCTTCCAGCAGCAGGAAACCGGCTTCGAGATCCCCGGCCAGCAGGGCAGGCACGCGCAGGCCGTGGTCGTGCAGCAGGCCGCGCATGCGCAGCCACGGCTGCGGGTCTTCCAGAGCGGGCGGGGCATCCATCACGATGTGGCTGCCGCGCGTGCTGGTGGTGCGCCAGTAGCTGCGCAGGCCGGCGTCGACCGAGGCGCGTTCGACCACCGCGTTGGCATCGTCCAGCTGGGTGCGGGCCCACTGCAGGCGCTGCGCGCTGCGCTGGGGATCGGAAGCAGGTTCGGTCATGCAGGCAGTTCCGGGCGCCACGGACGCGCCAAGCTCAGGGGGAAAGAGGGAAGAGGGGTATCAGCGGCGTGGGGTGAACAGCCGCATTAGCGCCAGCACGGCCACCGCGCCGACCACCGCGCCGAGGAAACCCGCCGGCTCGCCGGGGGAATACCAGCCCATGTACTGGCCGAACCAGCCGGCCACCAGGGCGCCGACGATGCCGAGCACGATGGTCAGCAGGCAGCCCATGCGGTTGTTGCCGGGCATGAAGAAACGCCCGAGCAGGCCGACGAAGAAACCGACCAGCAGGATGTACAGCCAGCTGCTGCTGCCGAACAGACCATTCATGTGCATGCGTTCCGCTTGGGGTGGACGCAGCCTAGCAAGGCCAGGCTGCGTCCGTCACGGGTGTGCGATCAGCAGCAGCCGTGGTCGCCGTGGCGGGTGCCGCTGTCGGCAGCCACCGGCGAGCCGCTGGTCTCGCCACGCAGGCTGGCGGCGTAGTGCTCGCTGATGACCTTCGACACGCAGGCGGTGACCTTCTTGCCCATCGGGATGTGCAGGAATTCGTTCGGACCGTGCGCGTTGGAGTGCGGGCCGAGCACGCCGGTGATCATGAACTGGGCGCCCGGGAACTTCTCACCCAGCATGCCCATGAACGGGATCGAGCCGCCTTCGCCCATGTACATCGCCGGCTTGCCAAAGAAGGCCTGGCTGGCGTCGTCGATGGCCTGGGTCAGCCACGGCGCCATGGCCGGGGCATTCCAGCCGGTGGAGGCCTTTTCCAGGTCCAGGGTGACCTGGGCGCCGTTCGGCGGATCGCGCAGCAGTGCTTCCTTCAGCAGTTCGCCGCAGGTCTTGCCGTCGGCGGTCGGCGGCAGGCGCAGCGACAGCTTTACCGAGGTCTGCGGGCGCAGCACGTTGCCGGCCGATTCCAGCGGCGGCATGCCGCCCACGCCGGTGACCGACAGCGCCGGGCGCCAGGTGCGGTTGAGCACCAGCTCGGTCAGGTCCTCGTTCATCGGGCGCAGGCCGTCGACCATCGGGAACTTCTCGAAGATCTCGGTATCAACCACTTCGGCGGCACGCTTGGCCTGGGCCTGGCGCTCGGCCGGGATCTCCACGTTCATGCCGTCGATCAGGATGCGGCCGGTCTCCTGGTCCTCGATGCGCGACAGGATCTGCCGCAGCAGGCGGAAGCTGGACGGGATCACGCCGGAGGCATCGCCGGAATGCACGCCTTCGTTGAGCACCTTGACCGTGAAGTTGCCGCCGGTCAGGCCACGCAGGGAGGTGGTGCACCACAGCTGGTCGTAGTTGGCGCAGCCCGAATCCAGGCAGACCACCAGCGACGGCTTGCCGATGCGGTCAGCCAGGTGGTCGACGTAGGCTGGCAGGTCGTAGCTGCCGGACTCTTCACAGGCTTCGATGAGGACCACGCAGCGGGCGTGCGGCAGGCCCTGGGCCTGCAGGGCCAGCACCGCGGCCAGCGAGCCGAAGATGGCGTAACCGTCGTCGGCGCCGCCGCGGCCATACAGCTTGTCGCCGCGCAGGACCGGGGTCCACGGGCCGAGGTCGTCATCCCAGCCGGTCATTTCCGGCTGCTTGTCCAGATGCCCGTACAGCAGGATGGTGTCGTCGCCGGTCTCGGCGCCGGTGGCGGGAATTTCCAGGAAAATCAGCGGGGTGCGGCCTTCGAGGCGCACCACCTCGACCTTCAGGCCGGGCAGCTGCTGGGCCTTGGCCCAGTTTTCCATCAGGGTGACCGCCTGTTCCATGTAGCCGTTCTGTACCCAATTGGCGTCGAACATCGGCGACTTGTTGGGGATGCGGATGTAGTCGACCAACTGCGGGACGATCTCGCTGTCCCACTTGTCATTGACGAATTGGCCGAGCTTGGCGCTGTCCATCTGAAACTCCGGTTGCATGGGCATGTGATGCCGCCATTCTACGCCTGTGCCGGGGGTAGGGTTTTTCCTACAGCACGTCGGGTATTTGGCTGGCTTTTAGAAATCGCCGAAACCGATAGGCTGTGCACATGTGGTGGCGGACACTGTTTCGACCGACGGGATTGCCGGTCGGGACGGCCAGAACCACAAGGAGATACACGTCGTGCCTTGGTCAGTCGTGTTCAGGGCGTTGGTGCTGGTGATGTGGGTGGTGGGGGCGCAAGCCGCCGAGCCGATCGACATCAACCGGGCCGATGCCCAGGCGCTTCAGCAGGGACTGGCGATGGTCGGGGCCGTAAAGGCCGCGGCAATCGTCGAGCACCGGCGCAGACATGGCCCGTTTCATCGCGTCGAGGACCTGACGCAGGTGAAGGGGATAGGGACAGCAATCGTCGAACGGAATCGACAGCGGATCACCGTCGGCAACACGATGTTGCCAGCGGATCCGGTACCCGGATCGGTACCGGTGCGCTCTGTACCCAGGCGTTGACAGCAGGATCGTCGGGACCGGCAGGAGGCTGGTTCATCGGACACGGACAGGAAGGCCGTGCCCACCGACCGTCGCAGGGATGCGGCACCAATCACCAGGATGGTGGCATCACAGACCTGTGGAAGGGGCTGAGATATAAACAGGACGAATGCGGCCGCGTGCAGGATGCAACGCCGCCCCCACAGCGCAGGATGCGAGGGGGTGGCAGCAGGCCGACAAGGACGTAACGAGTGCCCGGTACGACACATGGCTGTGTCGCCGGGCATTTCTCTTTCTGGCAGATGCAGAATGTGGCGTGGCGCCTCACCGCCGATGGTGTAGGTTGAGGGTTCCCCACGGATTGGAATCTGCTGGATGCGCCTGCCCCGTCTTCCCCTGATGCTCGCACTTGCCCTGGCCCTGCCGCTGGTGGCGCAGGCCGCGACGCCTGCCGCCAAGAGCACCACCGCCACCGCCGAAGTGCGCGGCCCGACCGATCTCAAACCCGGTGAATACCTGTGGCACCCGGAAGTGTCGCCAGCCGGCCCGATCGTGCTGGTGGTCAGCCTGGATGAGCAGCGCGCCTACGTGTACCGCAACGGCATCGCCATCGGCCTGAGCACGATCAGCTCGGGCAAGGCCGGCCATGAAACGCCGACCGGCGTGTTCACGATCCTGCAGAAGGACAAGGACCACAAATCCAACCTCTACAACAGCGCGCCGATGCCCTACATGCAGCGGCTGACCTGGGACGGCATCGCCCTGCACGGCGGCAGCCTGCCCGGGCACCCGGCCTCGCACGGCTGCGTGCGCCTGCCGCAGGCTTTCGCGCAGAAGTTGTTCAGTGAAACCCAGCGCGGCGATACGGTGGTGGTGGCCGACGCCAAAAGCGCGCCGATGACCCTGGCGTACCCGGCGGTGCTGGCACCGGTGAACGCGCGCGGCCAGGCGCTGCCGGAAACCGAAGGCGCCAGCCCGGCCAAGGCCTGGTGGGATGATGCGGCCGCGCCCAGCGGCCAGGTCGGCATCCTGGTCAGCCTGCACGACCAGCGCCTGTACGTGCTGCGCGATGGCGTGATGATCGGCGAATCGCCGCTGCGCGCCGATGCGCTGCCGGCGTTCCAGGGCACGACCCTGTTCGTGATGGGGCAGGGCTTCAGCGAAACGCCGAGCCCGCTGGACACCCAGCAGCGCCTGCACCAGTGGACCGCCTACCCGCTGCTGGGCCAGGACCGCGCGCAGGCCACCCCGGACCTGCTGGCGACGCCGTCGCTGCCGATGGCGCTGCCGACTGATTTCGCACGCCAGTTGTACCAGGTGCTGGTGCCGGGCACGACCCTGCTGGTCACCTCGCTGCCGGCGGTGCGCCCAAGCGCGGCTGAATCGGGGTTGCAGCCGGTCTTGGAATCCGAGCCGGCCACGCCCACCTCGAAGAAGTCCTGAGTGAATACCGTGTGCCCATGATTGCTTCACGCACGCGCTGGCAGGCCGCCTGGGGCCTGCTTGCACTTCTTGCCGCAGGTGGCGCGGTGGCGGCGGCACAGCCGGCCACCGCCAGCACCGACGACCTGACCGCGCTGCTGGCGCGCACGGCGCCCAACGCCGACCGCCACGTTTTGAAGCTGGCGGCTACGGCACTCCGCTGCGCCCTGCAGCGGCCGGAACTGGGCATCAAGGCCGAGCGGCTGGGGGTGATCGATTATTCGCGGCCGTCCACAGAGCAGCGCCTGTGGGTGTTCGACCTGGCACGGCAGCGGCTGTTGTTCGAGGAATGGGTGGCGCATGGTCGCAATAGTGGCGGCAACCGCACCGAGCACTTCTCCAACCGCGATGGCAGCTTCATGTCCAGCATCGGTGCGTTCACCGCGCAGGAAACCTACATGGGCGGCAACGGCTATTCGTTGCGCCTGGACGGGTTGGAGCCGGGCTTCAACGACAAGGCGCGCGGCCGTGCCATCGTCATTCACGGCGCGGCCTACGTGAACCCGACCATGGCCCGGCTGCAGGGCCGGCTCGGCCGCAGCCTCGGCTGCCCGGCGGTGCGCCTGTCGGTATCGCGGCCGCTGATCGATTCGCTGCGCGGCGGCACCCTGGTGTTTGCCTATTACCCTGATCCGCAATGGCTGCAGCATTCGAGGCTGTTGGCGCCGCAGTGCGGTGAGGCAGGCGTGGCTGCGCGGTGATGCGCGAACGCGCGCGGCATGATGCAATGCGCGCATGGACATAGAAGCTCTGCTGCGCACCCCGAGCCAGGTGATTTCCAGCCTGGACTACCGCCGCGAACGCTGGCGCAATGGCCTGGGCTGGACCCGCGAGATCCTGCGCCTTCCCGCGCAGGGCGATGACTGGGCGCTGCGCCTGTCGGTGGCCGAGATCGAACAGGACGCCGCGTTTTCGGCGTTCCCCGGCGTGGAGCGCGAGCTGGTGCTGCTGCAGGGCAATGGCGTGCGCCTGCGTTTCGCCGATGGCCGCGTGGCCGAGGTGCTGCCGCCACACGGTCGCGTGCGCTTTGCCGGCGAGGAAGCGCTGGACGGCGAGCTCGTCGATGGCACCACCCACGATTTCAACCTGATGTGGAAGCGGGAGCAGCTGCAGGCCGAGCTGCTGCACCGGCCGCTGGTGGGGTCGATGTTCTTCTTCTGCGAACCGGGCGTGGCCTGGGCGTTGTACCTGCTGGCCGGGCATGCAGAGTTCGGCGCGGACAGCGGGCTGCCGCCGATGCAGGCAGGAGATACCGCATGGTTGGCCGCCGGTGTAAGGCAGCGGCATGCATTGCAGGGCGGCGGCGAGTTGTTGGCCATACGGGTAACGACCGCCGGGTAGCGCCGGGCCATGCCCGGCGTGATGGATGCGGTTGGGGGGGGGGGCCCCCGCGGCGCGCCCCCCCGCCCCCCCCCCCCCGGGGGTGCAAAAAACCACCCCCGCCTACACCCCCCCCCACCCCCCCCGCGCTCTGGCCGGCGCCCCCCCCCCCCGCCC
>NZ_JAMOKY010000079.1:0-446 GCF_024499815.1 Stenotrophomonas testudinis | reverse complement strand
CCTGCGGCGCGGTCGGCGCGGCGGGCTGGGCACAGGCCACCAGTGGCAGGGTCAGGGCGAGCAGGCCCATGGCCTGCGTGCGGAGTCGGTGAGTCATCGGACGGCAACCTCCGGATCGGGATGGAGAGGGGGAAGGAGGGCCCCGCCAGTGGCGGGGCATGGGCCCGCACGCGTCAGTCGCGCGGGCGCTGCGGCGCTGGCAGTTCTTCCTGCAGGCGCGGCTCGAACGGGTAGAACGCGGCGCCGCCGGACGAGGTCGGGAAGCTGGCGTTCAGCGCGCCGCCCCCGGCCGGGGCCAGGCTGGACTTCGGCCACGGCCGTGCCTGCAGGCTGCCGACATCGCCGAAGGGCAGGTGGCGGGTGCTGCTGGCCGGCACGCTGGGGCTCAGCGCCGGCTGCGCGGCGGCCACCGCACGCTGCGGCGCGTCGTCCCGCTGGGCCACGCG